>JAFMJY010000135.1 GCA_017853245.1 Burkholderiales bacterium | reverse complement strand
GGTCGCCCTCGACAAAGAGTTCGCCGCGCTCGTGCGCAAGCAGGCCTGACGGCGCCGCAACGGGTGACCGTGCCTCCACCGCCCACCGCTCCCGACCTGCGCCACTGCCGGCACGGGCGCGCAGCCGCTCCCCTGTGGCGAGCCGCCGCGACGATGTCGGTGACAGCGCTCTGCCTCGCCTGCATTGCCGGCGTCGCCCGCGCGGAGTCCCTGCGACAGGCGATGGCCGACAGCTACCAGGGCAACCCGACGCTCGCGGCCGCCCGGGACAAGGTTCGCGTTGCCGACGAGAAAGTGTCCCTGGCGCTGTCGGCGATGCGTCCGACATTGGGGCTGCAAGGCAGCCTCGGGCGGCTCACCGGCAACCAGTGGGAGACGTTCGCGGCCTACGGCGTTGCCGAGCCGCAGTCGGCCTCCTTCCGCTATGACCCCCGAAAAGTGCAGGCGTCGGCGACCCAGTCCCTCTATCGCGCAGGCGCCCTCGCCGCCGGCGTGCGCGCCGCCGAGGCGCAGGTCGGCGTCCAGCTCGCCCAGTCGGTCGGCACCGAGCAGGATGTGCTGTTCCAGGTGGGCGCCGCCGCCGCGAACATCGTTCTTGCCGAGGCAAGCCTCGCGCTGGCGCAGGAGTACGAGGCAGCGCTCGCCAAGGCCCTGGAGGGGGTGTCGCTCATGGCCCGCTACCAGGACCGGGCCGTGACCGATGTGGCGCAGGCGCAGTCGAGGCTCTCGTCAGCGCGTGCAGACCTGAGCCAAGCCCGGGCGCGGCTGGCGAGCGCCCGCGCCGCCTTCGAGGCCGCGGTGGGAAGGCCGGCCGCAGGCATTCCCGACACCCGGGGGCTGCCACTCCCGGCGCCGAACGAGGGCGCAGCCATCGCGATTGCGCTGCAGCGCAACCCTGCGGTCGTCGCCGCACGCCACGCGCTCGACGCGGCGCACGCCGGCGTCGACGTCGCGGTGGGCAACTGGCTGCCGGCGGTCGACGCGAGCGCGACCTACCTCTACGCCCGGGAAGCCGCCATCGGGACGATACGGGAGCAGGATCGGGAGGCGTGGGTCAGGATCACGGTCCCCCTCTTCAACGGCGGCGGGTCGACTGCCGTCGTCCGCCAGTCGGGCTACCTCGTCGCCCAGCGGCGCTTCGACCTGGAGGACAGCGAGGCCGCCACCACCGCCACGGTGCGCCAGGCCTGGCAAGGGGTGACGACAGCCCGGCAGGTCGTCGCCACACGGGCTGCGCAATCCGAGGCGGCCGCGCGCGCCCATGTGAGCGTCGATCGCCAGTACCGGCTTGGCATGCGCTCGTTCCTCGAAACCCTCGACGCGCTGCGCGACTCGGTCAATGGCCGCGCAACCCTCGCCAAGGCGCAAAACGCACTGACCATCGCCGAGCTGAAGCTGCTCGCCTCAACCGGCGGGCTCACGGCGACGCAGCTGTCGCTGCCGGTGACTCTGTGGGACAACGCCTCCTTCCTGCGCGCCGCGCGCCGGGCCTGGCTCGACCTCGGGCAATGAGCAAGGTCACCCGTTCAGCAGTGCTTGCGCGAGCAGCCGCGTGGGTGGCCGCGTATGCGCTCACCGGAGCCGCGACCGCGGACGAATTTCGCGATGTGCTCGCGAAGGCCTACACGCTCAACCCGACAATGGCCATCGCCCGGTCGCAACTCTCGGCCGGCGACGAAGGCGTCGCCATCGCCCTGTCGGGCACGCGGCCAAACGTGCTTTCCATCGCCTCCTATGGCGTCGCGCGCTACGACCAGTGGCCCTTCAGCACCGAGCCCAAGGGCTACACCTACCGGTACAACGACCAGCGGCTCGGCTACCTCGACGCGCAACAGACGCTCTACAGCAGCGGCGGGGTCCAGGCCCAGGTGCGCAGCGCCCAGGCCCAGGCCCTGTCACTGCGGGGCAGCCTGCGCAACGCCGAGCAACAGGTGCTGCTGTCCGCCTCCGCGGCCTACCTCGACCTGTGGCTCGCGCGACGCAAGCTCTCGGTGTACGAGGAGACTGAGCGGGACCTGCGGCAGCAACTCGTGGCAACCCGGCTGCAGTTCGAGCGCAAGGACGTCACGGTCACCGACCTCGGCCAGACCGAGGCGCGCCTCGCCCAGGCGGAAGCGAACCGGGCTCGGGGGGAAAGCGGCGTCCGTGCTGCCGAGGCGAACTATCAGGCCGTGATCGGCGTGCCGCCAACACCGGCTGCGCCGCTCGCCCTGCCGGAGATCGCCGGGGTACCCGCACGACTGGAGGAGGCCTTGCGCCAGGCTGCCGTGGCGAATCCCTCGCTCGCCACCGCCACGGGCGCCCGCGATGCGGCCCGGGAAGGCATCACCGCGGCGCGTGCCGGTGCGCTGCCCAGCGTGAGCGCCGAATACCAGGGCATTGCCACCACCGGCTCCGACGCCCAGACGCTGCGGCTGGAGCAGCAGATGCTGCTCGGCCGCGTGTCGATTCCCCTGTACGCGGGCGGCGCCGTCGGCGCCCAGGTCCGCGCCGCTCGAAGTCAGGCCGCCGTTGCCGAGCACGCCCTCGATGAGGCGCGGCGCAGCGTGGTCGAGAACACGGTGAGCGCCTGGCACACCCTCTCGGCGGCGGTGGAATCTCTCGCAAGCTCTCGGCAGGGCATCGAGTCATCCGCGCTTGCCCTGCGTGGCGTCGAAATCGGCCGCAGCCACGGCCATCGCACGATCCTCGAGGTGCTGAACGCCCGCGGAGAGCTCGAGACCGCGCGCCTTGCCGCGGCGCAGGCCGAGCGCGACCGAATCCTCGCGCAGCTGCAGCTGCTCGCCGCCGCCGGCGCGCTGAACGCCGCCGGCCTGGCGCTGCCAGTCACACCCGACGATCCGTTGCCGCACGACGAGCGCGTGACGAAGCGCTGGTCGGACTGGTCGGCCAAGCCATGACTCGGCGGCCGAGCACCGCGCGGGCCACACGCCGTGCCGTCGTGGCACTCGGCATGGCGTTGGGTTGCACGATGGCGGCCGCTGCGCAGACGCTCGCTGGCGCCGTGGCGGCGGCATGGGAGCGCAACGCCGGCATTCGCTCGGCTGCAGCGCAACTGTCAGCCGCCGCCGAAAGCATCCCGCTGGCCGAAGCCGAGCGGTGGCCCACTGTCACCGCGAGCTTCGGGGTCGGGCGCAAGGTGGACCAGGAGCGGAGCTTCGTTTATTTCGGCCTGCCCCCGGCCGACAGCGTCAGCAGCTACGTCACCCGCCTGTGGTCCGTGAACGCCGAGTACTCGCTCTACCGGGGCGGCGCCATTGAGGCGGGCGTGGACAAGGCGCGTGCCGGCACGGCTGCGCAGCGGGCCGCCCTGGCCGACTCGCTGCAGGCGTTGATGCTCAACGTGGCCGTGGCTTACGCGGACGTGATCCTCGCCCAGGACAATGTCAGGGCGGCGAAGGAAGCCCTCGAGGGCTTGCTCACCCAGCAACAGGCAGTCGACCGGGCGTTCCGCCGGCAGGACGCCACGCGAACCGATGTCGACCAGACCATCGAGCGCGTCGAGGCGGGGCGTGCCGACCTCGCGCAGGCCGAGGGACAACTCGCCACTGCGTCGATCGCATTCCGCCGCTGGGTTGGTGAGGAGCCGGGGGAGCTCGCGCCGCTTCCGCCGGCGGCCGACCTGCCGCCAAGCCGAGCCGAGGCAATCCGGGAGGCCGTGGAGGCCAACCCGCTCATACGCCGCGCCCGGCACGAGGTGGACGCGGCCCGGGCCGACATCACCATCGCCCGCTCGCAGACCCTGCCGAAGGTGCGACTCGTCGCCGCCTTCTCGAACGAGTTCGACTTCCTCGGCGCCAGCTCGGGCACCAAACGCAAGTACTCGATCGGGCTCCAGTTCGTGATGCCGCTCTACCAGGGAGGCGCTCCCGCCGCGCGCCTGGGGGCCAGTCGCGACGGGGAGCGCCAGCGACAGGCGCAGCTGGAGCAGGCGCGCAACCACGTTGCCCAGGACGCCGCCAACGCCTGGGACAGCCGGGGCGTGGCGATCGCGGAGCTCAAGGCCCGGGACACGCAGGTTCGCGCCAACTCGGTGGCCCTCGAGGGACTCCGGCGCGAACAGGGGCTCGGTCTGCGCACGGTGCTCGACGTGCTGAACGGCCGGCGCGACCTGGTCAACGCCAAGCTCGCCGCCAATCAGGCCCAACATGACCTGGCACTTGCCGAGCTTCGCATCCTGGCCGCGCTGGGGCGGCTCACCCCCGCACGATTCGGGCTCCCCGGAATGCCCGTGGTCGAGCCGGTCTGGGACGGGCCCGGCGGGTGGTCGTCCGGGCTGGCTCGCGTTCTGTCTCGCTGACGGGGCCACGCCATGCGCCTGCTGCTGCTCGGCCATTCCGATATCGCCCGCCGCCGCGTGCTCCCGGCGCTGGCGGCCTGCGGCATCACGGCCGTCGACGTCGCCTCGCGCAGCGGCTCGCCGCCTTTCGCGCGTCCGGCGACCATGGCTGGCCTCGATTACCGCTCCTACGAGGAGGCGGTGCGCGAGAGTGCCGCGAGCCTCGCCTGGATCTCGACCACCAACGACTTGCACGCAGGCCTGGCCGCCATGGCGCTCGACGCAGGACGGCATGTCGTCCTGGACAAGCCGGCCACGGTGACGCTCGCGGAAGCCGAGGCGCTGGCGCGCCTCGCTGGCGCGCGCGGGAAGTTGCTGGCCGAGGCTACCGTCTACGCCTTTCACCCGCAGATCGACGCGGTCCGCCGGTTCTTCGCGGAGGCCGGCACAGCGCCGACACAGCTCGTGGCGGCCTTCAGCTTTCCACCGCTGCCGGCATCGAACTTCCGGCGCCAGGCTGCGCTCGGCGGCGGCACTGAACTGGACCTGGGCCCCTATGCCATGTCGGCCGGGCGGATCTTCTTCAATGCCGCGCCCGAGCTTGTCCTCGCGCGCGGGCTGGCGGGCGACACGGGCTTCAGCCTCGTCGCCAGCTACCCCGGAGGGCGAACCCTCACCGGCCACTTCGGCGCGACTACCGGCTACGTGAACCGGCTCCAGGTGCTCGGCCCGCGCGCCACCGCCACGATCGACCGGGCCTTCACCACCGCGCCCGATGCGCCCTGCCGCATTGCCGCCACGCTGGACAATGCGCCTGCGGACTTCACGGTCGCCGGGAGCGACAGCTTCGCTGCATTCTGGCGCGCGGTATGCAACGCGATCGAATCGGGAGACACTGGGCGCTTTTGCGAAGCGCTGCTCGCCGACGCCCGGGCCCGCGGGCAACTGGCGAGCGCGTTGGCCGCAGCGACAACCCCGTGCCCGGAGGTGACCTCATGAGCGCAGCCCCACCGGAAGGCGGATCAGGCCTCGCGAAGCAATTGCTCCGCCTGGCACGATTCACCGCCGAGAACCTCGGCCCGATGATTGTCTTCATCGTGCTGTCCCGGCTGTTCGGAACCAAGCTCGCCATCGCCGGAACGATCCTCTATTGCCTGCTCG
>JAFMJY010000044.1 GCA_017853245.1 Burkholderiales bacterium | reverse complement strand
TGCATCGAGAGCTCGGCGAACATCTCCGGCGTGGTGAAGTTGCGGATGTCGTCCAGGTCACCGGCATCATTGGCCGCCTGCAGGCGAATGAAGGATGTCTTCGCCACGCGCAGGAACGGCTCCTTCTCGAAGCCCGGCGGCAGTTGCGGCGCTTGCGGGGCCTCGACGGCCGGCGCGGGTTCGGCGCTGCCCAGGCCACTGCCGATCGGCGGAATGTTCACGCCACCGCCAATGGACGGAACGACAGGCTTGGTGTCCGGCATGGTGGGCTCGACGCGGGAGAACTCCACCGGCGAGGCGCCCGGGGCCGCCGCGGCCGCAGCCGGGGCCGCGCGACGCGCCATCAGCATGCGCACCACGAAGAAGATTGCAACACCCGCGAGAAGAGCGAGGAGCAGCGAGCCGATGCTGCCGAGGCCACCGGCGAAGAGCGAGCCGAGCAGCGCGCCGATGCCGAGGCCGGCAATCACGCCACCCCACTTGCTCATGAACCCTTGCGCGGCGGGTTGCGCAGGTTTCCCGGGCGCGGCCTGAGCCGGCTGGGCGGGTTGGGCCTGCGACGGCTGGCCCTGGGCCGGCCTGGCGGGCGGCGCGGCCTCGCGCTGGGCGGGGGCCGAGCGCTGCTGCCCGACGCTGTTGCCGCCGCCGAAACGCTTCTTGCTGGCTTCGACATCCGTGGCGGCGAGGGACACAACAAAGGCGGCGATCACGAACGCAAGGAGCTTGGTCATTCGAAATCCTGTCAACGAGGTTGATGGAACGCGGGGGCGGGTCGACACTGACGCCCGAACGCGGCGAGACTATAGCCCTTTCCGGGCCCAAAAAGTTCCCGACCGAAAGCCCTTACCGGAAAATGGAAATCTCACCGCCGTCGGCCTCCCCCGCCGCTTTCCCATGAACACCCCCGCCCCCGCAGAAGAGGTCCGCCGCAAGAGCTCGATCGCCACGCTCAAGGGCCTGTTGCCTTTTCTGCGCCCGTACGGCCGCCAGTTCGCGTGGGCGGCACTCGCCCTCCTCGTCGCTGCGGGCGCCACGCTCGCGATTCCGTACGCGTTCAAGCAGATGATCGACCTGGGCTTCGGCGCGAGCGGGGTCAGCAACCCGCAGGCCGTCGACCGCGCGTTCATCGCGCTCTTCGGCGTGGCGTGCGTGCTGGCGATGGCCACGGCCGCACGTTTCTACGCCGTGTCATGGCTGGGCGAGCGCGTCACCGCCGACATCCGCAACGCCGTTTACCGGCACGTGGTGATGCAGAGTCCGCAATTCTTCGAGGTCACGCGCACGGGCGAAGTGCTCTCGCGCCTCACCACCGACACCACGCTCATTCAATCCGTGGTGGGAACCAGCATCTCGATGGCGGTGCGCAACTCGCTGCTGTTCATCGGCGGCCTGGCGATGATGTTCGTCACCAGCGTGAAACTCTCGTCGGTAATCCTCGTGCTGCTGGTGGCGACGATCCTGCCGATCATCGCCTTCGGCCGGCGCGTTCGCCGGCTGTCGCGCGATTCGCAGGACCGGGTGGCGGATGCCTCCGCCATGGCGGGCGAGGTGCTCAACGCCATGAACATCGTGCAGGCCTACACGCACGAGCGCATCGAGGCGAACCGCTTCGGGAGCGCCGTGGAGCAGGCGTTCGCCACTGCCATCCGGCGCATTCGCGCCCGCTCGCTACTCACGGTGGTCGCGATCCTGCTGGTGTTCGGCTCGATCGTGTTCGTGCTGTGGATGGGGGCGCACGCCGTCGTCCAAGGCACCATGACGGGCGGCGAGCTGGGCCAGTTCATCCTGTATTCGGCGATCGTCGCCGGCAGCATCGGCGCGCTCGCGGAAACGCTGGGCGAAGTGCAACGCGCCGCGGGCGCCACGGAGCGCCTGATGGAGCTCCTCGCCGTGCGCTCGCCGATCCAGTCGCCCGCCCAGCCCCGGCCGCTGCCGGCGCGCTCGGCCAAGGGCGCAGCGCTGGCACTTCGCGACGTGAGCTTTCATTACCCGTCGCGGCCACAGTCTCCCTCGCTTTCCGGGCTCACGCTCGACATCGCCCCGGGCGAGACGGTCGCGGTGGTCGGCCCTTCAGGAGCGGGCAAGACGACGCTTTTTCAATTGCTGCTGCGTTTCTACGACCCGCAATGCGGCTCGATCCAATTGGACGGCGTCGAGATCCGCGACCTCGCGCTTGAAGACCTGCGAGGCGCCATTGGGGTGGTGCCGCAGGACACGGTGATCTTCGCCGCCAGCGCGCTCGACAACATTCGCTACGGCAGGGCGAATGCCACTGACGGGGAATGCGTCGCTGCGGCGAAGCTGGCGGCGGCGCACGAGTTCATCGACAAGCTGCCCGACGGGTACCGGTCGTTTCTCGGCGAGCGCGGTGTTCGCCTTTCTGGCGGGCAGCGCCAGCGCATCGCCATCGCCCGGTCGCTGCTCAAGAACCCGCCGCTCCTGCTGCTGGACGAGGCGACGAGCGCCCTCGACGCCGAGTCCGAGCGTTTGGTGCAGTCGGCCCTCGAGGCTGCCGTGGCGGGGCGCACGACCCTCGTCATCGCCCACCGGCTGGCGACAGTGCAGCGCGCCGATCGCATTCTCGTGCTCGACAACGGCCGCCTGGTCGAGACGGGCACGCACGCCTCCCTCGTTGCGCAGGGGGGCGTCTACGCCAGTCTCGCGGCGCTGCAGTTTCATCCCGCTAGTTGATCGTCACGGGCTTCGGCGGGGGGGGCCAACGAAGCAAACAGTTGCGCCGCGCTGAACGGTTTGAGGAGGCAAGCGTCGAAGAGGCCAGTCGACATCGCCCCGGCCGCGCCGAAACGGTCCCTTGCGGTAAGCAGCACCATGCGGGCGCCCTGCGCTTGCCGCAGCCACGCGAGCGAGTGAGCGACCTCAATGGCATCCAAGCCGGGCATCTGGAGATCCACGAGCACTGAGTCGGGGCGCTCACGCATAGCCACTGCCACACCGAGCGCCCCATCGGAAGCCGTGAAGACGACCATGCCGCAATCCTCCAGCAGGCATGACATTGCCTCGACAACCCCGGCGTCGTTGTCGATCAGCAGTATCCGCGGAGGCGGAACAAGGGAAAAGAAACCGGCCACGAAGCGCTGAGCGTGTTGGTCAGGACGCGCACAGTGTCGGCTGAAAATTGACACAATGACTGGCGGCATCGGATTTTTTTTCAACAGGAATTGGGCGCAATTGCATGCGCCTTTCTCCGCGCCGAACGCGCGGCTGAGACGTACGCACTAGGCGCAACCGCCTATAGGGGGGCGCGCGTATCGCGCCGTGCCGTGAGCGAGGGCTACTGTGGCTTCACCCCGACGCTCCTGCAGCGCCGGGGTGAACTTTCACCACGATCACGCCCGAGAGACTCAAGTCATGAGCAAGACGACATCCCGCGACAAAAATGGTTTGCATACCGAGTCGAGCCACGCCGCACGCGCCTCGGCTCGCCCCTCCGACAGCCGCAGCGCCGACATTGCGCGGCTTGCCTACGCCAAGGCCGAAGCACGAGGCTTCGCCCCGGGCCACGAGATGGACGATTGGCTGGAGGCGGAAGCGGAGCTGGATGGTGAGTCCCGCGAGCCCTTCGAGCACCCGTTCGAGCCGCATCGCGCGTCCCGCCCGGCGGCGACGCGCGGGGCCGCTCACCGTCGATGAGCCGGGGGTGCGCATGCGCGGAGACACCACTCACTTCTCGGTGCCGCCTTTGCCCCGTGCCATCGAGGGCGGCGTTGCCCAAGAACGAAGCGCCGGGCTACCCACCATCGTCCTGCCGGCGACGGGTGAAGGCTCCCTCGCCCGGGACGCGCTTCTGCGCAACGTCAATCACGAGTTGCGCGCGCCCCTGAACCATATCCTCAGCGGCGTGGAAGCGATGCTGGGCGACAACCCCGACGCCAGGCAGTCTCAGTGGCTCGGCGCCATTCGGCGGTCTGCGGGGGACATGCTCGGCATGGTGAACCGGTTGGTGGACCTCGCCCGCCTGCAGTCAGACGGCATGAGCCCCGAGGCCGTCGCGTTCGACCCGCGTGAAGTGCTGGATGACGTGCGAGCGGCAGCGCAGGAGCGCGCCCGGGGCAAGGGCCTGGAGATCGTGGTTCTCCCGTCCTTCACCGTTCCCAGCACGGTCGTGGGCGCGCCGACCCGGCTCGCCCAGGCCCTCCTCGAGTACCTGGACAACGCGATCAAATTCACCGACGAAGGGCGCATCACGCTGTCAGCGCAGTTGCTCGGAACGGACTGGCGCGGCCATCACCTGCGCTTTGCCGTCACCGATACCGGGCGGGGCTTCGAGCCCGGCGCGCGAGACAAGCTGTTCACGCCTTTCGCCCACGCTGAGGCCGACGGCCATCGCTTGAACGGGAGCCTGGGCAACGGCCTGGCATTGGTGAGCGCGATTGCATCAGCGCTGGGGGGGGAAGCCGGCGCGGAAAGCCTCCCCGGCGCCGGCAGCACCTTCTGGCTCACGGGTCGTTTTGCGCCCGGGCCCATCCCTGCGCCGGCCAACCAGGAAGCCTCGTTCCCCGATGACGAACCCCTCCTCGGGCCCCTGCCCGCGATTCCAAGCCAACCCACGCCCCTTTTCGTGACCCTGGGCGATTTCGACGTCGACCGGAACAGGCTGCGAGGCTCCTTTCGCGTGGCACTGGACGAGCGCCTGTTGCCCGAGCGCTTTCACTTCGCGCCCAGCGACACGGGCTGGGCCGAGTGGGTCGGCCCGGTGACCGTGTTTCCCGACGGTAGCGCGCTGGGCTTTCCGTCCTGCGCCCTCGACTCGGACACCGAGGCTGCCGTGTCGCGCGCGCTGCACAGCGCCGTGCCGCGGCTGGTGCCCGCCGGCCGCGATCCCCTGAGTGGGGAGATTCGCTCACCGCTGGGGCCCGCCGCCCCGCGAGCCTTCGACCCCGCGCAGTTCGTCGATGGCCTCAGCCGGCTCGCAACCCCCGGCTTCTCCGTCACCGTTTCCACGCTCCCCTGACCCAACCCCCAACGAAAGGAACCGCCATGGCCCGAACCATGCTCGATGTCTTCTCCCAACCCTTCCGCCGCGAGCCCCTCTTCGATGACGCACTCCCGAGCCTCTTCATGCGCCCCCTGCTCCGGGCCATGGACGGCGAGTGGCGCATGCCCCTGGATGTCACCGAGGAGGACGATGCCTACCTCATCGCCGCTGAGATTCCCGGCGCGCGACGCGATGACATCAAGGTCACCGTTGACGGAAACGTCGTCGGCATCTCGGCAGAGTCCGAATCCCGCGAGGAGGTCAAGGAAGAAGGACGCTGCGTGCGCAGCGAGCGCTATCACGGCGCCATTTCGCGTCGCATCGCGCTCGACCACGACGTGGACCAGTCGAAGGCCGAGGCGCACTACGCCGATGGCGTCCTGAGCCTGAAGCTGCCGAAGAAGGCTGCGTCCTCCTCGACGCGCATCCGCATTTCCTGAGCCCACCCTGATGCCCCCGCGCCCCCTCATCAGGGGGCCGCTTGCGCCACGCTCGAGAGCGTGGCGTTTTTTTTGCGGCGTTCAACCCTGCAACGGCGCAGGCGATCCACCTTAGGACCAACGGCGGATTCACCGCCGGGCAGCGCACTGATGAAATGCGCTTACGGCAAAGACCCGACGCATCTGCTCCATGCACTGGCTCCAATCATCGCAACTGGTGACACCTAAGGCCCCGCTTTGGCAGTTCGCGCACAAGGCCACGCGCTTCGCCACCTGCTGGCTCCCAGGGACGCACGGCCCTTCCGGCGAAGGGGAGGCGCGGGAGGAAGCGGAGGCCACCGAGCTTCTCGACCAGGCGCGCTGCGGCTTCCACGCTCTGGATAACGAAGGCCGCATCGTGCGCATCAATCACACCGAGCTCGCCCTGCTCGCGCGTCGCGAGCATGAGGTCCTGGGTCGGCCATTTCGTGAATTTCTCACGCCCGAGGCTGCCGAGCGCTTCGAGGAAATTCGTCTTCAGCATTCGCGCTCCGACGGGGCACAGGAGGCCGAGCTGGATCTCTTGCGGCCTGATGGCGTTGCGCAGCCCGTCCTGGTGAAGAGCTGCCCGCTCCGGCGAACCGACCGCCTGCCGGGTAGTCGGGCCGTGGTGCTCGACTTCGGAGAGCACCGGCGCGCGAAGCTGGCTCTCGAAGCGCTTAGCCGGGTTGACCCGCTGACCGAGCTTGGCAATCGCCGCGACTTTTTCGACCGTGCGGAACGAGAGCTTGCTCGCAGCTGCCGGCTGAATGAGCCCCTCGCGCTCATGATTCTGGATCTCGACCACTTCAAGCGCATCAATGACCAGCGAGGCCACCTCGCCGGCGACGAGGTGCTTCGTCACT
Source organism: Burkholderiales bacterium (assembly GCA_017853245.1). Lineage (GTDB taxonomy): Bacteria > Pseudomonadota > Gammaproteobacteria > Burkholderiales > Usitatibacteraceae > FEB-7. The sequence continues at coordinate 16,034 of JAFMJY010000044.1, read as the reverse complement.
TCAGCGGCCTGTGCCGGCAAGGCCTGCGAACAGCCGACATCGCAGGGCGCCTTGGCGGCGAGGAGTTTGCGGTGCTGATGCCCGCCACGGACGAGGCCACGGCCAAGGTTGTTGCGGAGCGCATGCGCGGGGCCATGGAAACGAATGTCGCCATTACCCCAGAGGGAGACCCGGTAGCCTGCACGGTCTCCATCGGAATTACCACCCGAGCGACGGACACCGCCAGCGTGCGGGATTTGCTGCGCAAGGCCGATGCCGCGCTCTACGACGCCAAGCGAAACGGGCGCAACCAGGCGCGCGTACGCTAGGGATTCAGCCCTCGTGGGCGCCGGCACCGGGCGCGCGGCCAGCCGCCCCCTCCCGAGCCAGTGAAAAAACTTCCTGGCGTCGCCGCACGTGCAGTTTGCCGTAGATGTTCTGGAGATGCGTCTTGACGGTCTTGTCGCTGATGCCGAGGCTGGCGGCGATCTCCTTGTTCGATGATCCACGCTGCAGCAGCGACACGATGGAAACCTCACGGGCGGTGAGCCCCGGCAGTCCCTTGTGAACAGCGCGCTCCTTGAGGGACTGCCGGATCGAGGCGTTGACGATGCGGGTCAACGCAGCACGTGGGCCCCAGATCTCACCGCGCGCCACTTCCCGCAGCGCCCGGAGCCCTTTCACGGGCAGGTCATCGAAGGCGAGCACGCCCCGCGCGCCCTCAGCCAACAGCCGCGCAGCGTCGTCGGCTTCGATCTCCCGGGCAACGACGACGACACGGACGCCCTCCTGGCGAGCGGTTAATTCGGTGACGACCCGGGTCGCCTCTCCCGCCCTCTGCGCCCGGACCACGACGACATCGGGAGGGCGGGCCGCTTCAGCGCCGGGCGTCGACGCGCCCAGCAAATGAATGCCCTCCTGGCGGGAAAGCCAGCCATCGATGGCGTGGAGGTCCCGCGAGGCGGAGCCCGTAACAAGGACGCGGATTCGAGGCGGGAGGAACATGGCGCGAGGGGTGATAGAGCTGAGCGAAGCCCAGTATTCCCGCGTCCTGCTCGCTTCTCCATACGGCAGAGCGCCTACGCTCTCGGCGGGTGGTCCACTCGCATTTGCATCTTCGCCGTCTGAAGCAGCTGGAAGAGCTCCATTTCGCTGCGCGCGTTCGTCTTGCGCATGACGCGAGCACGGTGAATTTCCACCGTCCGGTGGCTGATGCCTAGGGCCCGAGCGATTTCCTTGTTCGAGCGGCCCTGCGCCACCAGATGCATCACCTCGCGCTCCCGCTCGGTCAGCGTATCCACTGCGGAGCGTGCAGCGTGGCTCTTCCGGGACTGCGCTTCCAGCGACTCCGACAACTTCAGTGCAGCGCGGATGCTAGCCACCAAATCTGCTGCCGTCACCGGTTTGGTGAGGAAATCCACGGCGCCATACCGCATGGCCCGGACGGTTGCCGGGATGTCGCCATGCCCGGAAAGAAAGATCACCGGCAGCAGCAGGCCCAGCTCCACCATTTCCTCTTGGAGGGCGAGGCCGTCCTTGGCTGGCATCCGAAGATCCACAATCGCGCAACCCTGCCAATCCGGCTGCGCGGCATCCAGGAAGGCATCAGCGCTCTCGAAAGCCCGCACTTCGTAGCCGTCTTGCTCAAGCAACAGGGCGAGGGAATCGCGCACCGCGGGATCGTCGTCAACGAGGTAAATCGTGCTCATGGGTTTTCGCCAGTGGAAGGGTCAGGGAAAATTCAGTACCTGCGCCGGGGGCCTCACTCAGCTCGAGCTTGCCGCCCTGGGATTCCGCCAGGGCGCGGCTGATGCTGAGCCCCAAGCCAAGGCCCGATTGCTTGGTGGTGTAGAAGGGGCTGAAGATGCGCTCGGCGTCTTTCGCCGACACGCCAGGGCCGAAATCGCGCACGCCGACCTCGGCGAAACCATCGATTCTGCGGGAGGAAACCGTGACGTGGCCGGCTGGCATCGGCAGGCCCGAAGCCCGGCTTGCCTGACAGGCATTGAGAAGCAAGTTCTGGAGTACCCGGTTCGTGCGCGTCCGAAACCCGGCCACCCACAGCGGGCCGGGCGCCAAGTCGAAGCACGCCGCTGCCACGTCGGGCTGCTGCTCGAACACCTCTGCCGCCGTCTGTGTGATGAGCTCGTTGAGGTCGAACCGCTCGGGGGGCTCCTGAGGCGCGAGAGCTTTCGACAACTGGGCGCTCATCTGGTGCATGAGCGAGCCGGCCCGGAGCGCCTGGGTGTGGCTTCCCTCGAGCATTCGAGTGAGCCTCGCCGTGTCCGGCACGCCTCGGCGCAGCGTGTTGAGCGCAGCCTCGCTGTAGGCCGATATGGCGAGCAGGGGCTGATTCAGGTCATGCGCGAAGGCCGAAATAGTTTGCGCCGAGACCTGCTGCTCGATCATTTTCGACAGCATGGCGTCCGCCCGCTTTCGCTCCGACTCGGCCCGATGCTCGACTTGCTCCATAATTTGTCGGCGTCGCTGGTAAAGCGCCAGGGCCACGGCTGCTGCGGCAGCCACTGCCGCAAGCGATAACGCCAGCTCGATAGCATTGTTGGCGATCGCTGCGTCAACCGACGCCCGATCGCGGCTTGCCACCACCGCGAGGGGATTGTCATCGTGGAACGAAACAGGAACTACCGCCACATAGCGCTCCCAGCCACCGTGATCCACGGCGACGAAGGATCGCCCCGCGCCCGCTGCCCTGACTTCGGGCCACCAGGTCGTTGGCACGGGGTCAGCGCCTCCACTGAAGGGGCCGGACGCGGGCTCCGTGTGAACCACGGCCCCCTTCACGTGAACCAGGCTCAGCCTGAGATCGTCAGCCCGCGTCTGAAGGGGACGCATCAGCTGGACGAGCCAACTCGGCTCGAGTGCCGCTATCACCGTTCCATCCCATTGGCCCAACGGGCCGGGGATTATTGCGCTCACGACGAAGGTAACGAGACCGGTAGGCGAGACGAAAGGCTGTGACAGGCAATGGCGCGCGGCATCCCTACTTTCACGCAGCGCCCCGAAGCACTCCCGGCCTGACAAATCCGCGCCGAGCATCGCGGGCTGGCTGCTCGCGATCACGACGCCCCGCTGGTCGGTGACCAGCAGGCTCCGCACGCCGTCCATGGCACCCGCAAGCGCTTCAAGGCGACGGCTTACGTCTCCAGAATGCCGGTCGACGTTTTGTTGCCAGAACCGATTTTCCCTCAGGCCATCGAGTCCTGAAGACAATGTTCGCAGCTCGTTGCCGAGAAGGGCGCTCACCAGGCCCGCGTCGCGCTCCAGCCGCTCACCCTCAACGCTCCCCCAGCGGATGGAGTCTCGCCGCCAATCGAGGAAGACTCCCACCCCCAGCACTGCCACGACCAGGACAAACAGCGCCCACTCCCACGACGACCGAGTCAGCAGGCCGGGGGGCGCGGCGGCGAGGAAGTACTCGCGCGTACGGGTGATTACAGTCTTCATCGGCGGGGAACGACGCATGGTGCCCTCCACGGCAGCGGGCAAACATAAGGGGCGGCACGTATACGCATCAGTTCGTATTTACTCGCGCACAGGCCACTTTCATCATTCTCCTCCAAGGCCGCAAGAGGACCACTGGAGCGCCGGCGTGCAACCCGGCGAATTGATCGATGGGACAAAGAGGCGACGGAGTACATACCGGGTGACCGGAGGCGCGAGCGCCCTAATGGGCGGGTACGACTCCAGCGTGGAGGCGTGCTGCGTCGTGATCGACGGCAAAGTTGTCGGCGCCAATGCCGCCGCGCACGCGTTGCTTGGCGCGAAAGGCCCGATGGGCCTGGCGGGCGTTGAGCTTGCCGACCTGGTGCCGCAAGATCAGCGCCGATTGTTCAGCGCCCTGCTTGCTCGCGCCGCGGCCGGAAGCGCTGCGCGACCGCTCGAAACGCAGTTACGGCGCGCCAACGGCTTGACGTTCGACGCGGAATGCAGGTTCGACCCAGCCCCCAGCGCCGACGGCGGCGCGGCGAAGCTGCTCATCCGGGACCTCTCCGATCGCCCTGCGACCACCCGGGAGCTACTGGAATCCAACGGCCGCAAGGATCAATTTCTTGCGGCCTTCGCCCATGAGCTTCGCAATCCCCTTGCTCCGCTGCGCGCCGCACTGGACGTGTCGCTGCGATGCCCCGCGCCCGATCCCCGTTTGGGGGAAGCCCTGGCCATCATGGACCGGCAACTCACCCATCTCTCGGTGCTGGTGGATGACCTCGTGGACGTGAGCCAGGCGGGCAACGGCAAGCTCGCCCTCACCAGGCAGCCCATCGAGCTGACCGACGTTCTGGAGGAAAGCATCGCGGCCACGCGCCAGGCTTTCATCGATCGCGACCATCGCCTCGACCTGGATGTTGCCCCTCCCGCGGGCCACGTGGTCGACGGCGACTTTGACCGTCTCGTACAGGTGTTCACGAACCTGCTGGGCAATGCCGCCAAGTACACGCCCGCCGGCGGCTCGATAGATGTTCACCTTCAACGCACGGGCGCAGCGGAAGTCGTGACGATTGAAGACAATGGCGTGGGTATCGCTCCCGAGGACCTGCACCGAGTGTTCGACCCGTTCGAGCGGCTCGGCATGGACGGCCCGGGCCAACCCACCGGGATGGGAATCGGGCTCACCGTAGCAAGTCAACTGGTGGCCCTGCACGGTGGCCGGATCGACGCGAGCAGCGACGGCCGGGGGCGCGGCAGCGCCTTTCGGGTCACCTTGCCGCGCGGGGCCAGCGTGGCGGACCAAGCCCTTTCGCCGCGCGCTCTCGCCCTCGAGCCACTCGCCGAGGGCAACCGGCCGCCCCACCGAATCCTGATTGCCGACGACGACCCGGATGTCACCGAGGCCCTGCGCCTGCTCCTCGAGACACTGGGGCAGGAAGCGCAGGTCGCCCACGACGGCGACGAGGCAATCGCTCGCGCGCTTGCCGAACACCCGGACCTGATCCTGCTGGACCTGTCGATGCCTGGAACCGGCGGCCTCGAGGTGGCCCGTCGCCTGAGGGCCACGCTGGGGGGCGACGACATCCGCATCGCCGCGCTCACCGGGCACTGCCAGCCCATCGACCACGAGAGCACCCGCGCAGCCGGCTTCGACTGGCACTTCGTTAAGCCGGTGACCAGCGACACGCTGCTCGCCGCGCTGTCTCAGATTCCGCCGCGCACGCACAGCAGCGCCTGAATCCTCCCCGGCGCTAGCTTGGCGCCGTGCACGACGCGTGTGCGAAAATCCGGCCCGTTCCCGATAGCGAGGCCGCGATGAGCGACAACACCCACACCGTATCCGATTACCTCATCGGCCGCCTGCAATCCATCGGCATCGATCACGCGTTCGGCGTGCCGGGCGACTACAACCTGGACTTCCTGGACCGGGTGATGTCCAGTTCGCTCCAATGGGTGGGCAACTGCAACGAGCTGAACGCAGGCTATGCGGCTGACGGGTACGCCCGCCTCCGAGGCGCCGGCGTGGCAATGGTGACCTATGCAGTGGGCGGCTACAGCGTCCTCAACGCGGTGGCCGGCGCCTACGCCGAGCAAGTGCCCCTCATCGTCGTGAGCGGCGCCCCGGCCATGGGCCGACGCAAGAGCAACGCCCTCGTGCACCACGTCGCGAATCGCCACGAGACGCAGTGGGAAATCTTCCAGAAGCTGACCGTGGACAGCGCCCTGCTGGCGGATGCCGAGAGCGCCCCGGCGCTGATCGATCGCGTGCTGGCGAGTTGCGTGTCGCTCAAGCGGCCCGTGTATCTCGAATTGCCCATGGACGTGGCCAAGATGCCCTGTGCCAAGCCATCCACGCCCAAGCCCGCCGTGCCGCGGCGCGCCTCGAACGCTCAACACCTCGAAGCCTGCATGGCCGACGTGGTAGCCCGGCTGGATGCCGCCAAGCGCCCTGCGGTGCTGGTCGGCACCGAAGTGTCGCGTTTCCACCTTGGCCGCGACGCCCTCGAGCTCGTCGAGCGCATCGAGCTGCCCTTCGCCGTTACCGTGAGCGCCAAGGGCTGCATGCCGGAACTGCATCCCCAGTGTGTCGGGGTCTATCAAGGCGGGCTGAGCGCCGACTCCGCCCGCAAGCAAATCGAGGAGGCAGACCTGCTGATCGAGCTGGGCGTCTGGCGAACGGATTGGGACACCGGCCTCTACACCGCGGCCATCGACCCGAGCCGAAGCGTTCGCGCCAACCTGGGCGCGGTGCAGGCGGGAGAGGCCGTTCACGCCGACGTTCAGCTGGAGGATTTCATGTACGCGCTTGCCTCCCGGGCCACGCCGCGCGACTACCGGCAATCGCACCCGGTGCGGCCCAGCGCCCACGCGGCCCGGCCCGAGGTCGTGCCCAATCGCGCGCTCAAGGCAACGCACCTGTACCAACGGGTGGAGCATTTCCTCGACGACTCCATGGTGCTCGTGGCCGACGTGGGTGACATCCTGTGCGCAGTGGCCGAGATGCAGATCGAGGAGCCCGACAACTTCGTCATGCAGGGTTACTACATGTCGATCGGCTACGCGACGCCTGCCGGGGTCGGCGTCTCCATCGCCAGGCCGGACAAGCGGGCGGTGATCCTCGCCGGTGACGGCGCCTTCCAGATGACGGCCCAGGAGGTTTCCACCCTCGTGCGCCATCGCTGCAGCGCCATCGTGATCCTGCTGAACAACGACGGCTACCTAATCGAGCGCTACCTGCACGAGGACGGTCGGTACAACGACATCCAGCCGTGGCGCTACGCTGACCTGCCGCGGGTGTTCGGCGATGACGTGCTCGCATACCGGGTGGCCACCGAGGGGGAGCTGGACCAGGCGCTCGCAGCCGCTCGCTCGGCAAGCGGCAAGCCCGTGTTCATCGAGGCCGTTGTCGGGCGCGACCCCTCCGAGGCGCTCCGGCGGATGGGCGAGACGTACCAACGGAACTACAAGAAACCCTAGACGGTCGTTTTTTCCGGCCGGGCGCTGAATCGTCCGGTCGATTTTTCCGCGCCCTCGCCCTCAACCGGCCCCGCCCACGCGCGGGGGTTTGTTTTCTGCTTGTGCTTCAGCGGGTTGCTCACGCTGGCATGCCCCTTGCGACACGGAAGCGTCAGACGCTGCCCCCGAAGCGGCGTTCGACCTTCCCTCCCGCAAGGAAACCTGCTCATGCGATTCGCCCATGCCCAAGCCCACCTTCCCGCCCTTTTGCCCATTGCCATCCTCACGGCGCTCGCCCTGTCGCCAGCGGCAGCTCACGCGGGCAAGGACAGCCTCTTCTCGTCGGCGGCATCTGCTGCCGTCAACGGCGCGAGCGTTGCGTCGTCCACCTCACTAGCCGGCGCCAGCGGCAACCGGAATCTCACGCTGACCGACCCGATCGTCGGCGCCAAGCCCGTCACCGTGCAGGCCACCTGGGCGATCGGCGCGGGCAGCAGCCCCCGCACCACCACGTACCCGAAGAATGGCGTGAGCTTCAGCGCCGTCACCACCAACGGGACGAGCGTCGGGCCGATCACCGTCGCGCCCGCGACCTGCGACTTTTCGGGCGCGTCGGCAACTTGCTCCACCACCGCAAGCTTCACGACGCCTAACGTCTCGGACACGATCCAGCTCAGGGTGACGCCCGACAATGCCGGTTCGGGCAGCGCCGCCTTACGTAACGACAGCCACTTGTTCGTCAACCTCTCCGTCATCCAGCAGGTGGCGAGGATCGACACCGTCACCGCGCTCACCGACCCCGTCTGCGCCCCGTACAAGGGCGGCACCGTCAACCTGCCTGCGAAGCTTGCAACGTTGGCCGACGGGCTGCCGCTGGCGGGCAAGCCGATGGACTTCGCCGTCGACAGCGCCCCTGCCGGTTCCGCGAGCACGGGAGCCGATGGTGTGGCCGCCCTCGCCTTCAATGTCGACAGCCTCCCCGCCGGAGACCATGCCGTGTACGCCGAATTCCTGGGCGACGCGGGCTACAACCCCTCGAACGACGGCGCGACGCTCGGCATCACCTACAACTTCGTCGGCTTCCAGCCGCCCATCAACCCGGAGGGCAACAGCATCTTCAACGGCGGCCGGGTCGTGCCGGTGAAGATCAAGCTCGTGGACGCCAACCTGAACCCGGTGACGGACGCCAAGCCCACCGTGTGGGTCTACCAGTGGTCGCCGGGCACCGGGCTGGGCGAGATCCTCGAGTCGCCAACTTCCGTGAGCTCGGCCGACCAGGGCAACACCATGCGCTACTCGCCCAGTGACCAGCAGTACATCTACAACTGGGACCTGGAAGGCCTCGCGAACGGCACCTACGCCGTGGTCGTGGAGTTGGGCGACGGCAAGGCCTGCGGCAAAGGCCCCTACTACGCGACCTTCACCGTCGCAAAGAAGAAGAAGTGATCCGCGCTGCACCGGCCCCCACTACCCCCAATCCCATGCTGACCAAGGAATTCCCATGGCCTTGAACACCCGTTGGATGCTCCACACCGCCACCCTCGCAGCCACGATCACCGCTGCCCATGCCCAGCTGCCCAAGCTCGACACGGTGACGGCCATCAACAGCCCGGCCTGTGTGCTGTACAAAGGCGGGCCTGTCGACTTGTTGGCAAAGCTCACCGAGCTCGTCAGCGGCCTGCCTGTTGGCGGCGAGCCGGTCGACTTCACGGTCGGCGGGTCCGCTGCCGGGTCGGCGAGCACCGACGCCAGCGGGTTTGCCTCGCAGCCATTCGCCACCGACGGCCTCATGGCCGGCGACTATGCTCTCAAGGCCGAGTTCCTCGGCGACGTGAACTACAACAGCTCGAGCGTGACCGGCGTGCTGGGCATTTCGTACACCTTCGTCGGGTTCCAGCCGCCGCTGAGGGCGCCTGGAAGCCCGGTCGCGATCAACAACGGACGGGTGTTGCCGGTGAAGATTCAGCTGGTGGACGCAGACCTCAATCCGGTGACGACGGCCTCGCCAAAAGTCTGGATTCACAACTGGGCGCCAGGCAACGGGCTGGGGGAGCGGCTGGCGGCGCCGACGTCCGTGAGCGCTGCCGACACGGGCAACGCCATGCGCTACTCACCCGTCGACCAGCACTATGTCTACAACTGGGACACGCGCAGCCTGCCGAGCGGCAGTTACGCGGTGGTCGTGGAGCCGGGCGATAGCGAAGCCTGCAGCGACGGCCCTTACTTCGCGACGGTCACCGTGGGGAAGAAGGGGAAGTGATGCCAAGGCCGTGGCGGCGGAGCTTGTTCCGGATGGTTTTCTCGGAAACGCCCAGCCGCCGCGCCGTCGCGGCACGGTTGCCGCCGCACGCCGCCAGAGTGCGCTCGATGACGAAAAGCTCCACGGCACGCAGCGTCAGGCAGCCCCGAAAGACGTCGATTGGGAGCGCGGCTCCCGCGCTCTCCGCTACGCGCTCGAGTGGGTCGCGGATCTCCTCCGGCAGGTCGCCGGGGAGTACCTTGAGGGTTCCGGCCCGCAGGGTCGCCCGCTCGAGCACGTTCTCCAGTTCCCTCACGTTTCCGGGCCAGGCGTGCTTCGACAGCGCGTCGAGCGCGTCGGCCGACATCGACACCGGCTCGGTCCCGCGAGCTGACGCAATGCGGGCAAGGATATGCGTGCACAGAGCCGGCAAATCCCGGAGCCTTTCGCGCAACGGCGGGACGCAGATGGGCACCACGTTCAGGCGATAGAACAAATCCTCGCGAAAGCTGCGCGCGGCAACCCGCTCGCGGAGATTCACGTGGGTCGCCGCGATGATGCGCACGTCCGCCCGTAAAGTCTCGGACCCACCCACCCGCCGGTACTCGCGGTCCTGCAGCACCGTCAGGAGCTTGGGCTGAAGCTCGGCCGGCAGCTCGCCCACCTCGTCCAGGAAGAGCGTGCCGCCAGCCGCGCGCTCGATAGCACCCGCGTGCGAGCGCAGCGCTCCCGTGAAGGACCCTCTCTCATGGCCGAAAAGCTCCGACTCGAGCAGCTCGCGCGGCAGCACGGGGCAACTCACCGTGACAAACGGCCCCGCGTGCCGCCGGCTCGCGGCGTGAACTGCGCGCGCCACCACGCCCTTGCCCGACCCGCTCTCCCCCGTGAGAAGGAGCGTCACGTCGATTGGCGCAACTTGCCCGACCAGTTCGTGAAGCGCGCGCGCTACCGGCGACTTTCCCAGGAATCCCATCGCGCCATTTAAGCCCGGGCGCACCTCGGCGGGCATCGGGCCCCGGGAGTAGGGGCAGGCCCTTCAGTCCCCCGGCGCTGGCGGCGGCCCTTCAGTCCCCCGGCCCTCTGTCTCGCGCGGGGCACGCCCGAAGGGCATGGCGAGCATGCCGACCAACGTCACGGCCTCAGGCCGCCCCGTGATCCCGCGCACGCCGATCGCCATGCTCTCCTGGGGCTGGTGCGCAACGGGTGTGTAGGTGCCAAGCAACCGATCCCACCAGGAAAGATTGAATCCGTAATTGCTGTCCGCTTCGGCACGCTGCTGGGAATGGTGGATGCGGTGCATGTCCGGCGTGACGACCAGCCAGCGCAGCGCCGCGTCCACACGCCCGGGCAGCCGGACGTTCGCGTGGTTGAACATCGCGCTGGCGTTCAGCACGATCTCGAACAGCAGCACCGCAAGCGCCGGCGGGCCCAGCACCGCGATCGCGGCGACTTTGATCAGCATCGAGAGCACGATCTCGATCGGGTGAAAACGCGCGCCGGTGGTGAGGTCGAAGTCCGGGTCCGCGTGGTGCACGCGGTGCAGCCGCCAGAGCACCGGCACGGCGTGGAACATGACGTGCTGCAGGTAGATCGCGAAATCGAGCGCGACCACCGACAGCACGACCGCAAGCCCCCGAGGAATCTCCACCACATTGAGAAGCCCCCAGCCGCGCTCCGCGGCAAGCAGCGCGAACCCCACGGCCGCCGTCGGGAACACGACCCGCACCAGCACCGTGTTGAGCCCGACGATCGCGAGGTTGCGCGGCCAGCGTGCCAAACGCGCATGTAGCCGCAGCCGCCGCGGCGCCAGCGCTTCCCATGCCGCCATGACGGCGAACACCCCCACGAACGCGACAAGGCGCACGATCGGTTCCCACGCGGCAAAATTGCTGGTTTCCTGACCCACTGGTTGCCTGAAACCCCTTAATAAACTAATTAGTTGAATAGTAGACTACGCTGCCATTGCGCCGTCAAGCCGAAAGCCCATGCCCGCCCCGAATCCCAAGTCCGCCCTCTACGAACAACTCGCCCGGGTCGCTGGCGCCCTGGGGGCCGTAGGCCGCCTGCAATTGCTCGAGTACCTCGCCCAGGCCGAGCGCAGCGTCGACACGCTTGCCGCCATGGCCGGCCTGTCGGTCGCCAACTGCTCGAAGCACCTGCAGGTGCTGCGGGCCGCAGGGCTTGTCCAGGCCCGCAAGGAAGGCCTTCGCGTTCACTACTCGGTCGCCGGTGACGACGTTGTGGCGCTCTACTCCGCGCTGCAACGGGTGGCCGAAGGCCGGGTCGCGGAAGTGGAGCGCCTCGTTCGCACGTGGCTCGGCAGCCAAGACGAGCTCGAGCCAGTGCCCGCCGCAGAGGTGCTCGCCCGCGCGCGCAAGGGCCTCGTCACCGTGATCGACGTACGCCCGCCGGAGGAGTACGCCGCCGGACACGTGCCCGGCGCCATCAACGTGCCAGTGGAGGCGCTCGAGGCACACCTCGCGAAGCTGCCGAGGCGCAAGGAAGTCGTGACCTATTGCCGCGGCCCGTACTGCCTGCTCTCCTTCGATGCCGTGCGCACGCTGCGCGAGCGGGGTTTTCGCGCGCGACGCTTGGTAGACGGCTTTCCGGAATGGAGGGCTGCCGGCCTTCCGGTCGAGGCAGGGCGACCCGAGCAATGAGGCCCGACCCACTCGCCTTCATCGCCGCCCTCGCCCTCCCCGCATGGGCCGCGCCATTCAACGCCACGCTCGAGCGCCAGGGAGTTCGCTTCGAGGTCACCTGCCCCAACGAAGGCTCACTCAACCCGCTCACCATTCGCTCGTTCGGGCTGACAGTCGATAACGCGCCGATCCAGGCGGAGGCCGATGGCTCCGTCACGGGCGCGCGCGTCGCGGACCTGGATGGCAACGGCCATCCGGAGCTTTACGTGTTCACCACTTCAGCGGGCAGCGGGTCCTATGGGGCCGTCATCGGCTACGTCGCGAACCAGGGCAAGTCGCTCTCGGCGATCTTCCTGCCGCCCATCGATGAAGACAAGTCAGCCTCGGCCGGCTATCGGGGCCATGACATATTCGACATCACCGCCAACCGGCTGGTGCGGCGATTCCCCGTGTATCGGGAAGGCGACTCGAACGCCCAACCCACCAGCGGCAGGGTTCGCGAGGTGCAGTACCGGCTGGAGAAGGGCGAGGCGGGTTGGATCCTGCGGCGTGACGCGATGGCCGAAAAGCCCGCCTCAAGCCCCACCCGCAAATAGTTTCCGCGCCCTCGCGCGCAGCACGTCCACCAAGCGCCGCGCCGCGGGCGAGAGGTAGCCGTCCCGCCGATGCGCCACCTCGAACTGGCGCCGCATGGTGGTCTGCTTGAGCTTCACCTCCCGCAACGCCACGCCGGCATCATCGGGGCCGACGTGGCGGCGCGAGGTGAAGGTGAGCAGCTCCGTCTGGTGGATGAGCGAGGGCATCATGAGGATCAGGTTGGTCTCGATCTGCACCTCGGGGGCCGGCAACCCGCGCGACTGGAACACGCGCGCAAGCCACTGGCGCGTGCCCACCGACTGCGGCGCCAGAACCCAGCGGTAATCGAGCAGGTGCTCGAGCCGCAGCGCCTTGCGCCGAAGAACGGGGTGCGCGCGGCTCGCGATCACCACTGCCTCGTCTTCCAGGATGAGGTGCTTGACGAGCTGCGATGAGGCTCGCGTTCCGGTCGTGAGAATGAGGTCGACCTCGCCTGCCTCGAGCTGCGAGGCCAGCACGTCATTCTGGGCGATCACCGTGCGCAGGTGCACGCCGGGCGCCTCTCGCAGGAACTCCCGGCACAGTGGCGGCATGAGAAAGCGCGCGAGGGTCGGCAGCACGCCGACTCGGATGCTCCCTGCCAATCCAGCCCCCAGCTCGCCGATTTCTCGCACCGTGTCGTCGGCGGCCAGGCGCAGCGTTCTGGCGCGCTCCGCGAGCGCCCGCCCCGCCGCGGTGAGCCGGATGCCGCGCCCGGCTTTTTCAAAGAGCGCCGTGCCGAGGGCCGCCTCCAGCCGACGCACCGCGCCCGTGAGTGCCGGCTGCGACTTGTGCAGGCGGGCCGCCGCCTGCCCGACGTGGCCGGTTTCCACCACCGCCTCGAAGTAGCGCAGGTCCCGAAGGTCCAATCGATCAGCCATCCTGATTGATCCAAAGTTATTTGCAAATGGACGCGATGAATTATCCCCCCTAGAGTCCATCCGAGCACCCCCTCCCCCGGAGACCCCATGACCCTCGCTAGCCGACTTGCCGCCCTTGCCCTCGCCTGCGCTGCGCCCCTCGCCATGGCTCAGGCCTACCCCGCCAAGCCCATCCGCCTCATCGTGCCGTTCCCCCCCGGAGGCGGCACGGACATCTTCGCGCGCGTGGTGTCCGCGAAGATCACTGAAACGCAGAAGTGGAATTTCGTGGTCGACAACCGCGCGGGCGCCGGCGGCAATATCGGCGTCGATGCTGCGGCGAAATCCGCGCCGGATGGCTACACGATGGTGATCGGCCAGACCAGCAACCTCACCATCAGCCCGGCGCTGCATTCGAAGCTGCCGTACGACCCGGTGCGCGACCTCGCCCCCGTGGCGCTGGTGGGCTCGGGGCCGGTAGCGCTCGTGGTGCGTGCGGAATCGCCATTCAAGTCGCTGAAGGATGTTCTCGATGCCGCCAAGGCGAAGCCGGGATCGGTCACCTTCGCCTCGCCCGGTAACGGCACCGTCGCGCATTTGGCGGGTGTCCGCTTGCAGCAAGCTGCCAACGTCAAGTTCGAGCACATCCCGTACAAGGGGGCTGCGGGCGCCATTCCGGACCTGCTGGGCGGCAGCGTGGACATCTTCATGTCCTCAGTGCCGACGGTGGCTTCGCACGTGGCCTCGGGCAAGATGCGCGCGCTCGCCGTCACCTCCCTCAAGCGCTCGCCCGTGCTGCCGGATGCGCCGCCCATCGCGGACACCTTCCCCGGATTCGATGCCGTCACCTGGTTCGGCTTTCTCATGCCCGCCGGCACGCCCCCGGAGATCGTGGCCAGAATGAACGAAGCGGTGAACGCAGCCCTCAAAAGCCCGGACGTTCGCTCGAAGCTCGCCAGCGAGGGCGGCGAGGTGATCGGGGGCTCCGCCACTGAATTCTCCGCGTTCATCCGCAAAGAGCTGGCCTCGTGGGCGCCCGTGGTGAAGGCCTCCGGCGCGAAGGTGGACTGACCATGGCGATCACCACCCCGGAAATCCGCACCGATGTGCAACGCGTGGCGCCCGAGGTCGTGGCGGCGGCAGCCAGGCACCCTGCGGCCATCCTCGCCGACGTCGCGGGACGCCGTGGCACGCTCAATGGCATCGTGGCCATGACACCGGGCGCCAGGATGTCCGGCCCCGCCTTCACCGTGGAAGTGCGCGCAGGCGATAACCTGATGATTCACGCCGCCATGGCGCTCGCCAAACCTGGGGATGTGCTCGTGGTCGATGGCAAAGGCGATACCAGCTGCGCGCTCATCGGCGCCTTGATGATGAACGGCTGCAAGATGCTCCAACTCGGCGGCGTGGTGATCGACGGCGCCATTCGCGACATCGTGGAACTGCGCGAGTTGGGCTTTCCGGTCTTCGCGCGGGCTGTGAATCCCAATGGGCCGACCAAGCTCGTGCCGGGGCGCATCAATTGGCCGATTTCCGCGGGCGGGCTTTCCATTTCCCCAGGCGACCTCGTCGTTGGCGATGACGATGGCGTGGTGGTGGTGGAACGTGAGCGCGCGGCGTCGCTGCTGCCGCTAGCGGACAAGAAGGTCGCCGAGGAGGCCAAGCGTCTGGACGATATCCGCTCCAAGCGCGCGCTGAAGCCCGGCTGGCTGGATGCGTCGCTGCGGGCGGCCGGGCTGCTCAAGGACGGCGAGTCGCTGTGAGCGCTGTGAAGCTTGTCGTTCTGGTGACCGCGGCGGACCTCGCGACCCAGGCGCTCGACCTGCTGAAGGATTTCGAGGTGGTGTTCGCGGGCAAGACGCCCGATGAAGACTCGCTCGTCTCGCTGTGCCGGCAGCACCAGCCGGTGGCGATCATCGTTCGCTACGGCCGCATTCCCGCGCGGGTGATGGATGCCTCAAAGGCGCTGCGCGTGATCTCCAAGCACGGCTCGGGCACCGACACCATCGACAAGGAGGCCGCCAAGGCGCGCGGGATCGCCGTCTGCGCAGCCGTGGGGGCCAACGCGGATGCCGTTGCCGAGCATGCGTGGGCGCTGATCCTCGCCTGCGCGAAGAGCGTCGTGACGCTGGATGCCCGCATGCGCGCCGGTCATTGGGACAAGGCCCTGCACAAGAGCATGGAGCTGCATGGCAAGACGCTGGGTGTGGTGGGCCTCGGCCAGATCGGCCGCCGCGTGGCCTCAATTGGCGTGGCGATGGGCATGCAGGTGGTTGCACACGACCCGTTTGCCAACGACCCGCCCGCGGGCGTAACGATGCTGCCCCTGGCTGAGCTGCTCTCCCGCTCCAACGTGCTGAGCCTCAACTGCCCGCTGACAGATGACAACCATCACCTGGTCAACGGCAAGACGCTCGCTGCCATGCCGCGCGGGTCGATCCTCGTGAACACGGGCCGCGGCGGGCTGGTGGATGACGATGCCGTTCGCGAAGCACTCGCAAGCGGGCAGCTTCGCGCAGCCGGCCTCGATGCCTTCGTGCCCGAGCCCCTCACGGGCGAACACGCTTGGCGCAACGTTCCCAACACCGTTCTATCGCCCCACATCGGCGGCGTGAGCGAGGACGCCTACGTGAACATGGGCGTGGGCGCTGCGCGCAACATTCTTGCTGCGCTCGAACTCCAGCGCGCCTAGAGGCGCTTCACGCCAGGCAACGAGGCCACTTTCATCTCGAGGGTCAGGGTGGCAAGGCCCGCCTGGGCGTAGTCATCACCGATCATCGGATTCGAGGCGAACAC
>JAFMJY010000134.1 GCA_017853245.1 Burkholderiales bacterium | reverse complement strand
CATGAACTTCTCGGCCAATTTCCTGGGCCTGGACAACGCCGCCACGCCGTTCGGCCTGAAGGCCATGGAGACCCTGCAGCAGATCAACGCGAGGAAAGACGAGGCAAGCGACGCGATGATCATGTTTCTCGTCCTGCAGACTTCGGGCCTCACGCTGATCCCCATCTCGATCATGGCGCAGCGCGCGGTGCTGGGCGCGGCCGACCCGTCGGACGTGTTCCTGCCCATTTTGGTCGCGACCTATTGCTCGACGCTCGCAGGCTTCGTCGCCGTGGCGCTGCGCCAACGAATCAACCTGCTCGACCCGGTGATCCTCGCATGGGTGGGCGGCATCACGGCGTTCATCGGCGGGCTGGTGTGGCTCATCACCATCGGGCTCGACAAGCCGCAGGTGGCAGTGGTGTCGAAGGTGGTGGCGAATTTCGTCCTCTTTGCCCTCGTCGCCGCAACGCTGGTGGCAGCGCTGGTGCGCAAGGTGAACGTGTACGAGTCGTTCATCGAGGGCGCCAAGGGTGGCATGCAGACGGCGCTCCTCATCATTCCCTACCTCGTGGGCATGCTGGTGGCCATTGGCGCGCTGCGCAACTCCGGCGTGCTGCCTGCGATCGTGGGTGGCGTCGAGCGGCTTGTGCGCGCGATGGGCTTCGATGCGGCGTGGGTGGGTGCGTTGCCCACGGCGCTCATGAAGCCGGTGAGCGGCAGCGGCGCGCGCGCCATGATGATCGACGCCATGAAGACGGAGGGCGTGGATTCCTTCGTGGCGCGCCTCGCCTGCATCGTGCAGGGCTCGACCGACACGACGCTCTACGTGATTGCGCTGTATTTCGGGTCGGTGGCGATCGTGCGCACCCGATACGCGATCCCGTTTGGCCTGCTTGCCGACTTCGCGGGCATCGTTGCAGCCATTGCCATTGGCTACGCCGTCTTCGGCTGACTGCGAGGATGCAAGGCGAAGCGAAGGTGCGGGGAGGGTTTGGTGGTGGTAGATTGGCCCGTCCGCCAGCCAATCAAGGGAGGCCATCGTTGAAGCCGATTCTCGCTGCCGTCGTTACCACGCTGTTCGCCGCCACGGCTGCCCTCGCCCAGGCGCCCGCTCAAGTCGTGCCCGCTGCGCCAGGCCAGGCGCAGGCGGACCCTGCGCCCAACAACGCCGCGCCCAAGAAGGATGCCAAGGCCAAGAAGGACGGCAAGAAGAAAGGCAAGAAGGGCAAGAAGAAGGCGGCGAAGCCTGCCAAGCCCCAGTAAATCCGCTGCTCGGGGGCCTGCCGGCCGCCCGGCGCCTAGCTGGGCTTCACGATCTCGAACACCTTCACTACGCGGGTGACGCCAGCGGTTCCCCGCGCGATCTCCACGGCCGCATCGGCTTCGGTCTCGCTCACCAGCCCCAGCAGGAAGACCACCCCCGCCTCGGTGACCACCTTCACGTGGTTGGGGGAGAACTTCCCATTGCCAATCATCCTTGCCTTGACGTTCGAAGTGACCAGCGAGTCGTTGCCCCGCGCGGTCACCGAGGAGTTGGCGCCTACTGTGAGTTCATTGACGACTTCGCGCACGCTCGCGATGCCGCGGGCTGCTTCGGCAAGGGCGCCGCGGGCGCCCTCGTCGGAGACCTCGCCGGTTAGGAGCAAGCGGCGGTTGTAGCTGGTGGCATTCACGTGCGCCGAAGGGAAGCGCTCGCGTACCAGCGCCAGCGCCTTCCATTCGATGTTTTCGTCCTCGATGTAAACACCCGCCGTGCGGCGGTCGCCGGCAATCATCACGCTGGCACCGAGCCCGGCAGCGGCCATTCCGAAGCAGCCGGATAGCAGGGGTGCTGTAAGCAGCACAGCGACGAGGGCGAGGGCATTACGCATGGGCAGGGGCTCCGGGAAGAGTTTGGTCGACGAGGTCGCAAAGACAATGCAGCAGCAAGATGTGGACTTCCTGCACGCGCGCCGTTCGAGCCTCGGGGACGTTCAGGTGATGGTCGTTGGGCCCGAGGGCGCGGCCGATGGCGCCTCCATCACGGCCGGTGAGGGCGATGACGGGCATGGCGCGGCGGCGGGCGGCTTCGATCGCCGCAAGCACGTTGCGGGAGTTGCCGGAGGTTGACAGGGCGAGCAGAACGTCGCCGGGCTGGCCCAGCGCCTCGACCTGGCGCGAGAAGACCGCGTCGTAGGCGTAGTCATTGGCGATGGCCGTAAGGGCCGACGTGTCGACGGTGAGCGCGATGGCGGGCAGCCCGGCGCGCTCACGCTCGAACCGGCCCACCAATTCCGCCGCGAAGTGCTGGCAATCGGCTGCCGAGCCGCCGTTGCCACAGGCGAGGGCCTTGTGGCCGCGGCCGAGCGCGAGGGCGAGCGTTGCGCCGGCGCGAGCCACCGCCGGTGCCAGCCCATCGCGCACGCGCTGCTTGAGCGCGATGGCGTCATCAAAGTGGCGAAGCGCGATGGCGGTGGTGTCCATGACGGTGCGAAGGGGGAGGCTTGCCCGGATTGTAGCTAGGTGGCCTCGAAGGCGCCGCGAATCCAGGCTGGCTCCGGATGCTTGCCCTGCCATGCAATGACATCGAACCGGCAGGGAGGTTCACTGCCGAGGCGCAAGAGGTAGTGGCGCGCCGCGGCCGCGATGCGATGTTGCTTGGCGCGATCGACGCTCGCCGCTGCGCCGCCGAACGCGAGCGATCCGCGGGCGCGAACCTCGATGAACACGAGCGTGGCGCCATCCCGGGCGATGACGTCGACCTCCCCCTGGCGCGTCCGGTAGTTGCGCTGGAGGATGCAGAGCCCCTCGCGCTCGAGAAAGCGCACGGCTCTTTCCTCGGCTTCGGCCCCTCGTGCGGCGGTGCCCAGCCTCACCGCAGCGCCCTGATCGGCAGGGGTCGCCCCGCATCCATGCGGGCCGGGACCAGCGTTCGTTCGACGCGCCGGTCGCGCCCCAGGCGAAGCGACCCCGTGACCCCATCGATGGCTGACTCCCCGGGCTCGCCCCGCGCCACGACGAGCCCCACCCGGTAGGCGTCGATGCCGAATGCATAGAGGCGCTCCTGCTCCGGCGGCAGGGTGGTGGCGGGTGCGGGATAGGCCATCACGGCCGGGTGGTCGGGTTGAACGAACCAGGGCATGTCGACATAACGCACGCCCTCCAGGTCGACGTTGACAGCGGGGTCGGCGCGGGCGTTGATGCTGTGGGACGTGGCGTAGACCGCCAATGTCCCGGAGATGTAGGGGCGCGCTGCCCGCGCTGCCTCGCTATCGAGCGCCAGGAACACGGCGGTGGCGCCGAGCTTGGCAAGTCGTTCGCGCAGCGCTGGAGCGTCGTCGGCACTGCCACCGAAAGCGATGCGAGTGGCGTCACCGCCCGCCTGCGCCCACGCGCGCTCAACCGCAGTGGCGAGCCGCCCCTCCAGCGCGGAAGGGCCGGTGATCACGGCGAGCGACTGGGCGCCCTCGGCCAGCGCCAGCGCGGCCGCCTGCCGCGCCTCCGCTTCAGCCGACAACGACAACGCGGTGAGCATCGGCGACAGCGGCCCAGGGCCGGGATCATTGAGGCTCAGGGCGGGTCGACGGGCGCACGGGCCCGTGGCGAGGGACGCGGCGCCTGCCCGCGTGAGGCCTGCGACGATCAGCACCGCACCGGCTTCGCGGGACCGCTCGCAGTCCACGGGGGAGACGAGGTCGTCGGATTGGTCGATGACGTGCACGGCCAGGCCGTCCCTTCCCGCCGCATCGGCGGCTGCCGCGAAGCCGTCGCGAAGGGAGGCGGCGAGCGCGCCGAGCGATTCCGACGCCGTGGGCAGGAAGATTGCGATATGGGGCCCCGCCGGTGGCGCGGGCCGGGATCCCGCCGCACGCTTTTCCGGTGCGGTTGTGTCGCGTGGCGGCTCAGCCGAGAATGCCGGCAGGGCCGCAACCGACGCGGCGAGGAGAACCGCCGTGAGGCGCGGGCGGAAAGAAAACAAGGAAGGCGGCTCCGAAGCGCTGTCGCAGGGGCGCGGAGAATCGTTGCCAGCGGGATTATATGTAGTGGCCACGCCGATCGGGAACCTGGGCGATATCACGGCGCGCGCCCTGGAGGTGCTGGCCCATGCCGACGTGGTCGCCGCCGAGGACACGCGCGTTTCGCGCGCGTTGCTGACGCATTTTGGGATCTCGGCGCGGCTGGTGTCTTTGCGGGAGCACAACGAGCGCGCCGCCGCAGCCGGGGTGATCGGCTGGCTCGGGCAGGGCCAGTCCGTGGCGCTGGTGAGCGATGCGGGAACGCCGGCCGTGAGCGACCCCGGCGCGCACCTGGTCGGGCAAGTGCGAGCGGCCGGCCATGCCGTGTTTCCCGTGCCGGGGCCGAGCGCCCTCACGGCAGCGTTGTCGGCAAGCGGCATCGTGGCCGACGGCGTGGTGTTCGCCGGCTTCCTGCCGGCGAAGGGTGCGGATCGACGGCGACGGCTGGCGGATCTGGCGGCGGGGCCGTGGGCGATGGCGTTGTTCGAGTCGCCGCATCGCGTGGCCACGACGCTTGTGGACTTGCACGCGGCGCTAGGCGATCGCGACGTGGTGATCGCGCGCGAGCTCACCAAGCGCTTCGAGTCGATCGTGCGCATGCCCTTGCGCGAGGCGGCTGCGTGGGTGGCCGCCGACGCGGACCGCAGTCGGGGCGAGTTCGTCCTGGTGATCGAGGGCCGCGAGCCCGCGCGCGGCGGTGTCGAAGCTGCCAAGGTGATCGCGGTGCTCGCTGAAGCACTGCCACCAAGCCAGGCCGCGGCGCTCGCCGCAAAAATCACCGGCGAGAGCCGGGGAGGCCTCTACCGCGCTGCGCTCGATCGCAGCGCGCGCAAGTCACGGCCAGTCAAGCCTCGGTAAGCGTCCCCGCCGCTATAATTTCAGCATGACCGACCGCCTGACGCTGCCCCGCCCGGACGATTGGCACGTCCACTTCCGCGACGGCGCGGCGATGCAGTCGGTGGTGAAGGCCACCGCGCGCCAGTTCGCTCGCGCGATCGTGATGCCGAACTTGCGCCCGCCGGTCGTTACCGTGGCTCAGGCCGCGGCTTACCGCGACCGCATCCTCGCCGCTACCGGCCCGGCCTTCGAGCCGCTGATGACGCTCTACCTCACGGACAACACCTCGCCCGACGAGATCGTGCGCGCGGCGAAGTCCGGCTTCGTGAAGGCGGTGAAGTACTACCCTGCCGGCGCCACCACCAATTCGGATTCCGGCGTGACCGACATCCGCCGCTGTGACGCCGTGTTCGAAGCGATGGCGGCGGTGGGCATGCCGCTGCTCGTGCACGGTGAAGTCACGAGCGCCGAGGTCGACATCTTCGACCGCGAGCGCGTCTTCATAGAGCAGGTGCTCGCTCCGCTCACGCACCGATTTCCGAGGCTTCGCGTCGTGCTCGAGCACATCACGACCTCGGACGCCGCGAGCTTCGTCGAGCGCGCCGGAGAAAACGTGGCTGCCACCATCACGGCCCACC
>JAFMJY010000043.1 GCA_017853245.1 Burkholderiales bacterium | reverse complement strand
CGACGATATCGACCCACCCGCGCTCCTCGAGCGCCTTCAGCGTCGCCGGCGCCACCGCAACGCCGCGAATGTCCTCGATGTCCCCGCGCGTCACGGGCTGGCGGTAAGCAATGATCGCAAGCGTCTCGAGCACAGCGCGCGAGTAGCGCGGCGGCTTTTCCTGGGAAACGCGGTCGAGAAAGGGCTGGTACTCGGGGCGAACGCGGAAGCGCCAGCCGGAGGACACCTGCGTGAGCTCGACCGCCTGGCCTTCCCAGTGGCCCTTCAGCTCTTCCAGGATCTTTCGCAGGCTATCCGCATCGAGTGCGCCGCCGAAGAGGCGCTTCAACTGCATTACCGTGAGGGGCTCGGAGGCCGAAAGCAGTGCCGCCTCGAGCACTCGGCGCACGAGGGCGAGGTCGAGTGGCTCGGCCGGCACATCCGGCTCGCCCTCGTCGGCGGGATTGGGGGCGAGCAGCGCTTCGCCTTCGTCGGCAACTTCAGGAGTCGTGTTGTCAGGGGTCATGGCGAGGTGATGGCGAGCGGCGAGCGCTCCGCGCGGAGTCGGACATAGATCGGGTCGAAGGCGCCCTGCTGGGAAATCTCGATGAGTGATTCACGGGCCAGTTCGAGGAGGGCGAGAAAGCTCACCACCAGCACTGGCACGCCCAGCTCGGGCTGGAAGAGGCGCGAGAACTCGGTGAAGTCACCGCTCGCAAGCTCCCGCAGGATACGGCTCATGTGAGCGCGCACCGACAGCTGCTCGCGGGTGATCTTGTGGTGCTTTGTCATCCGGGCGCGGGCGAGAATCGAACGCCACGCTTCCGACAGGTCCGCCACAACCACGTTCGGCAGTCGCTGCGAGAGCGCCTGTTCGATATAGACGTCCACCACCGAGAAGTCGCGGCCAGCCACCGGCATCTCGCCCAGGTTGGCGGCAGCCCGCTTCATGCGCTCGTACTCCAGCAGCCGGCGCACCAGCTCGGCACGCGGGTCCTCGGGCTCCTGCGCGTCCTCGCGCGGCGGCTTGGGCAGCAGCATGCGCGACTTGATCTCGATGAGGAGGGCCGCCATCAGCAGATATTCTGCGGCGAGCTCCAGCTGCTGCGCGCGCATGAGCTCCACGTAAGCCATGTACTGGCGCGTGAGCTCCGCCATCGGAATGTCGAGTATGTCCAGCGAGTGCTTGCGAATGAGGTAGAGGAGCAGGTCCATCGGCCCCTCGAACGCCTCGAGAAAGACCGACAGCGCCTCGGGCGGGATGTAGAGGTCGGATGGCAGCTCCGCCATCGGCTCGCCACGAATTTTCGCGACGGGCATGGCAAGCCCCAGGTCGGATTGCGAGGCTTCGTCCGGGGTCGCGGGGGAGGTCGTGTTCATTTCACCGCTCCGTAGAGGTGTTCGGCGGCGGCGGCGGACATGAGCCGGCCGCTGTGCGCCACGCCAGGAACGATGACCAACTCCCAGCGGAAGTCGACGCCGATGTCGCGCGCCAGGGCCGACGACACACGATGAAAATACCGGCCGCGTTCCAAGCGATTCGCACCTTGCGCCAGTGAGCCTGGGGAACGGTCGAGATCCTGCGCATTCGGGTCCGTGTCGGCATCGCCCAGCATCACCACGAGCCGCTGGCCCAACGCGCGCCGCGCGTCCTTCTCTCCCGCCTTTGCCTGCGCGAGCGAATGCGGCCATGGGAATGCCGCCTTCCCCTTGCGCCACTCGGGAATGGTGTACCACCCCGCGTTCGCCGCCACCGCGACGGAGGCCCGGTTGTTCGGCACGAAATACAGGAATCGGTGCACGAACTGCCCTCCGGCGGAGTGGCCGAAGAGGCGGTAATCCTTTCGCCCATCGGCGATCTCGTCGAAGAGGTGCTCGATGGCGGCAAATGCCCAGCGGCTGCGTTCGTCGGTGGCATCCACGCCGCCGCGGTTGTAGGCAGCCGCACCACCCCAGGCCTCGCGGGTGAAGAGCGGCGAGACGACCACGAAGCCGTGCCGCTCGGCAGCCTCGACCCAGTAGTCGCGATAGCCGTCGGCGTTTCGGCTGACGCCGTGGAGCACGAACTGCAGCGGACAGCGCGCGTCGCAACGAGCGGGGCGGTAGGTGTGGACGGTGAGCTCACGGTCCGCATGCCCGCGCGCATCCCGGAACGTGATCACGCCCTTGCCCTCGGGGATGGTGATGGCCGCCGATGCCGACAGCGGTATCAGCGCGATCCCGGCAGCCGAGGCGAAGGCTCGCGCGAGACGCGGCAGGCTGCGAAGTCTCGCGCTCATCGGTAGTCGAGCCCCATGGCTTCCCGCACGTCGCGAAGGGTTTCATCCGCAAGGTCGGACGCCTTCTCGCAGCCGTCCTGGATGATCGATCGCAGCAAGGTCGGGTCTTCCTCGTAGCCCGCCGCCCGCTCGCGCATCGGGGCGAGCTCTGCGTTCACCGCGTCGATCACGGGCTGCTTGCACTCGAGGCAACCGATGCCGGCGCTCTTGCAACCCTCACGCACCCAATCGCGTGTGGATTGCTCGGAGTACACCTGGTGCAGGCTCCACACCGGGCACTTCTCCGGGTCGCCCGGGTCGCTGCGGCGCACGCGCGCCGGGTCGGTTGGCATGGTGCGGATTTTCTGGGAAACCGTCTTCGCGTCGTCGCGAAGCAGGATGGCGTTGCCATAGCTCTTGCTCATTTTCTGGCCGTCCAGCCCCAGGAGCTTCGGCGTTTCGGTAAGCACGGCCTCGGGCTCGGACAGGATCATCCGCCCCCCGCCCTCGATGTAGCCGAAGAGCCGCTCCTTGTCCCCCAGCGAAAGGTTTTGCACGTCACCCACCAGCTCGCGGGCCTCGGCGAGCGCGGCCTCGTCGCCCTTCTCCTGGAAGCGCGTGCGCAGCTCCCGGTAGAGGCGCGCCTTCTTGGGGCCCATCTTCTTCACCGCTGCCTCGGCCTTCTCCTCGAAGCCGCGCTCGCGGCCGAAGAGGTGGTTGAAGCGCCGCGCGATCTCACGCGTAAGCTCCACGTGCGAGACCTGGTCCTCGCCCACCGGCACGTGGGTGGCGCGGTAGATGAGGATGTCCGCAGCCTGCATGAGCGGGTAGCCGAGGAAACCATAAGTCGTGAGGTCTCGCCCGTGCTCGGCATGCTTCTCGACCGTGTCCTTGTAGGTGGGCACGCGCTCGAGCCAGGACAGCGGCGTGAAAAATGACAGCAACAGCGTGAGCTCGGCGTGCTGCGGCACGCGGGACTGCACGAAGAGGGTGGCCTTCGACGGGTCGATGCCAGCAGCCAGCCAGTCGATGAACATGTCCCACACCGACGACTCGATGACCGAAGGGTCCTCGTAGTGCGAGGTGAGCGCGTGCCAATCCGCCGCAAAGAAAAGGCACGGGTGCTCGTTTTGCAGCCGGACCCAGCTCTTCAGGGCCCCGTGGAAGTGGCCGAGATGCATCGCCCCGGTGGGGCGCATTCCAGACAACACGCGATCCTGAAACATGGTGGCGGGCGGCCTCCTAGAAACCGAGCAGCGCGAACAGGTTGCGAAGCATGGCGTTCATCACCGGGCCAATCACCCACCAGAGCGCGCCAGACACGATGAGCACGACGAGAATCAGCATGCCCCACGGCTCCAGGCGCGAATACGGCAGCGCGAGCTGGCGTGGCAGGAGGCTTGCGAGGATGCGGCCGCCGTCGAGCGGCAGGAGGGGGAAAAGATTGAGCACGGCGAGCCCGACGTTGACGCGAATGCCGGCCACCGCCACCTTGAGCCAGTAGTCGGACACCTCGCCGGACGCGTCCACGACCAGGAGCACTTTTGCCACCGCCACCCAGCCCAGCGCCATCAACACGTTTGCGCCGGGGCCAGCAGCGGCCACCCACAGCATGTCGCGCCTCGGGTCGCGCAGGTTCTCGAAGTTCACGGGCACCGGCTTCGCCCACCCGAACAGGAACCCGGTAAAGGCGGTGATCGCCGGAACGACCACCGTGCCGATGGGATCGATGTGTCGCACGGGGTTCAGGCTCGTGCGCCCGAGCATCCAGGCCGTCTTGTCGCCGAAATATCTGGCCGCGTAGGCATGGCCTGCCTCGTGCAGCGTGATCGCGAACACCACGGGGATCGCGTAGATCGCGATAGTGCCGAGGATCGCGTTGAAATCCATTAGTGGAGCGCCGCCTTGACGGTGCCGAAGGGACGGGGGTCGCCCTTGCCTTCGCGCAGCAGAGCCGGCGACTCGCCCGACAAGTCCACGACCGTGGTGACGTCGATGCCGCAAGGCCCGGCGTCGACGATCGCGTCGAGCACGTGCGCGAGGTGGAGGCGAATTTCCTCGGCGTCGTTCAGCGCCACGCCATGGTCCGGCAGCACCAGCGTCGAAGACAGCATGGGCTCGCCCAGCGCCTCGAGCAGCGCCATGGCGACGGGATGGTCCGGAATGCGGACGCCCACGGTGCGGCGCGGCGCCAGCAACCGGCGCGGCACCTCGCGCGAGGCCTTGAGGATGAAGGTGTAGCTGCCTGGCGTGTTGGCCTTGATGAGGCGGTGCGGGATGTTGTCCAGCTTCGCGAACTGGCCCACGTCGGCCAAGTCCCGGCACATGAGGGTGAGGTGGTGGCGCTCATCCACTTTGCGGATGCGACGGATGCGGTCCATGGCCGCCTTGTCACCGATATGGCAGCCGAGCGCGTAGCAGGAGTCCGTGGGGTAGGCGATCACGCCGCCTGCGCGCACGCACTCCGCCACGGCCTCGATGCTGCGCCGTTGCGGGTTGTCCGGATGCACTTTGTAGAAAGCGGACGTGGATGCCATGGCTCAACGCCGGGGCGCACGCCCGAGGCGGGCGACCCTGCGGTCAATGCGTGAAGAGAATGTTGCTGCGCCGGCAGCGCCTGGCCGATCGGCCCCGCCCTCCGGCGGGACCCGCTCAAACGGTTTCGGCGGCTAATGCGCCCAACGGGTCCACACGGGCTCGAGCGAGGACGGCAGCAGCGGCAGCTGCCCCGGCTCCGCCGGGCTTTCGCCCGGCCCGTGGTAGTCGGCGCCGCGGGAAGCGAGAAAGCCATGCTCCACCGCGATGCGCCGCCAGGTGGCGTATTGCTCAGGGCGGTGACTACCGGTCACCACCTCGATCGCCTCGCCACCGAGGCGTTTGAATTCGAGCAAGAGCGTCTCACGATCCGAGGGGCCAAGTCCATAGCGCCCTGGGTGGGCCAGCACCGCCACCCCCCCGGCCGCCCGGATCCAGCCGACGGCCTCGTCCAAGCGCGCCCAGTCGTGCTGGACAAAGGCGGGCTTGCCCTTGCCGAGATACCGGTCGAAGGCCCGCTGGGTATCGCTCACCGCCCCGACTTGCACCAGGTGTCGGGCGAAGTGCGAGCGCGAGAGGCGCAATTCGCTGCCCGCCAGCGCCAGGGCCGCCTCGAAGGTACCTTCGAGGCCAAGGGCGGCCAGCGCATCTCCCATCCGGCGAGCTCGGCCCAGCCGACCCTCGCGGATGCCGCGCAGGCCCGCCGCCAGCACCTCGTGGTGAGGGTCGATGCCTAGGCCAACGATATGGAGCGTGGTGTCTCCCCAGGAGACGGAAATTTCCACGCCCGGGATGAAGCGCAGTCCGAGGCGACGGGCTGCGTCGGCCGCCTCCCCGATGCCATCCACCGTGTCGTGGTCCGTTAGCGCCAGGCCATCTACCCCCAGGCTGGCTCCCAGTTCCACCAGCTGGGTCGGAGACAACAGGCCGTCCGACGCCGTGGAATGATTGTGCAGGTCGAAGTTGTCCAACGACGAACCATTTGAGTAAAACATTGAAATCATAGCAGAATCCGCTCCCGCTTGACACCCGGGACCCCTGCGTCCGGCCCCTGCCCCCCATGTCCGTGCAACCGGTATTTTTCGGTGATGCCGTCCAGCGCGCCATCGCCGCCCTGCCGATCCGTTTCGCGCAATTTGCACAGCGCGCCGCGGCGGCGTACCCGGCGTTGTCCAGCGCCCTCGCCGAGGGCCAGAACGCAGTGGACGCCATCGCTGCGCTGGAACGGCAGCGGCGCGGCGCGCAGTTGCCCGCCGTGGAGGGCCTGCCCGACCTGCTCGCTGCGGCCGTCTCGGCCATGGCGCCCGCGGACGCCGCCCTTGCCGCCAACCCGAGCGATCCCCTCCTGATCGAGGCGGCCGACCTCACCGTCACCCTCGCCCTTTGGGGATTGCAGCACGGCATTCCTGTGTTGCCGGCCGAGCCCGTGGTCAACGCGCTCGCAAGGCAGGCCAACGCAACGCGCGACAAGAATGCGCTGGCGGGCGCCGTTCACCTCATGCAGGCGCTGGGCGAAAACCTCGGCCCCTCGCTCGCCGCCGACCTCGAGCGGTCCAACCCCGAGCGCCCGTGGCGGGTGCTCCACTCCAACCGTGCCATCGCTGCCATTCGCACCGAGGAGCCGGCACTGATGGATGCGGCCTTCGACGCGCTCGATGCCGCGTTGCCGGAAGAGTGCGCGACGTTCTACGCCGAGGCGCTCGCGCTCGCACTGTCCCCCGCGATCCCCGAGACCGTGCGGGAACGCATTCGCTCGCGGCACCTCAAATGGACAGTGCCGACCTGAATCGGCGACAATATCGGATTGATTTTTCGGGCATTTCCTTCTCTTGAAGCTCCTGTTCGACCTCTTCCCGGTCCTCCTCTTCTTCGCGGCGTTCAAGGTGTGGGACATCTACGTCGCCACGGCAGTTGCCATGGCTGCGACGCTCGCCCAGGTCGCGTGGGTGCGCCTGAAGGGGGAGCGGGTCGCCAATCTTCAGTGGGCAAGCCTTGCCGTCATCGTTGTCTTCGGGGGCGCCACGCTGCTCCTTCGGGACGAAACGTTCATCAAGTGGAAGCCCACCGTGCTCTACTGGCTGTCGGGCGGGCTGTTCCTCGGCGCGCTCGCCCTGGGCAAGAATCTCGTGAAAGCGGTCATGGGAGAAGCCGTCACGCTTCCCGATGCGGCGTGGAGAAAGCTTTGCGTGGCCTGGGGAATCTTCTTCCTGTTCAAGGGCGCCCTGAACCTCTGGGTCGCCTATACGTTCTCCACCGAGGCGTGGGTGAGCTTCAAGCTCTTCGGTGGCATGGGGCTCATGCTGCTCTTCGTCTTCGCGCAGGCGTGGTGGATGTCCCAGCACATGCCTGACGAATCCCAACCCGAATCGCCCAAGCCCTGACGGCCCATGCTCTACGCCATCGTCGCCGAGGACGTGCCCGGCTCGCTCGACAAACGACTCGCCACCCGCCCGGCGCACGTGGAGCGCCTGAAGGCGCTGTTGGCGGAAGGCCGGCTGATTCTCGCCGGGCCGCACCCGACGATCGACGCGGAAGACCCCGGCCCCGCCGGCTTCAGCGGCTCGCTCATCGTGGCGGAATTTGCCTCGCGCGAGCTTGCGCTCGCCTGGGCATCCGAGGACCCGTACGTGAAGGCCGGGGTCTACGCCAAGGTGACGGTCAAGCCGTTCAAGAAGGCCCTGCCTTGAGCACGGAGCAGGCAATCCGCGAGCGGCTGGCTTCGCTCTCGCCGCTTTCGCTCGAGCTGGTCGACGAGGCCCACGAGCATGTGGGCCATGGCGCCACCGGCGGCCATTACCAGCTCACCATCGTGTCCGAGGCGTTCCGAGGCAAGCCGCCGCTCGCGCGCCACCGATTGGTTTATGAGGCCCTGGGCGACCTCATGAGCCGCCAGATCCACGCCCTGAAAATCGAGGCGTTTGCGCCCGAGCAGTTCTGACTTCCAGAGAGGAATCCATGTATCCCAACCCGACATCCCTTGCCACCGCGCTGCTCGCAGCCGTCGTTGCCTTCGGCGCCAACGCCCAGGAGAAAGCCGCGCCCAAGAAGGCCGAAGCGAAAGCGGGCGCCCCCGCCGCGGCAGCGCAGCCGAGGCTCGTCGTCAACGGTGTCACCATCCCGCAGTCGCGAGCCGACCTTCTCAACAAGGAGCTCACCGCGAACGGGCAGGCGGATTCGCCCGAGCGTCAGGCGGCGATCAAGGAGGAGCTGATCAGCCGTGAGGTGCTGGTGCAGGCAGCGCAGAAGCGCGGCCTCGACAAGACGCCGGACACCCTGGCCCAGCTCGATGCCGCCCGCCAGGCCGTGCTGGTGCGCGCCTTGATCGAAGCGGAGCTGCGCGCCAACCCGGTGAGCGACGGCGAGCTCAAGAAGGTCTACGACGACTTCAAGCGCTCCATGGGCGACAACGAGTACAAGGTTCGCCACATCCTGGTCGAGAAGGAAGACGAGGCGAAGGCCATCATTGCCGACCTCGGCAAGGGTGGCGACTTCGCCAAGATCGCCAAGGACAAATCGAAGGACCCGGGCTCCAAGGACAACGGCGGCGACCTCGACTGGGGCCCCGCCGCGCGCTACGTGAAGCCCTTTGCCGACGCGCTCATGGCCATGAAGAAGGGCCAGACGTCCGCCGCGCCGGTGAAGACGGACTTCGGCTTCCACGTGCTCCGCCTGGAGGACGTGCGCCCGATCCAGGTGCCGCCGTTTGACGAGATGAAGGAACAGTTCCGCCAGCGCGCCCAACAGCAGCAAGTGCAGCGCATGATGCTGGACCTGCGCTCCAAGGCGAAGGTTGAGGAACGCTAAGCGTCGCCCGGCCCCGCCGCAAGCGGGGTCAGCCTAGCCAGGCGCGCGCGTTTCGGAAGAGGCGCATCCAGGGCGAATCCTCGCCCCAGTTTTCCGGGTGCCAGGAGAGCGCGACCGTGCGGAACACCCGCTCCGGGTGGGGCATCATCGCGGTGAACCGGCCATCGGGCGTGGTCACCGCGGTGACACCGCCTGGCGAGCCGTTCGGGTTGTACGGATACCGCTCCGTGACCTTGCCCGTGTTGTCCGTGAAGCGCGCCGCCACGAGATAGGCGCACGCCTCGCGCTCGCGTTCATCCGCGAACGTGGCGCGCCCCTCGCCATGGGCCGTAGCCACCGGGATGCGGCTGCGCGCCATGCCCGCAAAAAGGATCGACGGCGAGGGCTGGATTTCCACCAGCGCCAGGCGCGCCTCGTACTGCTCCGACAGGTTGCGCCGAAAGCGTGGCCAGTTTTCCGCGCCCGGAATGATGGGCTTCAGGTTCGAGAGCATCTGGCAGCCGTTGCAGGCCCCGAAAGCGAACGTGTCGGCTCGGCGGAAAAACGCTTCGAAGGCATCGCGGGCCCGCCCGTTGAACAGGATCGTCTTGGCCCACCCCTCCCCGGCGCCGAGCGTGTCCCCGTAGCTGAAGCCGCCACAGGCCGCGAACGCCTTGAAGTCCGACAGGCTCACGCGCCCGGCGAGGATATCGCTCATGTGCACGTCGACGGCCGCGAAGCCGGCGCGGTCGAAGGCTGCCGCCATCTCCATGTGGCCGTTGACACCCTGCTCGCGCAGGATCGCCATGCGGGGACGAGCGCCGCTGGCCACGAAGGGGGCTGCAATGTCTTCGGCCGCATCAAAGGTGAGATGGGCGTGGAGGCCTGGGTCCTTCGCATCGACCAGGCGCTCGAATTCCGCATCGGCACAGGCGGGGTTGTCGCGCCGATGCTGGATGGCATGCGTGACGGACGACCAGGCGCGGTGCAGCTCGGCGCGCGTCTCCGCGATAACTGCCTGCCCGTTCAGCACGACGCGAACACGGCCGTCGTCATTCAAGTGGCCGATCACATGGGACTCGCGTGAGAGCCCCGCCGCGCGCAGCACCTGCATGACCTCGGCACGATCCTCGCGGCGAACCTGGATCACGGCGCCGAGCTCCTCGCTGAAGAGCGCACCGACCGTGCGGTCGTTTACGCGCCCCTCCAACGCCCGGGTCTGACGCTCGTTGCCATCGACATCCAGGGACGAGGGATCGGCGATCAGCCCGTCGACGTACACCGTGACGCCGGCGCGGCCGGCAAAGGCCATTTCGCAGAGCGTCGCCCACAACCCGCCATCGGAACGGTCGTGATAGGCGAGGAGGTGGCCCGCGGCGTTGAGCCTCTGGATGACATCGAAGAAGGCGCGCAGGCTTTCGGGGCTGTCGACATCGGGCACGGCATCGCCCACCTGTCCATGCACCTGTGCGAACGCGGAAGCCCCCAGGCGATTTCGCCCGGCGCCCAGGTCGATGAGTATCAGCTCCGTCTCGCCGAGGTCGGCGCGCAACTGTGGCGTGAGTGTGCGGCGAATGTCCGTGACCGGCGCGAAGGCGGAAATGATGAGCGAGAGCGGCGCCACCACGGCGCGTGGCTCGCCCGTCTCGGGATCGCGCCACGCCGTCTTCATGGACAGCGAATCCTTGCCCACCGGGATGGCTACGCCAAGCGATGGGCAGAGTTCCATGCCGACGGCGCGCACCGTCTCAAACAGCGCCGCATCCTCGCCGGGATGGCCGGCTGCGCACATCCAATTGGCGGAGAGCTTGACCTTGCCGAGCGCCTCGATTCGTGCGGCGGCAATGTTGGTGATGGCCTCCCCCACCGCCATGCGCCCGGAGGCGGGTGCATCGACGAGTGCCAGGGGCGTGCGCTCGCCCACGGCCATGGCCTCGCCGAGATAGGTTGAGTAACCCAGCGCGGTCACCGCGCAATCCGCCACCGGCACCTGCCACGGCCCCACCATCTGGTCGCGGGCCGTGAGCCCGCCGACGGAACGATCGCCAATGGTGACGAGGAAGGTCTTGTCTCCCACCGTCGGCAGCCGGAGCACTCGGTACGCGGCCTCGAGCAAGTTGATGTTGGAGAGGTCCAGAGCCGCGCGGGGACGCAACAGGCGCTGCACGTCGCGGTGCATGCGTGGCGGCTTGCCCAGCAGAACCTCGAGCGGCATGTCGACCGCGCGCCCTCCCCGCTCTGAGTCCTCGACCACGAGCTGGGCATCGGCCCGGGATTCCCCCACCACGGCAAAGGGGCAGCGCTCACGCTCGCAGAGGCGCTGGAAGTCCGGCAGCCGGCTGCGGCTGATGGCGAGGACGTATCGCTCTTGCGACTCGTTGCACCAGATCTGCATGGGGCTCATGCCGCGCTCTTCCACCGGGACGCGGCGCAGATCGAAGGTGGCGCCCACCCCGCCACCGTGCACCAGCTCCGGAAAGGCGTTGGACAAGCCGCCGGCGCCCACGTCGTGCAGCGACAGGATGGGGTTGGCTTCCCCCATCTGCCAGCAGCCGTCGATGACCTCTTGGCAACGGCGCTCGAGCTCGGCGTTGGCGCGCTGAACGGAGTCGAAATCGAGGGACTCCGTGTTGGTGCCGCTCGCCATGGACGAGGCCGCGCCGCCGCCCATGCCGATGAGAAAGCCGGGGCCACCGAGCTGAACGAAGAGGGTATCCGCCCCCAGGTCTCGCTTCCCGACATGGCGCGCATCGATGTTGCCCAGGCCGCCGGCAATCATGATGGGCTTGTGATAGCCGCGCACTTCGCCATCGTGCGCCTGCTCGTAGGCCCGGAAATAGCCCGCCAGGTTGGGACGGCCGAACTCGTTGTTGTACGCAGCCGCGCCGATCGGCCCCTCGATCATGATGTCGAGCGCGGAGGCGATGCGACTGGGCTTGCCGTACTCCGCTTCCCACGGTTCCACCTGGCCGGGCAGACGCAGGTTGGATACCGAGAACCCCACAAGCCCTGCCTTGGGCTTGGCGCCGATGCCGGTGGCGCCTTCGTCGCGAATCTCGCCCCCCGCGCCGGTGGCCGCCCCGGGATCCGGTGCAATGGCCGTAGGGTGGTTGTGCGTCTCCACCTTCATCACCGTGTGCGTGAGCGCTCGGTGGTAGCCCCAGGCGCCCTGCCGGCCCGGATGAAAGCGATCGATTTCGGCGCCCTCCATGACCGCGGCGTTGTCGGCGTAAGCCACCACCGTGCCGGCGGGGCTCACGGCGTGGGTGTTGCGGATCATCTGGAACAGGGAGCGCTCCTGCTCCACGCCGTCGATGGCCCACGTGGCGTTGAAGATCTTGTGGCGACAGTGCTCGCTGTTGGCCTGCGCGAACATCATCAGCTCGACATCCGTCGGGTTGCGCGCGAGCCCCCGGAAGTTCTCCAGCAGGTATTCGATCTCGTCGGCCGCGAGGGCGAGGCCCATGCGCGCATTGGCCGCCTCCAATGCCGGCTTGCCGCCGGAGAGGACATCAATGGTCTCCAGCGGCGCAGGCTGGTGCTCGGCAAAGAGCGCATGCGCCGCCTCAAGCGTTTTCACAACTGTTTCCGTCATTCGGTCGTGGATGGCATCGACGAGCCCCGCCTCGGATTTGTCGCGCAGCGGCTCGCCGTTCTTCATGCTGAGGCGGTAGGCGATGCCGCGCTCGACGCGCATCACCTTCGACAGCCCGCACAGGCGAACGATGTCGGTGGCCTTGGAGGACCACGGCGACACGGTGCCGAAGCGCGGCACGACAACGCGCAGCTCACCCACCTCGGGTTCGGTGCCCGGGCTGCCGTAATCGAGCAGCTGTTGCAGCACCGCAAGCTCCCCGGCCGACAGCGGCTCGGCGACAAGGGCAAAGTGAATGTACCGGCTCTGGATGCGCACCGAGGCGCGCAGCCCGGGCTTCAGCCCCGCAATGAGCTTTTCGATGCGAAAGGGCGAGTGCGCGACGGCGCCCGGCAGCGTGAGGACCATCTGCGCGGAAGCGCCGTGCGAGGACATGGGCGAAATTATAGCGTTCGGCTCAGCGTGCCCGGAGCAACACCCGCAGCCTTCGGAAGGCGTTGGGCTCCACGGCATCGGGCACCACGACGACGGCCCGGGTGACCCGCGATCCCGCGGGCTGGTACCGGATGATGACGAGCCGCGTGAACACGACGCTCGCACGGTGAAGGGAGCCTGAAACGGGTGGGCGCCCCGGCTCCTCCACGAGGACCTCGCCCGCGATGGTGAGGCTCACTCGCACCGGGCCGCCCGGGCGACAGCCCTCCCGGCACGCCGTTCGCAGGGTAGCCACGAGCAGCACCACAGCGAGGCCGGTGCGAGCAACGACGGCGAGCGGCAGCGAGACAATGACCCCCAGGCCCACCAGCGTGACCGCATAGGCCCAGGCGCGCGCCAAAGCCGACGGGCCCACGCAACAAGTGACCCATGCCAGGGGCTGGGGCACTGCACCGTCGCCGCTATACTTTGCCCCGTCCATTTCTTCCCCCGTGAGTTGCCGTGAGCGCCGAGCCCTGGGTGTGCGACCTCTCCCCGTTTAACGCCGTACTCCGGATTTCGGGTGACGACGCGGAGACCTTTCTGCAGGGGCAGACCACCAACGACGTGAAGGGCCTCGCCGTCGGCCAGGCGCAGTGGAATGGGTGGTGCACGCCCAAGGGCCGCTTGCTGGTGACCTTCGCCCTGGCCCGCGACGCCAGTGGGTTCCTCATGCTGCTGCCGTCCGCGTTCGCGGAGGCCACCGCCAAGCGCCTGAGGATGTTCGTGCTGCGATCGAAAGTCGTGATCACGGACGTGTCGGGAGAGTTGGGCCGCCACGGCCTCTGGGACGGAGCGTTGCCGGCTGGATCGTTTCCCATCGGAGAAGGCCGCGGCTTGGCGTTCGGAGCAGCGCCCGCAGGCCGCGCCGCCACCCTCGACCAATGGTCGCTTTCGCTCATCCGCGGTGGCATCGTGCAGGTCGTGCCGGGCACGCAGGAGGAGTTCGTGCCGCAGATGGCGAACTGGGACCTCATCGGCGCCGTGAACTTCAAGAAGGGGTGCTACCCGGGTCAGGAAATCGTGGCGCGCACTCAGTATCGCGGCATCCTCAAGAAGCGGACGGCGAGAGTGGCGACAGAGTCACCCCTGGCCCCGGGCAACCCGGTGTACTGCACCGCCTTTGGTGACCAGGCGGCCGGGATGATCGCCAACGCCGTCAAGGCGCCCGAAGGCCACTGGGAAGGGTTGGTCGTGGCGCAAATCGAGGCCATCTCGCAGCAGGACCTGCGGTTGGGCGACCCGGCGGGCCCGGCGCTGCGCTTCCTTTGACGCGCCCGCTACGGCGCCACCTTTCGGCGCATGCCGATGTGGGCGATGCCCGCCTCGTCGAACGGCTCACCCTCGTCCGTGAAGCCCTGCCGCGCGTAGAAGTCACGGGCGTGGCACTGGGCGTGCAGGTAGACCTCCGCCATGCCGCGTCTTCGCGACTCGCGCACCAACGCCGCGAGAATCGCGCCACCCACGCCGCGCCCGCGCCAGGACTGGCGCACCGCCATTCGGCCGATGCGGCCATCGGGCATCAAGCGCCCCGTGCCGATGGCCTTGCCCGTGGCGTCGACCACGAGCGCATGCGCGCACTGCGCGTCGAGGCCGTCCTGCTCGAGATGGGCGGGGACGCCTTGCTCGTGCACGAACACCTCCGCCCGAAGGGCGATGAGCAGCTCGCTGGCCTCGCGCCAGTCGACGATGCGCACCACGACGCCTGTTTCGTTCGGCTCGGCCATCTCGTCCATTCTATTCAGGCGCGGCCGTGAAGGCACGCAGCGGCCCGGCGGCGGCGCTCGCGGCGCTCTGTGTGATCTGGGGCTATGGCTGGATCGTCATGAAGTGGGGTCTGGACCATGCGCACCCCTTCGACTTTGCCGCCACGCGCCTGGTGATCGCCACGGCGCTGCTCTTCGCGATCCTCGCTGCCACCAGGCGGCCCCTCACGCTTCCTCGCTACGGCATCGCGCTCGTCCTGGGCCTTGTGCAGGTGGCGGGCTTCATCGTGTTGTCTCACTTTGCGCTGCTCTATTCAGGTGCCGGGCGCACGTCGGTGCTCACCTACACCATGCCATTCTGGATGCTCCTCTTCGCGTGGATGATGCTCGGGGAGCGCGTGAGGGGGCCGCAGTGGGCTTGCGTCGCGCTTGGCGCCGCCGGGCTGCTGCTGGTGATTGCGCCGTGGCAGCTCTCGAACCTGACCGGCAGCCTCCTCGCCGTGGGCTCCGGCACCGTCTGGGCACTCGGGTCGGTGATCTCAAAACGCTGGCCGCTGGAAGGCGTCGACCCGCTCGGCTACACCGCATGGCAGCTCGCCTTCGGCACCGTCCC
This sequence comes from Burkholderiales bacterium, assembly GCA_017853245.1. Lineage (GTDB taxonomy): Bacteria > Pseudomonadota > Gammaproteobacteria > Burkholderiales > Usitatibacteraceae > FEB-7. The sequence goes on along the minus strand of JAFMJY010000043.1, from coordinate 7,534 downwards.
GCTCGTTCTGCTGGCCCTGTTCCATGCGCACGAGCCGGTGCGCTGGAGCGTCGAATACGGCGTGATCCTCGCCTACGCCACCCTCTTCGCGACAGCGGGGGGATGGTGGCTGTGGACTTACGTTCTCGCCAACATGTCGGCGGGCATCACCGGCCTCAACACGCTCGCGATCCCCGTCATCGCGGTGGTGGCCGCGTGGGCCCACCTCGACGAGCAGCCCGGCTCCCGGGAGCTGGCGGGCATGGCACTCATCGCCGTTGCCCTCGGGATGTTGGCGGCGCTGCGTCTGCGCCGATCCTGAGCGCCCGAGCCGAGGCGCTGCATTGCTTCAGCGCTTGCGCCCCCGGCCCTTCAAGCGCTTCACGCCGGCGAGGATTTCCGCCTTCGCCTCCTCCGGGCCCACCCAGCCCTCGATGCGTACCCACTTGCCCGGCTCGAGATCCTTGTAGTGGGCGAAAAAGTGCGTGATTTGCGCCAGGGTCACCTCGGGCAGGTCGCGCGGCGTTTCGATGTTGCGGTAGAGGGGCGTGAGCTTGTCGATCGGCACGGCAAGGAGCTTGGTGTCGCCGCCGCCCTCGTCCGCCATCTTGAGCATGCCGATGGGCCGGCAGCGCACCACGACGCCGGGGATCAGCGCGAAGGGGCTCACCACCAGCACGTCGACCGGGTCGCCGTCCTCGCCCAAGGTGTGGGGGATATAGCCGTAGTTGCACGGGTAGTGCATCGCCGTCTGCACGAAGCGGTCGACAAAGAGCGCGCCGGTGGCCTTGTCCACTTCGTATTTGATCGGGTCGGCGTGGGCCGGGATTTCGATGATGACGTTGAAGTCGTTGGGCAGGTCCTTGCCGGCGTCGACGCGGTCCAGGTTCATGGCGAGCCTCGGTAAAAAAGCGGGGGGTTGTGGTAGATTGCTTTCGAGACATGAGATTACCGCATCAACCGGATTCTCCCCTCTGGAAGCGGCTTTCACGATGAGCCGCGCGTTCCCACTTATCCTCACCCTGGACCAGCATGGCGTCCCGCACCGCTGGGTCACCTGGCAGCAGGCGGTCTGGTACTACGCCAAGGAGCGCGTGGCCTGGGAAACCGGGCAGGAAGCCTTCACCATTCACGGCGGGCGCTCGCACCTCACGGGCGAGGTCTCCCGCATCGTGGCCAATTCGATCATTGCCATCCGCGGCCGGGCGCTTGCCATCAAGGGGTTCAACCAGACTCCGCCCCTGAACAACCGCGAGTTATTCCACCGGGATCGGGGCCTGTGCGCGTTTTGCGGTGGCGACTTCTCGCCTCAGAAGCTCACCTGCGACCACCTGCTGCCGCTCTCGCGGGGCGGGCGCGACACCTGGATGAACGTGGTGACGGCGTGCCGAACGTGCAATCAAAAGAAGGGCAGCCGCACGCCGGAGGAAGCGCGCATGCAACTGCTGTACGCGCCCTACGTGCCCAACCGGGCCGAGTTCCTCATTCTTGCCAACCGGCGGATCCTCGCCGACCAGATGGCTTTCCTGAAGCAGCACGTGTCGGCCAACTCGCGGCTGCACGCTGGCTGAAACGCCACCGCCCTCACGGGGCGGCGCGCTCGAGCAACATTGCATCCCCATAGCTGAAGAATCGGTAGCGCGTGGCCACCGCATGCGCATACGCGCGCCGAATGGGCTCGAGGCCCGAGAATGCGCTCACCAGCATCATCAGCGTGGACTTGGGCAGGTGGAAGTTCGTGACCAGCCGGTCCACGACATGAAACTGGAAGCCCGGCTTCACGAAGAGGCGCGTCTCGCCCTCGAAGGGCTTGAGCGCGCCATCCAGCGCCGCTGACTCGAGCGATCGCAGGCTCGTCGTTCCTACCGCCACGACCCGCCCACCGCGCGCTCGCGCCTTGTCGACGGCCGCCACGGTCTCCGACGGCACGCGACACCACTCCGCATGCATCACGTGGGAGGCAAGGTCATCGCCCCGTACGGGCTGAAAGGTGCCTGCACCCACGTGCAGGGTAACGCGCGCCACGTCGATGCCACGAGCAGCGAGCGCCTCGAACGTCGCCTGGTCGAAGTGAAGCCCCGCCGTGGGGGCCGCCACCGCCCCGGGCTCGCGGGCATAAACAGTCTGATATCGAGCGAGGTCCTCCGACGAAGGCTGGTGCGTGATGTACGGTGGCAGGGGAACTTCGCCGTGCGCATCCAGTACATCCATCACGCGGTGGGCGGGGAAAGACAGATTGAACAGATCTCCCGAACGGCCCGTCACCTCAGCCTCGACGCCCGGAGCAAACACCAGGCGCCGGCCCTCTCGTGGCGTCTTGCTCGAGCGCACATGCGCGAGGGCCTGGCGCTCACCGGCGACCCGCTCGATCAGAACCTCGACTGCGCCGCCCGTGTCCTTGACGCCGCGAAGCCTGGCGCGAATCACGCGCGTGTCGTTCATCACCAGCAAGTCCCCGGGTTCAAGCAGAGCGGTGAGGTCCGCGAAGCGCCGGTCGTGCAACATTCCGGCAGCGGTTAAGTGCAGAAGCCGGCTGGCAGCCCGTTCCGCGGCGGGATGCTGGGCGATCAGCTCGGGCGGCAGTTCGTAATCGAAGTCCGAGAGTTGCATCGCGTACGGTTTCGGCTCAGCCCGGTAGCGCAGCGACGCCGGGCCCTGCGAGCGTCGGCGCATCTTCCTTCAAATCCACGCCGGAGAGCTGCCGTCGCAGACACTCCCGGATGAGCCAATGCAGTCGAACCGCAGCCTCGCGCCACGGCAAGCCGGCTGGCCGGATGTTCGAAAGGCAGTTGCGGCGCTCGTCCGTGAGCCCGATGCAGGGCGCAAAGGTGAGATAGGCGCCCAGGCTATCGGGTGAGGTGAGGCCAGGGCGCTCACCCACCAGGATCACTACGCAACGGGCCCTCAGCAGCTCGCCTACCTCATCTCCCAGCGCCACACGACCGCCGCGCACCACGCAGAGGGGCGCAATGGCCAAACCATCAGCCATGACGCTGGGCACTACTTCCTCGAGGAAAGGCACTGCGTTGGCCTCGATGGCGAGAGCCGAAAGCCCGTCGGTGATCACGAACGCCACATCGGGCGCGGCGCGTGGCGCCGCCTGGCGCAACGCCGCGGCCGATGCCTCGTTCAGGCGCCGGCCCAGATCAGGCCGCTGGAGGTAGTGCACGCGACTGGTGGCCCGGCTTTCAAGCTGGAGGGCCCCGAGAGAGGAAAGAACCGTACTCGCTCGCAGGCCTGCCGCGAGGGCTTCCGAGTTGAAGGGCCGATGAACCGCATCGCGCGCCTGGGCGTGAGCGAGCTGGAAAGCGAGGTGCGCGCTTGTCGGCAGGCTCACGCCGGTTCGACCGAGGGCAATGCGGGCTGGCGTGAAACGCCGCAGCGCCGACCAGGCCGGGGCGAGATCGCGCGCTTTGCTCATGGCGCGGCAAGCCGCGCGAGGGCGCGCCCAAAAGCCTCGGGCATCTCGTCGCGCAGGCGAAACGTCTCACCGGGGTCGACAATGCCGGCCCGCTCGAGCCATGCTTCGAACTCGGGGGCCGGCCGAAGGCCAAGCAATCGACGCAAATACAGCGCGTCATGAAACGACGTCGTCTGGTAACTCAGCATCACATCATCGGATCCAGGCACGCCCATGATGTAGTTGCAGCCCGCTGTGCCGAGCAGGGTAAGCAGCACGTCCGCATCGCCCTGGTCCGCCTCGGCGTGGTTGGTATAGCAGACGTCCATGCCCATCGGCACACCCATGAGCTTGCCGCAGAAATGGTCTTCGAGCCCGGCGCGGGTGATCTCCTTGCCATCGTAGAGATACTCTGGCCCGATGAAGCCGACCACGCTGTTGACGAGAAACGGCCGGTAGCGCCGGGCGACCGCGTACGCCCGAGCCTCGCAGGTCTGTTGGTCGACACCGTGATGGGCATTGGCCGAGAGGGCGCTGCCCTGGCCGGTCTCGAAGTACATGACCTGATCCCCCACCGTGCCCCGCCGTAACGCGCGGGCTGCCTCGTGGGCCTCATCGAGGAGCGCCAGGCTCACGCCAAAACTTCGGTTGGCGGCCTCGGTTCCGGCGATTGACTGAAACACCAGATCCACCGGTGCGCCCTGCCGCATCGCCTGCATGGTGTTGGTGACGTGGGTGAGCACGCAAGATTGCGTTGGAATAGCGTGCCGCTCGATGACGTCGGCCAACATATGCAGGAGCCGGACCGCCTGCGCCACGTTATCGGAGGCGGGGTTCACGCCAATGACGGCGTCCCCGGCTCCCATCAGAAGCCCGTCGACGATGCTCGCGGCGATGCCCGTCGGGTCGTCGGTAGGGTGGTTAGGCTGCAGGCGAGTTGCGAGGCGCCCGGGGAGGCCCAGCGTGGTGCGAAAGCGAGAGACGACCGGGCACTTGCGGGCGATGAGGATCAAGTCCTGCACACGCATGAGCTTCGAGACTGCCGCGGCCACTTCCGGCGTGATGCCTGGCGCCAAACGCGCTAGGTCGCTTTCGGTTGCCAAGTCGCTGAGAAGCCAGTCGCGAAAGCCCCCCACTGTGAGATGACGAATTGCCGAAAACGCTGACTGGTCATGCCCGTCGACGATCAGGCGCGTGACGTCATCCGCTTCATACGGGACGACCGGCTCCTCGAGGAGCGCAGCGAGCGGCAAATCAGCGAGGGCCAGCTGGGCTGCTACTCGCTCTGGCGCACTTTCCGCGCACACACCAGCGAGGCGGTCACCCGCGCGCGGCGGCGTGGCCTTGGCGAGCAGCTCCCGCACGCTGTCGAAGCGGTAGGTGATGGCGCCGATGGATGCGGTGTAGGACGGCATGCCGAGCTTTTCCTCTCGCCGGCATTGTAGGCGAGCGCCCTCGCGCGACTGGAAAAGTCAAAAGAGGCGATAATGGGGCACCAGCAGCCGGGATGGCGGAACTGGTAGACGCAGCGGACTCAAAATCCGCCGGTGGCAACACCGTAAGGGTTCGAGTCCCTTTCCCGGCACCAAGCTAAAAGTCTGGAAGATCAGTGTGTTGCGTGGGCCCGCCAAGTGCGGGCCTTTGTGTTTCTGGAGCAGCCTGAAACAAGTTACTCAGGTTTTGCTCAGTTTTTGCTCAAATTCGGAGGAGTTTTCGACAAGCCTTTGCCAACCGCAAGCAGGGGAAGGCTCGCATAGGCAAACAGAAGCGCGGGGTATACCCATATCGGCGCCATACCGCGCCCGTAGATGACAAACGCGGCAAGGGCGAGAAGCGGGTGGGCGAGTGCGCCCCAAACAAAACCGAGTCCAATCGCGTTGCGGCTCACTCCCCAAACTCGGCGCGCGGTCCACACCGTTGCGATTCCCGCAGGAACGAACAACAGCAGCGCCGAAACAAGCCCCGGGTTGTAGGCACCAAACACGATCGCTGGCACCAGATGCGCCAACGCATTTGCCAGAGTCAAGCCAGCCACGCTCACAACCATGAAGCGCCGCTCGGTGCCGACGACGATGGCAAGGCCATACGGCCACCAAACCAGGAGCGTGTTCGCCCAGAAGATCGCATCGACGGTGAGTGGACATTCCGTGCCCGAGCCGCAGCCCAGAATTGGCCCCAGCAGTCCGTTCGCCGACGCCTGGAATGCGTAGGAATTGCCCAGTGCATCCACGCCGTGTTCCTCGAACTGGTGCAGCAGGTAAGCCACAAGCAGCACCAGCGCGGATCGCCTCCCGACCCACGCCACGGGATTGGCCAGGAACGCAACCGTGAGGAACAACGCTCCGCCGAGCCCGAAATACATCCAATGCAACCGCAACAACGGTTCGGCGGCGATCAACAGGCCAAAAGGAACGCAAAGCAGCGCGAGCTTGCTGAGCATGATCTCGTTCCCTGGCCGCCCCATGAAAAAACCCGCCGAGCTTTCACTGGGCGGGTTTCATCGAGCGGGGCAAGGATCAGCCGGCACGAAGTCGAAGCTGCCGAAGAACCTCTTCGTCGGAAGCGGACTCGCGCCGAAGGTTGCTTTCAAGGGCGCTGCATTCCGAGAGGCTCTTGGTGGCAGCACACTGACGCGTTGACATCTGTTTGACACGCGCACTTGCGGCAACTTGCAGCTCGGAAAGCGCAACACAATCCCGCATTGGCCGGTTGGATGACTTCGTGCCTTCAACACAGTCGGCTACCTTTTGCCGAAGATAAGTGGCCGTGTTGTTTTCGGCGGCGATCTGGGAATCCGTCGGCACGGCATCTTTGGCGATGGCCGTTGAGGCAAGAGTCGAGGCAAGAAAGGCAAGAATGAAGCGTGTCATGAGTGGCTCCTGGTTAGCGGTAATCCCCGGCGCCGCGCTACTACACCATGCGACGGAAGCCGTTGATTCTATTCCGCTCCCTCCCGGCAGGCAATAACGACTCGATTCATCGCCGAGGCGCGCGTGCGCCCGCCCAAAGGGCTGGCCATCGCCGCCCATGAAGGGCTCCCGCGGTCATCAGCAGCGCGATCAATGCCAGCAGAGCTCGCCAATCCAGGGTCGGAACCACGACTGGCTCGAACAGGACAGGTGCGATGGGGTCGACGATCTCGCCGTTTTCCGAGAAATCCTCATCCCCCTGCTGGCCATCCGTCACATCGAAGCTCACGCTGTTGCCATTGATGGCGGGATTGCGCAGATTGAAGAGCACGGGCGCCGCGCCTGCACTGGGGCTCCCGTACTTGAGCACTTGCAGGCCCTCGAGGCCCGGCCAGGTCACGGTGACGCGCGCCGTGCAACCCGGCGTGCAGCCCACCAATTTGAACTTGAACATCCCGTGAGGCAGGGATGCGCCGGGGGAGGAAGTCCCAGGGGCGGCAACAAAGGCGGTCTCAGCGGGATCAAATGCGCAGGCTCCGCCGCACTGGGGCGCGCAGAAACTCGCAGACCCGGTTCCGGGAATCCCTCCCGCCCCGGGCACTGTGACGCCGGTCCAGACAGTACCCCCCTGGCACGCGTTGCCCAGCGGAATCAACTCAAACTCCGCCGTGACAGAGCAGCTCGATGTGATGGGAGCCGTGATGTATGAATTCACACCAACGCCGGTCACGACGCCGCCGCAACCGCTGATGCGCCGAGTTCGAAAACCGGAATTTGGTGTCGCGGAGCAACTGGACGTTTGGCCTGAAAGCACCGGGCTCGAGCACGAAAGCGTTCCGTTCACTCCCGGAACCGACGTCACCGTAAAGCTGGCTGCTGTTGCCATCACGCCGTTCGAGTCCGCAAAAGCAAGCGGCGGCGAACTCGTCGCCCGCAGCACGTAGCTTGTCCCTGCCTCGCCCGCCAACGTCACGTTCGTGAACGTCGCCACACCGCCCGAGGCCGTCACCGTCACCGTCCCACCCAGCGTGCCGCCCGCGCCAGACTGGATCGCCAGCGTCACCTGCGTCGCGTTATCGCCCGTCACCGTGTTGCCCTGCGCGTCCTGCACCTTCACCACCGGCTGCGTCGACAGCACCGCCCCGCTCGCACCACCCACTGGCTGCGTCGTGAACGCAAGCTTGTTCGCCGCACCCGCCGTAAATGTCACCGTCGCCGTCTGCGTGATCGTCAGCGAGTCCGTCGC
>JAFMJY010000042.1 GCA_017853245.1 Burkholderiales bacterium | reverse complement strand
CCTCGGCGAGCGCGATGGTGGCGTCGTTGCCCGACTGGACGATCATGCCGCGCAGCAGGTCGGCGCCGGTGGCGGGCTTGCGGGGCTCGATGAACATGCGCGACCCGATGGCCTTCCACGCCTTCTGCGAGACCGGAACGGGCTTGGCCAGGTCGAGCTTGCCGTCCCGGATGGCTGCGAACACGAGGTAGGCTGTCATGAGCTTGGTGAGGGATGCCGGCTCGAAGGGCTCATCGGCGGCCTGCTCGGCGAGCACCTGCCCGGACAGCGTGTCGATCAGCACATAGGCACGTGCGGCGATGGGCGGTGGGGTGACGGGTTGCGCGAGCGCGGGCAGCGCCATGAGGGCGAGGGCGAGGCAGGCGAGCGATGGGGCGAGTCGGTTCATGCGTGGGGTGCTTACGGTTTCGGGTTGGTGATGAGGGGGGCGATGGAAAGCGCTGCCTGGATGCGCTCGGCAGCCGCCTGGGCCGCCTCGCGGGTGGCGTAGGGGCCCACGCGCACGCGGTGCAAGCCTGCCTGAAGCGCAATGGCAGGCGGCTCGGCGAGCCAGGGCAGCTCGTGGGCGACGCGGTCGCGGAACTGTCGGGCGTTGTCGAGGCTCGAGAAGGCGCCCAGTTGCAGATAGAGGGTCGCTGCCTCGCCAGTGAGCACGGGCGTGACCACCGTGGCGGCCTTGGGCTGGGGCGGTGCAGCCGCCAGCAGCGCGGGCGCATCGCGCGCGAAGACTCGCTCGACCCGCACCGGCCCGCTGCCCGGCATGCCGATCTTCATCGCCGCCGCCCAGGAGAGGTCGATCACGCGGCCGTCGACGAAGGGCCCGCGGTCGTTCACCCGCACCACCACCGATCGCCCGTTTTTGAGGTTGGTCACCTTGGCGTAGCTCGGCAAGGGCATCGTGCGGTGCGCCGCCGTCATCGCGAACATGTCGTAGGTCTCGCCGATGGCCGTGGGCTTGCCGTGAAAGCGGCGCCCGTACCAGGTGGCGATGCCCTGTTCCGAGAACGGGTCGCTGCTCACGACGGGCGCGTAGGTTCGGCCGAAGACCGTGTAGGGCCGGTTGGCGCCGCGGTGGAACGGCTCGTCGCGCGGCACGGCGTCGGGGATTGCCGACACGTCCGGCGGTGGCGAGGGTGGCGGGCCGTCGTCGAGGTAATACCCGGGCTTGGCCGGCGCGCCCGGCTTCGGTGCCGACGCACAGCCGGCCAGCAACGCGAGGCCTGCGAGGCTCAGGGCGAGGCGCATCAGCTCGACACCAGGTGGCGATGCGTCCAGATCGACATGAGAATGCCGAAACCCATCATGATCGACAGGAGCGCCGTTCCGCCGTAGCTCATGAGCGGCAGCGGCACGCCCACGACCGGCAGGATGCCGCTCACCATGCCCATGTTGACGAAGGCGTAGGTGAAGAAGGTGAGCGTCAGCGCCCCGGCGGTGAGCCGGCCAAAGGGCGTGGAGGCCTTGGCGGCGATGTAGAGGCCGCGACTCACGATCGTCAGGTACAGCGTGACCAGGAGCAGTACACCCACAAGGCCGAACTCCTCGGCGAACACGGCGAGGATGAAGTCGGTCGAGCGCTCGGGGATGAAGTCGAGCTGCGACTGCGTTCCCTCGAGCCAGCCCTTGCCGAGGATTCCCCCGGAGCCGATGGCGATGGTCGACTGGATGATGTGGTAGCCGGCGCCCAGGGGATCCTGCTGCGGGTCGAGCAGCGTGAGCACGCGCCGTCGCTGGTAGTCGTGCAGCAGGCCCCAGACGAGAGGCAGGCTCGCCGCGCCGCCCACCGCCAGGGCGCCGATCACCTTCCACGAAAGGCCGGCGAGGAAGATCACGAAGAAGCCGGATGCGAAGACCAGGATTGCGGTGCCGAGGTCGGGCTGGCGCACGATCAGGCCCACGGGAATGGCGAGCAACACTGCCGCGACGGCGAAGTGACGAAAGCGCAGCGCCTCCCGGTGGATGTGGAAGTACCAGGCCAGCATGAGCGGCGCGGCGATCTTCATGATTTCCGAGGGCTGGATGGTGGTGAAGCCCAGGTTCAGCCAGCGGCGGGCGCCGTTTCGGATCTCGCCGAAGAGCGCCACGCCAATCAGCAGAAGCAGCCCGCCGACGTAAACCGGTATCGCCAGGCGCATGATGGCCTGGGGAGGAATGTTGGCCACCACCCAGAGCGCAGCGAGGGCTATGCCCAGGTTTCGCACCTGGCCCAGCACGCGGTCGAAGGAGTGGCCGCCGGAGGCCGAGTAGATCACCAGAAGGCCAAGGCAGGCAGCGAGCGCGATCGTCACCATCAGTGGCGCGTCGATGCGCCGTGCGACCAGGTGGAAGGCGCGATTAATCACCGCCGGGTTCCGCGATCTCGACGAAGGCGCCGGCGTTGCGCCGGCCGGCCAGGTAGTAATCAAGGACGCGCCGCGCGATGGGCGCCGCCGTGCCGCTGCCGCCGCCGCCGTTTTCCGCCAGCACGGCCAGTGCGATCTTCGGGTTCTCGGCCGGGGCGAAGGCGATGAAGAGGGCGTGGTCCCGGTGGCGTTCCTTCACGCGTTTCTCGTCGTACTTTTCGCCCGCCTTCATGCCGATGACCTGCGCCGTGCCGGTCTTGCCGGCCATCTGGTAGGCCGCGCCCTCCGCTGCCCGTGCCGCGGTGCCGCCGGGCCGCATCACGTCGACCATGGCGGCCTTCACCAGCGCCAGGTGCTCTGGCCGGAAGGCGAGCGTGGGGCCGTTTCGCACGGGCAGCTCACGAATCTCGCGAGTTCGCGAGTCGCGAACGGCGCGCACCAGGCGGGGCTTGACCACGCGGCCGTCGTTGGCGAGCACGGCGGTCGCGGCGGCGAGCTGCAGCGGGGTCGCGAGCCAGTAGCCCTGGCCGATGCCAACGCTGATCGTGTCGCCCGCGTACCAGCGCTGCTTGAATCGACGCCACTTCCATTCCGAGGAAGGCTGCAGCCCCGGCAGCTCTCCGTCGATGTCGATGCCGGTCTGTGCCCCGAACCCGAAAGGCGTCATGAACCGATGGATCGCGTCCACGCCCAGCTCGTTGGCAAGGCCGTAGTAGTACGTGTCGCACGAGACGACGATGGAGCGTTGCAGGTTGACCATGCCGTGCCCGCCCTGCTTCCAGTCGCGGAAGGGGCGCTCCACCCCAGGCAGGCTCCACACCCCGGGGTCCGCGATGGTGAACTCGGGCGTGCGCTTTCCCGCCGACAGCGCGGCGAGCGCCACGAATGGCTTGATCGTCGAGCCGGGCGGGTATTGCCCCCGGAGCGCCCGGTTGTTGAGCGGCTTGTCGGGCGAGTTGTTGAGCTGGTCCCAGCTCTGCGGGTCGATTCCGTCGACGAACAGGTTGGGGTCGAAGCCAGGCTTGGACACAAGCGCCAGCACGTCTCCGGTCTTCGGCTCGATCGCCACCAGCGCGCCCCGGTATTCGCCGAACGCTTCTTCGGCCGCGCGCTGCAGCCCGAGGTCGAGGGTGACGATCAGGTCGTTGCCCGGCTGCGGGGCCTCGCGGGAGAGCGACCGGATGGCGCGTCCGCCCGCGTCCGTCTCCACGCGCTCGGAGCCCGTGGTTCCGTGCAGGTCCTGCTCGTAGGCGCCCTCGATGCCCAGCTTGCCGATGTGCAGTGTTCCCTTGTAATCCGCCGCCTGGCCCTCGGCCTCGATGCGCTTCAAGTCCGCCTCGTTGATGCGGCCGATGTAGCCCACGGCGTGCGAGGCGACCTCCCCCTGCGGGTACGACCGGAAGAGACGCGCCTTCACGTCAAAGCCCGGGAACCGATAGCGGTTGGCGGCAAAGCGCGCCACCTCCACCTCGGAGAGCCGAGTGCGCACGGGCAGGCTGCCCAGGTTGCGCGTCTCCTCCTGGAGCCGCTTCAGGCGCCGCCGGTCGCGGGGGGTGATGTCGATGATCTGCGAGAGCTCCTCGAGCGAGCGCTCGACGTTTCCGGCCTCGGCGGGTGTCACCTCCAGCGTGTAGGCCGACTCGTTGGAAGCGAGCACCTCGCCGTGCCGGTCGAGGATCACGCCGCGATTGGGCACCGCAGGCACGATGCTGATGCGGTTGGCCTCCGCGAGCGTGTGGTAGTGCGACTTCTGGATCACCTGCAGCCAGACGAAACGCGCGACGAGGAGCGCGAAGGCCGCGAGGATCACCAGCCCGGCGACGGCGAGCCGGGACTCGAACGTGGCGAGCTCGCGACGCTGGTCGCGAAGCGACTGCCCGATGCTCATGGAATGGCGGCGCGCCGGCGGCGCAGCCTCGGCGAGAGCAGCACGGCGGACAGCGGCGCCCAGCACGCCGCGGTGGTGAAGGGGGCGAGCAGCGGAAGCCACCCCGGGAACCCCCCGCCTGCGAGGCCGGCTGCCATCGCGGCGGTGGCGGTGGCGACGGTAGCGAGGCCCAGCACGTGCAGGGTCTGCTCGACCGCGCCGAAGGCAAGAACGCGCACGCGCAGCACCTGCGCGCCGAACGTTGCCGCGACGTACCCGAGGGCGTGCTGGCCGAGCAGCATGGAGTCGCTCACGTCCATGGCGAGGCCCAGCGCGAAGGCGAGCGCCTGTCCGACGCGCCCCGGCGCGTGCAGCGACCAGAAGAGGAGCGCGAGCAGCACCAGGTCCGGTCGCAGGGCGAGCGCCCAACCCGACCACGGCAGGCTGTTGAACAGCAGCGCCACGATGAACGACAGCACGACCAGGAGCGCGCCGGACGGCGCGCGCAGCGCGTCGCGGGAAACCGGCGTGAGGTCTGCGGGCTTCATGGCTTGCGCGGCGCGGTTGGGCGGCCCGGGGCGCGCCCGGGGCGCGCGGGCTCTCGTCTTGCGGAAGCGGCAGGCTCTGGCGCCGCGGGTGTGGGCGTCGCGGTCAGCACGCGGACGTAGCGGTGGTTGCTCACGCCACTGGCCGGCAGCGCGCTGATGCGGGCGAACATGCTGTCGACGTTTCGATCGACCACTGTCACGCGCGCCACGGCGAGGCCCGGCGGGTAGACGCCATCGATGCCCGAGGTGACGAAGAGGTCGCCTTCCCGGACGTCAGCGGAGGCGGGGATGTGCGGCAAGTTCAGCCGCCCGGCTGCGCCCGCGCCTTCGACAACGGCGCGCAGCCCGTTCCTCACCATCATCACGGGGACGAGCTGGCCCTTCTCGGTGATCAGCGTGGCCTCGGATCCGAGCGCGCCGACGCCGGTGACCTGCCCGATCACGCCATCGACATCCACCACCGGCATGCCAGGCTGCAGGCCGTGCGTGACGCCCTTGTCGAGCAGCACCTTGCGCGCGAACGGGTTGCGCCCAGTGGAGACGATTCGGGCGATGGTTCCGGGCTGGTCGACGGGCGCTGCCGCCAGGCCGAGCAGGCGCTCATTCTCGGCTCGCAGCAGTTGCGCCTCCTGGGCGGCGGCGGCGTAGGCGAGGAGCCGCTCGCGCAGCTCCTCGTTCTCCCGGAGCAGGCTCGCCTGGTCGGTGAAGCGGTCTCCCACGACTTCCGCCACCGTGGCTGGCGCGAGGGCCGCCGTCTGTATTGGCAGCATCGCTGCCGAAATCCCGACGCGGGCGGTGTCGAGAAGGCCAAACCGGTGGTCGGCGATCATCGCCGCCACGGACAGCAGCCCGAAGAAGGCAAAGCGTGCGAGGGGGCTGGGGCCGCGGTGAAAGAACGCCGGCGCTTCGCCCATCAGCCGGGCTGGCGTCACGCTCAGTCGGTCGCGAAGACCGTGCCGAGCTTGTCCATCTCCTCCAGGGCGCGGCCGGAGCCGCGCACCACGCACGTGAGCGGGTCGTCGGCGACGATCACGGGCAGCCCGGTCTCTTCCATCAGCAAGCGGTCGAGCTCGCGAAGAAGGGCGCCTCCCCCCGTGAGCACCATGCCCTTGTCGGCGATGTCGGCGCCCAACTCGGGAGGCGTCTGCTCGAGCGCGCTCTTCACGGCCGACACGATGTTGTTGAGCGGGTCTTGCAGGGCTTCCAGAATTTCATTCGATGAAATCGTGAAGGCGCGCGGAATGCCCTCGGCGAGGTTGCGTCCCTTCACTTCCATCTCGCGCACCTCGCTGCCCGGGAAGGCAGCGCCGATGCGCTTCTTGATTTGCTCGGCCGTCGACTCGCCGATGAGCATGCCGTAGTTGCGACGGATGTAATTGATGATCGCCTCATCAAACTTGTCGCCACCGACGCGCACCGAGGCCGAGTAGACGATGCCGCCGAGAGAGATCACGCCCACCTCGGTTGTGCCGCCGCCGATGTCCACCACCATCGAGCCGGTAGCTTCCGCAATGGGCAGGTCAGCGCCGATGGCAGCGGCCATGGGCTCCTCGATCAGGAACACCTGCGAGGCGCCGGCGCCGATGGCGCTCTCCTTGATGGCGCGCCGCTCGACCTGGGTCGAGCCGTAGGGCACGCAGATCACGATGCGAGGGCTCGGGCGGAACCACTGGTTGTCGTGGATCTTCTTGATGAAGTACTTGAGCATCTGCTCGGTGACGGTGAAGTCGGCGATGACGCCGTCCTTCATGGGCCGGATGGCAGTGATATTCCCGGGCGTTCGCCCGAGCATCTGCTTGGCCGCCAGGCCAATGGCCTGGATGGTTTTCTTGCCGCTCGGGCCGCCTTCCTGGCGGATGGCAACGACCGACGGCTCGTCGAGCACGATGCCCTTGCCGCGCACGTAGATCAGCGTGTTGGCGGTGCCGAGGTCGATCGCGAGGTCGGTGGAAAAGTATTTGGTGACAAAGGAAAACATGGGGGCGGGAGCGTGCGGGCGACGTTGCGGCGCAATATCGATTTGCGTCGGGTGCCTATAATAGCGTCAAACGCGTGCTGATTTAAGGCATCAGGCCCCCCTTTCGATGCTGTCGACCGAGGAACTCCGCCGGCTGTGCGAATTGGCGCGCATCGACCTGCCGGCCGATGGCGGTGCTGCGTTGCAACACGACCTCGACCGGGTGCTGGGCTGGGTCGCGCAGCTGGCCGAGGCGGACACGGAGGGTGTCACGCCGCTCACCCACCCCGGGGACCCGACGTTGAGGCTTCGCGAAGACCGGGTCACCGAGCCTGACGAGCACGAGGCATTCCAGCGCACGGCGCCGGCGGTCGAGGATGGGCTCTACCTCGTCCCCAAGGTCATCGAGTAGCTCCGGGCTCGCGGCTCCCGACGCATGCACGCCCTGTCCGTTGCCGAACTTTCCGTCGCGTTGCGCGAGCGCCGCGTCTCGAGCGAGGAGCTCACGCGCCTCTTCCTCAGCCGGATTGCGCGGCTGAACGGTCGCCTCAATGCCCTGGTGACGGTCGACGAGGAGCGGGCGCTGGCGAGTGCGCGTGCCGCGGACCGGCGCCTCGCGCGGCGGGAGGCCGGCCCGCTCACCGGCATCCCGATCGCCCACAAGGACCTCTTCTGTGCCCGCGGCTGGAGAACCACCTGCGGCTCGCGGATGCTCGCCGACTTCGTTGCGCCCTACGACGCGCACATCGTCGAGCGGCTGGAGGCCGCCGGCACGGTGCACGTCGGCAAGGCGAACATGGACGAGTTCGCCATGGGCTCGTCCAACGAGAATTCCTATTTCGGCCCCGTACGCAACCCGTGGGATGCGGCCCGGGTGCCCGGCGGCAGCTCCGGCGGGTCGGCAGCCGCGGTCGCGGCGCGCCTCGTCCCTGCGGCGACCGGCTCCGATACCGGCGGCTCGATCCGCCAGCCCGCGGCGCTCACCGGCATCTGCGGCATCAAGCCGACCTACGGGGCCGTCTCCCGATATGGGATGGTCGCTTACGCTTCGTCGCTCGACCAGGCGGGGGTCTTCGCCCACTCGGCCGAGGACCTGGCGCTCCTCCTGACCGCCATGGCGGGTTTCGACCCCCGGGATGCCACCAGCGTCGAGCGCGCGCCGGAGGACTACGGCCGCGCGCTGAATGCGCCGATCGCGGGGCTGCGCATCGGGGTGCCGAGGCAATACCTGGGCGACGGTGTGTCGCCCGACGTGGCTCGCGCCGTCCGGGGCGCCCTGGACACGCTCACCGGGTTGGGCGCGCGCGTGGTGGAAGTAAGCCTGCCCAACCAGCGCCTGGCGGTGCCGGCCTACTACGTGATCGCGCCGGCGGAGGCCTCCTCCAACCTGTCGCGGTTCGACGGCGTGCGCTACGGCCACCGCGCCGAGGGCGCAGCCGACCTCGCCTCCCTTTACCGCCGAAGCCGGTCGGAAGGCCTGGGCCCCGAAGTCCAGCGCCGCATCCTCATCGGAACTTACGTCCTGTCGCACGGCTACTACGACGCCTATTACCGCCAGGCGCAAAAGGTGCGCCGCCTGGTCGCCGACGACTTTGCGCGCGCGTTCGAGCAGTGCGACGTCATCGCCGGGCCGACGACGCCCACGGTGGCCTTCCCCATCGGCCGCCCGGGGACGGACCCGGTACAGATGTATCTCGAGGATCTCTTCACCATCCCGGTGAACCTGGCGGGCCTTCCGGGTGTGAGCATTCCGTGCGGCGCGGGCGAGGCGGGCCTGCCGGTGGGGCTTCAGCTCATCGGGCGAGCCTGGGATGAAGCGAAGCTGCTGGGCGTGGCACACGCCTACCAGCAGTCGACGGATTGGCATCGCCGAGCGCCTCCGGAGGAGCCATGAGCGCTCCCGCCGGCTGGGAAGTGGTGATCGGGATCGAGACGCACGCGCAGCTCTCGACGGCGTCGAAGATCTTCTCGGGCGCTTCCACCGCCTTCGGTGCGGCGCCCAACACCCAGGCGAGCGGTGTCGACATTGCGCTGCCCGGCGTGCTGCCGGTGTTGAACCGGGGCGCCGTGGAGCGCGCCATCCGCTTCGGCCTTGCAGTCGGCGGCACCGTGGCGCCCCTGAGCGTTTTCGCGCGCAAGAATTATTTCTACCCGGATCTTCCCAAGGGCTACCAGATCAGCCAGTACGAGCTGCCCGTGGTTTCCGGAGGCGCCATCGACATCGCGGTGGACGGCTCGCACAAGCGCATCCGGCTCACCCGCGCGCACCTCGAGGAGGACGCGGGCAAGAGCCTGCATGAGGATTTCCATGGCATGACGGGCATCGACCTCAACCGTGCCGGCACCCCGCTGCTCGAGATCGTGAGCGAGCCGGAGCTGCGCGGCAGCCGGGAGGCGGTGGCCTACGCGAAGACCCTGCACGCGCTCGTGCGCTGGATCGGCATCTGCGACGGCAACATGCAGGAGGGCTCCTTTCGCTGCGACGCGAACGTGTCCGTGCGGCGCGTGGGCGAGGCAAAGCTCGGTACGCGCTGCGAGATCAAGAACCTCAACTCGTTTCGCTTCCTGGAAAAGGCCATCGACTACGAGGCGCGGCGCCAGGTCGAGCTGATCGAGGACGGTGGCACGGTCGTGCAGGAGACTCGCCTCTGGGACCCTGCGCGCGGCGAGACGCGAACCATGCGCTCGAAGGAAGATGCCCACGACTACCGCTACTTCCCGGACCCCGACCTCCCGCCGCTGTCGATCTCGCCCGCCTGGGTCGAGGCCGTTCGCGGGTCGCTCCCGGAGCTGCCTTCTGCCATGGGCGAGCGTTTTGTGGCCGCGCACGGCTTGACCGACTGGGAGGCGCGTACCCTCACGGCCAGCAAGGCGCTCGCCGCTTACTTCGAGGCCGTGGTGGCGGCCGCCGGCGGCGATGCCAAGTCCTGCGCGAACTGGGTGCTGGGGGAGCTCTCGGCGCTCCTCAACCGACTGGAGGTCGAGGCCGACGCGAGCCCCGTTTCACCTGCAGCGCTCGCGGGCCTGGTCCATCGCGTTCGCGACGGGACGCTGTCCGGCAAGGCCGCCAAGGAGGTTTTCGAGGCGATGGCGCAAGGCGAGGGCGAGGCCGACGCGATCATCGAACAGCGCGGGCTGAGGCAGGTCTCCGACGCGGGCGCCCTCGCGCAGCTGGTCGAGGCTGCGATCGCGGCGAACCCGAAGCTGGTGGACGACTACCGCGCCGGCAAGGACAAGGCGTTCAACGCCCTCGTGGGCCAGGTGATGAAGGCCTCGGCGGGGCGCGCGAACCCCGGGCAGGTAAACGCCCTGCTCAAGGCCCGGCTCGGCTAGCGTCGGGCTGCCGGCGGCGCCTTGTCGCCCTGGGTGAGCTCCAGCCAGCGCTTGCGGTCCCGGTCGTAGCGCTGGCGAATCTCCGCGATGGCGGCTTCATCTCGCTCGATGCTGGCGACAAGCCGGGCCTTTTCCTCCCGCAGCCGGTCCTGCTCGGCGGTGAGCTCGGCGGGCGGCTCGCGACGCTTGCCGGACGAGCGACCCCGACCGGCCGAGTAAAACTCGAGCTCCCCGATGATTTCCGCGCGGCGGGCGTCTATCGTGTTGAGGCGCTCGCGGGCGCCCGTGATGCGCGCCTGGATCACCTTCAAGTCGCGCGTGAGCGCGAGGTCGAATTCCTTTTCCGTGGTGTAGGTGGTGATGAGCGCGTTGTCTCGCCGCCGGGCGTCGGCAGCGGCTCGCGCAGCCTCCTGGGCGCGGGCACGCTCCCGCTCCCGCTCGGCCACCTGTTCCGGCGTGAGGCTGGGCTCGATCATGCGGATTACCACGCCCGAGGCGTTCAGCTCATAGAGCCGAACGCCGGCGCATTGCGCTGGCGGCGTGTCCCCGAAATGCGTGATGCCCTGCGCGTCGGTGCACCGGTACGCGCCCCGGGCAGGCACGGCAAGCAGCGTGGCGATGAGCATCGCCGCCACGGCGGCCGGCATGCCTCGCGACAGGCTACCCGTCACGGGGCGCCGTATTGACGGCGGTAAGCCTCGATCGCGGGCCCATGGGCAAGCAGCTCCGGGTGCGACCGGAGGGTGGAAAGCACGTCGTCCAGGCTGGCAATGGCGGTCACCGTCGTGTCGTAGGCATGCCGGATTTCCTGCGCGGCCGACTGGCTTGAGGTGCCCTTCTCCTGCCGGTCGAGGGCGACGATCACGCCGGCCAGGCGCGCGCCGGACGCCAGAATCAGCGAGACGGACTCGCGCACCGACGTTCCGGCGCTCATCACGTCATCGATGATGAGGACGCGGCCGGCGAGCGGCGCGCCGACGACGGTGCCGCCCTCACCGTGATCCTTCGCCTCCTTGCGGTTAAAGGCGTAGGGCACGACGCGGCCGAACTCCGCCAAGGCCATGGCGGTGCCACAGGCGAGCGGGATGCCCTTGTAAGCCGGCCCGAAGACCATGTCGAAGGCGATGCCCGAGTCGAGGGCGGCGCGCGCGTAGAACTGGGAGAGCTCGCGCAGGCGTGCGCCGTCATTGAACAGCCCGGCATTGAAGAAATAGGGCGAGGCGCGGCCAGCCTTGGTCTTGAAGTTGCCGAACCGCAGGGCCCCGGCCCGGATGGCGAAATCGACGAAGTCGCGCCGGTAGGGGGCAACCGCCCCGGATGCGCCGGCGCTAGAAGGGGCGTCATGCATGGATAATTCGCATTTTCCACGAAAACTGCTGCAGTGCCGAGCCCCAAGAGCGCTGTGCAATGGCGCATCACCACCCTCAATGCCAACGGCTTGCGATCGGCATCGGCGAAGGGCTTGCTGCCCTGGTTTCGCCGGGAGCGGCCCGATGTGTTCTGCCTGCAGGAGATCAAGGCTCAGGAGCCCGACCTTCCGCGCGAGCTGCTTGCACCCCGCGGGTGGCATGCGTTTTTTCACCCTGCCGACAAGAAGGGCTACAGCGGCGTGGCGATCTACGCGCGCCACGAGCCGGATCGCGTCGTGCTGGGCCTGGGCATCCCCGACATCGACGCCCAGGGCCGATACCTGCAGGCTGACTTCGGCAACCTTTCGGTGGCCTCGGTCTATGTGCCTTCGGGCGCGTCGGGCGAGGCGGCCCAGGCGCGCAAGTTTGCGTTTCTCAAGCGCTTTCTTCCGCACTTGGAGCGCTTGCGGTCCCTGGGCCGCGAGGTCGTGCTCTGCGGCGACTGGAACATTGCGCATCGGGAAATCGACCTGAAAAACTGGCGCTCCAACCAGAAAAATTCCGGCTTCCTCCCGGAGGAGCGGGCGTGGCTCACGGACGTGTTCGACCGCGTCGGCTTCGTCGATGTTTTTCGCCGCCTGGATCCGCGCCCCGACCAGTACACCTGGTGGTCGAACCGGGGCCGCGCGCGGGAAAAGAATGTTGGCTGGCGCCTCGATTACCAGATTGCCACCCCGGGGCTTGCCGCGACGGCGCAGCGCGCCCGCATCTACACGGCCCGGCGATTTTCGGACCACGCGCCGCTCACCATCGACTACGGCTGGAGCGGCTGAGGCCGATGCTGCGCCTCGCCGGCGTCACGCTCTCGAGGGGCTCCCGCATGCTGCTGCGCGAGGCGAGCCTCACGGTGTTTCCCGGCCACCGGGTCGGGCTGGTGGGGGCCAACGGCAGCGGCAAGTCGAGCCTCTTCGCGTTGATCCTGGGCGAGCTTGCCGCCGATGCGGGCCACGTTACGCGGCCGCCCCGCTGGGTGGTCGCGCACGTCGCGCAGGAGCGCGATGACGCGGCCTGCCTTGCGCTCGATTTCGTGATGGATGGCGATGCGGAGTTGCGTGACGTCGAGCGGGGCATCGCTGCCGCCGAGGCCGAGGCGGCGCCCGGTGAAGCCATCGCAGCCCTGCATGCGCGATTCGAGGAGATCGGCGGCTACGCGGCGCGCGCCCGGGCGCAGGCGTTGTTGGGCGGCCTAGGCTTCTCGGCGGCCGACGAGGCTCGGCCCGTGAGTGATTTCTCCGGCGGGTGGCGTGTGCGCCTCGCGCTGGCCCGCGCGCTCATGTGCCGGTCCGACCTGCTGCTGCTCGACGAGCCGACCAATCACCTCGACCTCGATGCCGTGCTGTGGCTCGAGGAGTGGCTCAAGTCCTACCCCGGGACGCTGCTCCTCATCACCCACGATCGCGAATTCCTCGACGCCATCGCTCAATCGATCGTGCATCTGGATGGCGAGCGGCTTGTCCCTTACGCGGGAAACTACTCGGCCTTCGAGCGCCAGCGTGCCGAGCGGCTCGCCCAGCAGCGCGCGGCGCACGACCGCCAGGCGCGCGTGCGGGCGCACCTGCAGGCTTTCGTCGATCGCTTCCGGGCCAAGGCCACCAAGGCCCGCCAGGCGCAGAGCCGCCTGAAGGCGCTCGAGCGCATGGAGACGATCGCAGCCGCCCACGTGGACACGCCATTCACCTTTGCGTTTTGCCCGCCGCTGGCCAAGCCCAAGCGCCTGCTCCACATCGAGGGGCTGGCAGCGGGCTATGGCGATACGCCGGTGGTCTCGGGTATCGAGTGGACCGTCTATTGGGGCGATACCATCGGCCTCCTCGGGCCCAACGGGGCGGGCAAGTCGACGCTTCTCAAGACGCTGGTGGGCGACCTGCCGCCCTTGGCAGGCACCGTGCAGCGCTCGCCCGACCTGCGCGTGGGCTACTTCGCGCAGCACCAGGTGGAGCGCCTGCGCCTGGACGACACGGCGCTTGGGCATCTTGCGCGCCTGGCACCCACGGCACGCGAGCAGGACCTGCGTGATTTTCTGGGTGGCTTCGATTTTCGGGGCGACCAGGTGACGCAGCCGGTGGCCGGGTTTTCGGGAGGAGAGAAGGCGCGGCTCGCGCTGGCGCTCATCGTCTGGGATCGCCCGAATCTGCTGCTGCTCGACGAGCCCACCAACCACCTGGATATCGAAATGCGTGAGGCGTTGGCCGAGGCGCTCCAGGACTACGAGGGCGCGCTGGTGGTGGTCGCGCACGACCGACACCTGCTCGAGGCGGCCACCGACCAGTGGTGGCTCGCTGCGGGCGGGCGCCTGGCACCCTTCGAGGGCGGCTTGGACGAATACCGGGAGTGGTCGCGCGAGCACCGCTCGGGCAGCCCGGGGCCGGGCGCCGCCTCGCGCAGCGCCGATCGACGGGCCACGAAGCGCGCCGAGGCCGAGGCGCGCCAGCGCGCTGCCGATGCTCGCAGGCCGCACGAGAAAAAAATTGCGGCCATCGAGCGGGAGCTGGCGGCGCTGCAACCGGAGAAAGCGGAGCTCGATGCCTGGCTTGCCTCCGGCGACGCGTATGCCGATGCGGCCCGCGAGGCGCTCGCCGCCCGCTCCCGTCGTCACGGCGAGCTCGCTGCCCGCATTGCCCAATTGGAGGACGACTGGCTCTGGGCCAACGCCCAGCTGGAAGACGCGGTCAACCGCGCGGCACCTTGAGCGTTCATCAGGGAGCAGGCCGCGCGCGGGCGCGGCTATCCCCCAACGCCAGAGGAGTTCCCATGCATCTCGAATCCGCCCTGCCCATCGTCCGCGCACTCGCCGACGGGGTGAATCCCATCACCGGCGAGCACTATCCCGCCGAAAGCCCGTATGCCGAGCCGCGCGCGCTCCGGGCGCTCTTCTGTGCCATCGACCTCATGCAGCGCGAGGCCGCTCGCGAGAAGCGGCGCGAAAGGCTGCCGGCGAATTTCGGCAAACCCTGGAACGAGTCGGAGGATGCGCTGGTGGCCAGCGCCTTCGATGGGGGCGCCACCGTCCCGGAGCTTGCGCGCCGGCAGGGCCGCACGCAGGCGGCCATCCGCCTGCGGCTGGAGAAGCTGGGCAAGCTGCCGCCGTCCGGCGAAGGCGTCGCGCTGACCCAGTGAGCGGGCCAGCGCCTCTAGTCGACGAACGCGCGGATGTTGGTCGCCACCGCGACCGTCTCGCCGCGTTGGTTTCTACAGGTCACCTCGGCGTGCACACGGCGTCGCTCGGGGTCCAGCGAGACCACGGTGTACTCGGTGGCGATAGTGTCGCCAAAGCGCACGGCCGCAACAAAGCGAACGCGGTCATAACCCAGAGAGACGGTACGCCCCAGCCGCATCCGGGCCGACGCCGCCGACATGAAGCCCACCAGCAGCGCCCCATGTGCCACACGCTCGCCGTAGGCGCCCTGCCGCATGTACTCGTGGTCGATGTGGTTGGGCGAAAAGTCGCCGGTAATTCCGGCGAAGAGATAGACGTCGGATTCGCTCACGGTCTTGGTAAAGGTGACCGTGGTGCCAATCGTCACGTCCTCGAAGCGGCCGGTGGGGCTCTGGAAATACTCGGGGGTGGGCATGGCGGTCTCCGCGGTGATGGGGTCAGAGGATGCCGGCCGACCGCAGGCTCGCGATCTCCGCATCGGGGAGCGAGAGCCAGTCGCGCAACACACCGTCGGTGTTCTCGCCCAGCAGGGGCGGCGCGGTCCAGCCTTCGGTGATGTCGAACGCTGAATACTTGGCGGCTGCGCCCAGCGAGGGAACGTCGCCGGCCGTGGGATGCCGGAGCGTGAGCTGCATGCGCCGATGCTGCACCTGGGGGTGAGCGAACACCTTCGCCATGTCGTTCACCGGCGCGCACGGCACCTTCGCAGCCTCGAGTTGCGCGACGAGGTCGTGCGTCGTCAGTTGGGAGACCACATCGTCGAGGATCGCGTAGAGCGCTTGCCGATGGGTCACGCGTCCCGCCATGTCGCGAAAGCGCGGGTCCTGGGCAAGATCGGGCCGGCCGATCACGCCGCAGAACGCCTCGTAGAGGTTCTGGAACCCCGCGGCGATGACGGCCCAGCCGTCGGCGGTGCGGAACGCCTTGTAGGGAACCTGCTGTGCATGCTCGGAGCCCCATTTTTCAGGTTCGCGGCCGGTGATGAGGTACTCGAGCGCCGCATTCACGAGAAAGGCCACCTCGCTTTCGAGAAGGCTCGTCTCCACCTTCTGCCCGCGGCCCGTGGTGTATCGCTGAAGCAACGCGGCCAGGATCGCGGCGTGGCAGTTCATGCCCGCCAGCATGTCGAAGGCAGAGGTGCCCGGTTTTACCGGCGGGCCGCCGCGTTCGCCGGTAATGGCCATGTAGCCACCCACCGCTTGGATGGTCAAGTCGAAGGCGCCCTGCATCGCATCGGGCCCGTCCGGGCCAAAGCCTGAAATGGACGCATAGATGAGCCGTGGCGCCTCCGGGGCGAGCTGCTCCCAGCCCAGGCCCAGCCGCGGCATTACGTCTGGTCGAAAATTTTCCAGCACCACGTCGGCGGCGAGCGCGAGCGATCGGGCGATGCCTCGGCCCCGAGGTTGCTGCAGGTCGAGGGTGAGGGACCGCTTGTTGCGGTTCGTCGCCCAGTAGGTGATGCCGTTGCCGTGATGGAAGGGTGGGCCCTGCCCGCGCAGCGGGTCCCCTCCCTTGGGGATCTCCACCTTCACCACGTCGGCACCCAGGTCGCCGAGCAGCTGCGCGCAGTAAGGTCCCGCAAAGAAGCGGGTGAAATCGAGCACGCGGATGCCCGTCAGGGGTTTGCCGGAAGGGTTCTGTCTCATCTCATTTTCTCTTGTTCATTCGCCCCGGAAGTCGGGCTTGCGTTGTTCCCGTTGCGCGAGCATCCCCTCGGCGTAGTCGCGAGTGGTGTCCAGCGGGCGGCGAAGCCGCTGGTCATGCTCGAGCGCCTCCGCGAAGGGCATGGTGATGGTTTCGTTGAGCGATCGCTTCAGGGCTGCGATCGCGAGGGGTGCGGTGCTGCTGAGCGCGTCGACGCGTGCCATCGCAGCCTCGTGCAGGCCTGCGCGGGGCACCACCTGCTCCACCACGCCCAGCGTCAGCGCCTCGTTGGCGGACATGCGTCGGGGGTGGAAGAGGATGTCCTTGGCGCGCGCGAGCCCAACCAGCCGTGAGAGCAGGACCGGGCCGCCGCTGCCTGGGTATGCGCCCAGGGTCATCTCGGGGAAACCAAAGGTCGCGTCCTCAGCGGCGATGCGCAGGTCGCAAGCGAGCGCGAGCTCCAGGCCGCCCCCGAGGCACCAGCCGTGCACTGCCGCGATGACGGGCAGCGGGCTCTCGCGAATCGCGAGGGCCACCTCCATCAGGGAACGGCTTTGCGTAGCCTTGCCCGATGCGTCGAGCGAGGCGCGCTCCTTGAGGTCGGTGCCCGCCGAGAAGGCCCTCTCGCCTGCCCCGGCAATCACGATCGCGCGAACGCCCGCCGCGCAGCCCGCCTCGGCGATGCCGGCACCAATCTCGCGCACGAGCGCGGTGGAGAGCGCGTTCATCGCGTCGGGCCGGTTCAAGCGCAGCACGAGGGCGGCGCCGTGGCGCTCCCGGGTGAGGATCGACATCGCGCGCTCCTACGCCGCCAAGGTCGCGCCGCGAGGCGTGACGATGACGTGCTGCAGCCACTTTCCGTCGTCAGGGGCCGGGTGATCGGTGCGTTGATGGGCCCCGCGGCTTTCCTGTCGCGCAAGCGCGGACCGCGTGACGTGTAACCCGGTCGCGACCATCGACGCGGCGCCGATCGCCCGGATCCAGTCGCGCGCGCTCTTCAGGGCCAGCCCGCCGGCTAGCGAGCGGGACAGGGACTCGAGCGTCTCGGCGGTACGCGCCAGCCCTTCAGCACGACGACGCAACCCGACGCCGGCGAGCATGGCCGCGCGCACGCCGCTGGCGATCTCATCGGGCGAGGGCGCTCCGGCGGTTCCCTCGCGCTGGGGCAGCTGGGCCAGCGCGTCGCGCACGAGGGCATCTCGGTCGCGCTTCGCATGTGTCGCATTCCGGGCGTGGGCCGCGGCCTGCTTGCCGGCGATGCCGCCGAAGACGATCACGTCGGCCGCGCCATTGCCTGCGAGCCGGCTCGCCCCGTGCACACCGCCCGCCGATTCGCCGGCTGCGAAGAGATTGGCCACGGTCGCGCGCAGGGAAGCGTCGACACGAATGCCGCCCATCACGCTGTGCGCCGCAGGTCGCACGCGCGGCGCCTCGACGGCCGGGTCGAGCCCCGCCGCGCGCAGCCGCCGGCAATGGCCGGCGTAGGACTCGCGCTTGTCGGGGGCGAGGACCCGGGTGTCGAAGAGCACCGTGCCGTCCGGGAGCCCGCGGCCGGCGTCGATCTCATCCTGGATGGCCAGCGACATGCGCGCCTTCTCGATCTGCAGCTCACCATGCGCTGGGTTGTAGCGGAACATGAAGCGCTCGCCCTCGCGGTTCTTCAGGTGCGCGCCGTCGCCCAGCATCGCGGTGGGCATCTCCATGCCCTGGCACCCGGCCGGATGAACGACGACGGTCGGTTCGAACTGGATGAACTCCATGTCGATGAGTTCGGCCCCGGCCGCGTGGGCTAGAGCGAAGGAGTCGGCGGCCACGTCCGCAGGATACGTGCTGTCGGCGTAGATCGCGCCCACGCCGCCCGTGGCGAGCACGGTAGCCTTGGCGTGCACGGCGATCAGCCTGCCCTTGGCCACTTCCGCGAGAAGGGCGCCGGCGACTTCCGCGCGCTCCACCAGCAGCGTGAGCGCTCTATACCCCGACAGGCAGGTCACACCGAGGGCGCGCGCATGGGGCGCAAGGCGGTCGAGGGCGTGGCGGCCAACGCCTTCGGGATGATAGACCGACCGTGGATAGCGATTGCCCGACAGCAGCCGCTGGGCGAAGCGGGAACCGTCACGGGCGAAGGGCACGCCGATCGCCTCCAGCTCGAGAAGCGCTGGCACCGCACCCTCGGCGAGCTGCCGAACGAGGGCTGGGTCGTTGAGCCGATACCCTCCCGCCATCGTGTCGTCGTAGAAAGCCTCCGGGCCATCCCGGGGGTCGGCGTGGCCCACTGGGGCGTTGAAGCCGATGATGTACTGCGACGCGCCGCGCCCGTGATGGGCCATCACGACGCTGGCGCCTGCGGCGCGCGCCGCAGTGGCGGCTCTGAGTCCAGCGAGGCCGCCACCGATCACCAGCACATCAGCCTCGAGGTGCCCTACCGTGCCGGAACCCCCGGCCCACTGCCGGTTCGCTACCGTCATTCTGCCTTTACGCCCGTGGCGGAGATGACGCCGAGCCACTTCGAAGATTCAGCACGCATCAGCGCGTCCCACTCCGTTGGCGTCATCGTGCGCGGCTCGCCGCCTTGCTCGCGAAGTTTCTGAACCACGTCATCGGAGCGCACGGCCTTGGCGAGCGCCGCGGACAGGGTTGCCACCACATCGGGAGCTGCGCCAACCGGCAGAACAAGCCCGAACTGCCCGCCCACGTCGAAACCGGGATAGCCAGACTCCGCGACCGTAGGGATGTCCGGCAGGACTGACGAGCGCGAGCCTGTGGTCACGGCGATGGCGCGCAACTTGCCAGAGCGGATATGACCGATCACCGCGGCGATGTTTTCCACCGTCAGCTCGACCTGGCCACCCAGAAGGTCCGCGATGGCGGGGCCGCCACCCTTGTACGGCACGTGGGTCATCGGCATCTTCGTCTGGGCCTTGATGAACTCGGCGGCCAAGTGCGTGGCGCTCCCCACGCCCGCCGACGCGTAGTTGAGATTGCCCTGCTTCGCAAGGGCGCTCAACTCCGCAAAGGTCTTCGCCGGCACCTTGGGGTTCACGGTAATCACGTAAGGCACGGTGGCGATGGCCCCGATGCCGGCGAAATCCTTGACCGGGTCGTAGGGGAGCGTCGCGTACAGCCCCGCCGACGAGGTGTGCGGGAGCGTGTTGAGAATGAGGAGCGAGTAGCCATCGGGCGCCATCTTTGCCGCTGCTGCGCTGCCAATCGTGCCTCCCGCCCCGGGCCGGTTGTCGATCACGACCGGCTGGCCGAGCACCTCGGAGAGCTTGGGCGCGATGACTCGCGCCAGCACGTCGGTTCCCCCGCCTGGCGGGTAGGGGACGACGATCTTGAGGGCCTTGCTCGGGAAGCCCTGTGACAGCGCAGGCAGCGCGAGGCCTGCGAGGAGCGCGAGGGCGGCGATTCGAAGCATGCGGAGCACGGTTGTCATGGTTTCTCCCGGATGATGGTGGCGCCCCATTCTTGGGCGAGCCGACGGACTGCGGCAAGCGACAGAAACTCGTGAGATCATGAGTTTTGGTCATGATTTCGGAGCTTGACCGTGCGGCGCATACCCTCTCTCGCCGCGCTCCGTGCCCTCGAAGCCACGGCGCGGCATAGCAGCTTCACCAAGGCCGCTGTCGAATTGCACCTGACGCAGAGCGCGGTGAGCCGCCTGGTTCGCCAGCTGGAGGCGGAATTGGGCGTCACGTTCTTTGAGCGCGTGCGCCAGCGGCTGGTGGTTACCGAAGTCGCCCGCGCCTACGTGAGGGAGGTGACGGGTTGCCTGGATCGACTGCAGGCCGCCACCCTTGACCTGCTCGCCAATCGCGGACGCGGCGGTGTGCTCCGGCTTGCTACGCAGCCCGCCATCGGCATGAAATGGCTGATCCCGCGACTCGGGCGCTTCTCGGCCCGGCACCCGGAGATCCTGTTGCAGTTGGCCACCCGCAGCAGCACGCCGTTCGAGTTTGCCGACGAGCCGTTGGACGTGGCGATTCACTATGGCGAGGCCGACTGGCCCGGGGTCGTGATGGACCCGCTGGGTGATGGCCGCGAGCTGGCCGTGTGCTCGCCAAAGTTTCTCGCGCGACTGCGGCCACGCGGCGCTGCCGACTTGACCAAGGGCGTACTCCTCCAGCATGTGCGGCGGCCCGAGGCGTGGGGGCACTGGTTTGCCGCTGCGGGTGCTCCAGATGTCGAGGCGACCTCGGGCCCGCGCTACGAGCACTACTACATGATCGGACAGGCGGCGCTCGCGGGGTCTGGCTGTGCCCTGCTTCCGCGGCTGCTTGTTCTGGATGACCTCGCCGCCGGCCGCCTGGTCGAGCCGTTCCGCGTGCGCTATCTCGCCCGCGACGCCTATTGGCTCGTGTATCCGGAAGAGCGCCGATACGACGCGCGACTTCGCTTGTTCAGCGAGTGGGCGACCACCGAGACTCGCCGATCGGCCCGCGGCAAGGTTGCTACCTTTTCCGCTCGAGCCTGAGCGCCGCGGAATTCATGCAGTAGCGCTGCCCGGTGGGCTGCGGCCCATCGGGGAACACGTGCCCCAAGTGTGCGTCGCAGGTGGCGCACACCACCTCGGTGCGCGTCATGAACCAGCTGCGGTCAGTCTTCTCTTCCACGGCGCCGGGCGCCACGGGCTGCCAGAACGAAGGCCAACCTGTGCCGGAATCAAACTTGGCGCTGGCGTCAAAAAGATCCGCCCCGCAGCACACGCACTGGTAGATACCGGGGTCCTTGCAGTCGTTGTACTCGCCGGTGAAGGCGCGCTCGGTGCCGTGCTGGCGCGTCACCTTGTACTGATCGGGCGTCAGCTGCGCCTTCCACTCGGCATCGGTCTTCGTGATCTTGGGCATGGGCTGGTCTTCCTTGTGCTGGCGGTATTCTAGGGCCCTTCACGTCCCCCGCGAGCGCCCGTGCCCCTGCGCGATTACGCCGCCGTCTTTCACAACCGCAACCTGGCGGTCGTGCTGCTGCTCGGGTTTTCATCGGGGCTGCCGCTCGCCCTTACCGGTGGCACGCTGCAGGCGTGGATGACGGTCGAGGGCGTGAGCCTCGCCACCATCGGCCTGTTCACGCTCGTGGGGCTTCCGTACACGTGGAAGTTCCTGTGGTCGCCGCTCATGGACCGCTTCGTTCCGCCTTTTCTGGGGCGCCGGCGCGGCTGGCTCATCGTCACGCAACTGGGGCTCGCCGCGCTGATCGCCGGCATGGCAACGCTGTCCCCGAAACAGGACCTCGCGTGGATCGCGCTGCTGGCCCTGATGGTGGCGTTCATGTCCGCGTCGCAGGACATTGTGTTCGATGCGTATCGCACGGAGGTCGCCACCAAGGAGCAGCGCGGCCTCGCGGCTGCGTTGACGGTGGTGGGCTACCGCATCGCCATGCTCATCTCCGGTGCCGCCGCACTGGTGTTGGTGGCGGGCTCCGGGTTCATACCGGCGCTGGGCTGGCAGAACACCTACTACGTGATGGCAGCGCTCATGGGGGTCGGCGCGCTGGCCACGCTGTGGGGGCCGGAGCCGAAGCTGGAAGCGCCACCGCCGAGGACGCTGAGGGATGCCGTGTGGCTGCCCCTGCGCGAGTTCTTCGCTCGCCCGGGCGCCTGGGTGCTGCTGGTGCTCATCATTCTCTACAAGCTGGGCGATGCCTTCGCTGGCGCTCTCACAACAGCCTTCCTGTTGCGCGGCGTTGGGTTTTCGCTCGACGACGTGGGCTACGTGAACAAGGGCATGGGCCTTGCCGCCACCATTGTTGGCGCGCTTTTTGGTGGCGCGCTGATGGTGAAGCTGGGCCTGTATCGCTCGCTCATGGTGTTTGGCGTGCTGCAGGCCATCTCGAATCTGGGATTCTGGGCGCTCGCCTCGGCGGGCAAGAGCTACTCGCTGATGCTCTTCGCAGTAGGCTTCGAGAACCTTTCGGGCGGCATGGGCACGGCGGCGTTCGTCGCATTGCTCATGGCGATGTGCGACAAGCGCTTCACCGCCACGCAGTACGCCTTGCTCTCCGCGCTCGCCGCCTTTGGGCGCGTGTACGTGGGGCCGGCAGCGGGCTATGCCACGGATCCCAAGCAGCTGGGCCTCGCTTGGACCACGTTCTTTCTCGCCACCTTCGTCATCGCCCTGCCTGGCCTGGTGCTCCTCTGGTGGCGCAGGGCCGATATCCGTTTGCTGGATAATTTCGCCTCCAATCCTTCACCTGCCCGTTGAGCGAGCTTCCCATGGCCATGCCCCCGTTTCACCTTGCATTCCCCGTTCGCGACCTCGAGGAGGCGCGCCGCTTCTACGGCGGCCTGCTGG
>JAFMJY010000041.1 GCA_017853245.1 Burkholderiales bacterium | reverse complement strand
TCTCGATCGACGTGTTCACGGGCCTGGGCGCAGCGGTGAACGCGCTTCCCGGCGGTGAAATCGTTCCTGCCATGGACCGCGGCCTGCTGGATGCGGCGGAGTTCAACAACGCTTCCTCCGACAACATCCTCGGCTTCCCGGACGTATCCAAGGTGTGCATGCTGCAGAGCTACCACCAGAACGCCGAGCAGTTCGAGATCATGTTCAACAAGACCAAGTTCGACGCGCTGCCGGCCAAGATGCGCGCCATCATCGAGAACGCGGTCGAGGCTGCCTCGGCTGACATGTCCTGGAAGGCGATCGACCGCTACTCCAAGGACTACGTCGACATGGAGAAGAAGGGCGTGAAGTTCTACAAGACGCCCAATGGCGTGCTGCAGCGCCAGCTCTCCGCCTACGACGAGGCCGCGGCCAAGAAGGCCGACGGCAACGCCCTCTTCAAGGAAATCGAGGCGTCCCAGAAGGCCTTCGCGCAGCGCGTCGTGCGCTGGGAGCTCGACACGGTCGTCGAGCGCCGAATGGCCTACAACCACTACTTCGCCAAGCCCGCGCAGGCACCGGCTCCGGCCAAGAAGGGCTGAGCACCACCGCAGCCCAACAGCCACCTGGCCTTGCCAGGTGGCTGTTTTTGTTTTGGATGCCCGGTTAAGGGCAAATCACGCAACCCCAGGAGGCAACGCAACCATGCAGAAGCTGCTGCTGTTCATCGACAGGGTTAGCACCTGGGTAGGCCAGGCCTTTTCCTGGTTCATCGTGGCTCTTACGCTGCTGATCTCGTGGGAGGTCTTCTCCCGCTATGCGCTTAACCAGCCGCACGCCTGGGCCTTCGACGTGATGATCATGTTCTACGGCACGCTCTTCATGATGGCAGGCGCCTACACGCTCTCCAAGAACGGGCACGTGCGAGGCGACGTGCTCTACAGTTTTTTCGAGCCGCGCACCCAGGCGACCATAGACCTTGTCCTGTACGTCCTGTTTTTCATCCCGGGCGTCATTGCGTTGTGTTGGGCGGGTTACAGCTACGCGGCCGAAAGCTGGGCCATCAATGAGCACTCCAACATCACGGCCGATGGTCCGCCGATCTATCCCTTCAAGACCGTGATCCCGGTTGCTGGAGTGATCCTGCTGGCGCAAGGCCTGGTGGAGATCGTGCGCTGTGCGATCTGCATCAAGCAGGGCGAGTGGCCCTCTCGGGAGCAGGACGTCGAGGAAGTCGACGTCGACAAACTGAAGGAGATGGTGCACGTGAAACATGAGGACATCGCGAAGCTCGATGCCTACGTCGTGAAGGCGGAGGGCGCGAAATGAAGGTCAAGAAGGAACTGTGGTTCGGCTTCATCCTGATGGCGGCGATCCTCATCCCGGTGGTTGTCTTCACGCCGTGGACCAATCTCAGCAACGGTCACCTGGGCCTGCTGATGCTATCGCTGGTAGTCGTGGCGATCATGATGGGCTTCCCGACGGCGTTCACCCTGATGGGCATGGGCGTGGTGTTTGCCTGGCTCTCGTATCGCAGCGTCAACCCTGATACCGCCATTCGGCAAGTGCTCGACCTCATGGTCCAGCGTGCGTACTCGGTGATGTCGAACGACGTGCTGATCGCCGTGCCGCTCTTCGTGTTCATGGGCTATCTGGTGGAGCGCGCGAACCTCATCGAGAAGCTCTTCAAGAGCCTGCATCTCTCGCTGGCCCGCGTTCCGGGCTCGCTGGCAGTAGCCACCATCGTCACCTGCGCCATCTTCGCCACCGCCACGGGTATCGTGGGTGCGGTGGTCACGTTGATGGGCCTGCTCGCGCTGCCGGCGATGCTGCGCTCGGGCTATAGCGTTCAGGTCGCAGCCGGTGCCATCACGGCGGGTGGCTGTCTGGGCATCCTCATCCCACCCTCCGTGATGTTGATCGTCTATGGCGCGACGGCAGGCGTTTCGGTCGTTCAGCTCTACGCTGGCGCGTTCTTCCCAGGCTTCATGCTGGCAGCCCTCTACGTTGGGTACGTGGTAATCGTCGCGAAGATCAAGCCCAGCCTGATGCCACCTTTGCCGGAGGCGGAGCGCCATGTGGAACTGCCAGCGCTTTCCAAGGCGCTCGCGAGCCAAGGGCGCCGCAATGCCCTCGCCGGCCTGATGTCGAGCATCGGGGGCGTTCCGGGCCACCGGCAGGGCACGGTGCTGGGGCAGCTTTTCGTCGCGCTGCTGCCGGCGCTGGCCGTCATTTCCCTCGTTGTCATGCTCTACGCACTGGCAACGGCCCCCGCGGAAGAGCCGAATACGGAGGGGCTAGTGCAGGCAGGCGGCCTCGTGGCGGCTGACGCACCGGATCGCTCGTCGGGGACCGGGCTGGCTGAGCCGCCTGCCGCATCGGGAACCGGCCTGGCAGAGCCCCCGCCCCCCTCAGGGACTGGCCTCAGCGAGCCACCGGCCGTGCCGTCGAGCACGGGCCTCGCCGAGCCGCCGGGTGCCGCGCGCACGGGCCTCGCTGAACCGCCCGTCGTGAAGGAAGCCGCTCCGGCCGCCGCAGGGGGAGTGCAGGAGCCGGGCGGTGCCAAACCGCAGCCCGCGACGCCGGGCGCTAGCCAGGCGCCGGCCAAGGCGGCCGAGCGCCTGCCCATTCCCAACTGGCTCTGGATCACCATGGGTATCGGCGCTGCGCTGCTCGCTGTCGTGTACGGCTTCTTCACGTGGCAGCGCTTCGAGATCTTCAAGATGCTGCTTGCGTCGTTCTTCCCGCTCGCCGTTCTGATTCTCGCGGTGCTGGGTTCCATCGTGTTCGGCCTGGCCACCCCCACCGAGGCGGCCGCCGTCGGCGCCTTCGGCGGATTCTTGTTGGCCATTGCCTATCGTTACGTCGGTGCGGTTCGATTGAAGGCTGGCAGTCCCCTGATGGTCACCACCCGTGAGATGGGCGGCATCCTCAAGGAGTCCTCCTTCCTGACTGCCAAGACGAGCGCCATGGTGTGCTGGCTGTTCGTGGGCTCGTCGATCTTCTCGGCTGCGTTCGCGTTACTGGGGGGGCAGGAAATCGTGGAGAAGTGGGTGCTGTCGCTGGGCCTCACGCCCGTGCAGTTCCTGCTGCTCGCCCAGTTCATCATCTTCATCCTGGGCTGGCCGCTCGAGTGGACGGAGATCATCGTGATCTTCATGCCGATCTTCATCCCGCTGCTCGCCAAGTTCAACATCGACCCGCTCTTCTTCGGGCTGCTGGTGGCGCTCAACCTGCAGACGGCGTTCCTGTCACCGCCGGTGGCGATGGCGGCGTTCTATCTCAAGGGGGTCTCGCCGCCACACGTAACGCTCAACCAGATCTTCGCGGGCATGATGCCTTTCATGGGGATCCAGGTTCTCGCGTTGGCGCTGCTCTACATCTTCCCCGAGATCGGCATGTGGCTGCCGACGGTGCTTTACCGCAACTGACGTGAGAGCGCGCATCCTCGTCACCCGGCAGATATTTCCGGAAGTCGTCGCGGCGCTTCGCGAGCGATTCGATGTCGAGCACAACGACGACGACCGCCTATGGCCGGCGGAAGAGCTCTCCCGGCGTCTGGCGGACAAGCACGGGGTGCTCGCCACCGTGATGGACCGCATCGATGAAGCGATGCTCGCGAACGCGCCGCAGCTCAAGGTCGTCTCTAACATTGCGGTGGGCACCAACAACGTCGACATTGCCGCCTGCACGACGCGCGGCATTCGCGTGACCAACACGCCCGTCGTGTTGAATGAAACCACGGCGGATCTCGCGTTTGCGCTGATCCTTGCTTCAGCTCGCCGCATTGCCGAGGGCGATGCCATGGTTCGCCGGGGCGATTGGAAAGTGGCCTTCGCGATGCAGTCGCCGCTGGGCACGGATGTCCACCACGCCACGCTTGGCATCATTGGCATGGGGCGTATCGGCCAGGCCATCGCGCGGCGCGCGCTGGGCTTCGACATGAAGATCGTCTACAGCAACCGCAACCGCCTCCCGGAAGCCGATGAGGCGAAGCTGGGCGGCGCGACGTGGATGGCCATGGCCGACTTGCTTCGCACGGCGGATTTCGTGTTGCCGATGCTCCCGTACTCGCCCGCTGTTCACCACCTCATCGGGGCCAAGGAAATCGCGCTCATGAAGCCCACAGCCATCCTCATCAACCCGGCACGCGGCGGCATCGTCGACGACACGGCGTTGGTAGAAGCTTTACGGGCGAATCGCATCGCCGGCGCGGGCCTGGATGTTTTCGAGGGCGAGCCGCAGGTGAACCCGGGCTACTTCGACCTTGCCAACGTGGTGCTCACGCCGCACATCGGCAGCGCCACGCGCGCCACGCGGCTTGCCATGTGCGAGACGGCAGTCGCCAACCTCACCGCGGCCCTCGAGGGCCGCCGCCCCCCGAACCTCGTCAACCTGGAGTTGCAATGAGCCGCAAAGTCGCTTTCCTGGGCCTGGGCGTCATGGGTTTCCCCATGGCCGGCCACCTTCGCGCGAAGGGCTACGACGTCACCGTCTACAACCGCACGCCGGCCAAGTCGAAGGCCTGGGTGGAGAAACACGGCGGCCGCGCCGCCGCGACCCCTTCCGACGCCGCCTCGGGTGCCGAGTTCGTGATGATGTGCGTGGGCAACGACCACGATGTGCGCGAGGTGGGCGCGGCAGCCCTCTCTGGCATGGGCAAGGGCTCGGTGCTGGTCGACCACACCACGGCCTCTGCAACCGTTGCGCGTGAGCTGCACGCGGCAGCAGCGGCGCGCGGTATCGGCTTTGTCGACGCGCCGGTTTCCGGCGGCCAGGCGGGCGCCGAGAACGGCAAGCTCACCATCATGTGCGGTGGCACCGAGGCGGATTTCTCCCGCGCGCACCCGGTGATGGAAAGCTATGCGCGTGCCGTCACCCTGCTGGGTGGCCCGGGCGCGGGGCAGCTGACCAAGATGGTGAACCAGATCTGCATTGCGGGCCTTGTGCAGGCGCTCTCCGAAGGCATTGCGTTCGCCGAGAAGGCGGGGCTCGACCCCAACCGCGTGATCGAGGCCATCTCGAAGGGCGCCGCGCAAAGCTGGCAGATGGAGAACCGCGCCGGCACCATGGCCAAGCGCGAGTTCAACTTCGGCTTCGCGGTCGACTGGATGCGCAAGGACTTGTCCATCTGCCTCGACGAGGCGAGGCAGAACGGCGCGCGACTGCCGGTGACGGCACTGGTCGACCAGTTCTACGCGGATGTGCAGAAGGCCGGGGGCAACCGCTGGGACACCTCGTCCCTGATCGTCCGGCTCTAAGGCTTGGGCGTCGGGCGGCGGTAGATCACCCAGTAGACGAGCGCTACCAGCACGCTTCCCCCGACGATGTTGCCGGGGATCACGATCGCGAGGTTCACCAGCATCTGCTCGAGGGTCACTGGCGCCACCCCGGCCACGGGGTGAGCTGCCTGGTGCAGCATCGCCAGCGGAAAGATATACATGTTGGCGATGCTGTGCTCGAACCCGGCGGCGATGAAGGCAGCGATCGGCAACAGCACCGCGAGGAACTTGTCCGTGACGCTGCGGCCCGCGAGCGTCATCCATACCGCCAGGCACACGAGGACGTTACAGAGCACGCCGCGCACGAATGCCTCGCCTGGCGAGAGCGCCGCCTTGGCGGCGGCCACCTTCACCACGGCGGCTCCGACGTTGTTGCCGTTCATGCCGAGGTGGCCCGAGAGGTGCACGAGTACGGCGAGCCCTGCCGCCCCGACAAAGTTCGCCAGGCACACCACGACCCAATTGCGCAGCACCTCCGCGGAGCTCACCTTGCCGTCGGCCCACGCCATGGCGAGCAGGTTGTTGCCCGTGAATAGTTCCGCCCCCGCGACGACCACAAGGAAGAGGCCCAGAGAAAACACCACGCCCCCCAGAATCCGCTGGGTGGCAAAGCCGAGCGTCGAATCCGCCAGCACGATGCTGAAGAAAAGCGCGCCTAGCCCGATGAAAGCGCCCG
Organism: Burkholderiales bacterium; assembly: GCA_017853245.1. Taxonomy (GTDB): domain Bacteria; phylum Pseudomonadota; class Gammaproteobacteria; order Burkholderiales; family Usitatibacteraceae; genus FEB-7. Next base: position 16,871 of record JAFMJY010000041.1, on the reverse strand, counting down.
CCAGCACGCCCAGCATCACCATCGTGAGCAGTGGCAACCGCGCCTTCGCAACCCCAATGGCCTCGACCTTTTCGGCGATTTCCCGGGGGGAAAAGGCGTCCGAACCGTAGATTTCAGCCACAAAAAGGCTCCGTTTCAGGGATTTTGTGCATTCTAGCCGCGCGCAGGAGGGGTCCGGGGAGGGCTGGGGGGGCGAAATTCCGCGGCCGCCGTGCGAAAATGCGGGGAAAACGCCCGTCCAACGGAGTTTGCCGTGAAGCTGACCCTCTACTACGCCCCCGGCGCCTGCTCGCTGGCTTCCCACATTGCACTGGAGGAATCCGGCTTGGCCTACGAGGCTTTCCGGATCAACACCGCAGCGGGGGAGCAGCGCTCGCCCGAGTACCTGAAGATCAACTCCCGGGGCCGGGTCCCGACGCTGGTGATCGATGGCCGCACCCTCACAGAGAACGTGGCGATCATGACTTTCATCGCGGGCGGCCACCCGAAGTCGGGCCTTTGGCCCAGCAATACGCTGGACCAGGCTGAGGCCCTGTCAGTGATGTCCTGGCTCGCCAATTCAGTGCACCCGGCTTTCGCGCACATCTTCAGGACCGAGCGTTACTCGGACGACGTCAGCACCCACGAGGCGATCAAGAACAAGGGCCGCGAGACTTTCTGGAATTGCCTCAAGGAAATCGACGCCATGGTCGCGGGACGGCGCTGGTACTTCGGCAATCGCTTCACCGTGGTCGACGGCTACCTGCTGGTGTTCTATCGGTGGGGGCTTCGCATTCACCTAGACATGAAAAGCCTGACCCACTACACCGCCTTGGTCGAGCGGGTGGCATCCCGCCCGGCGGTCAAGCGCGTGATGGCGGAAGAAGGCATCGCGCTGCAGCCCTGAGCGCGGCAAGCCGGGGGAGCGACGAGCTCCCCGCCGACGTGGCCGCCGCCGTCCTGGCGGCTGACATTCCCCGCATCGCCCAGGCGGCTCGTGCGCTCGACGCTCGTCAGCGTGCCCGTCAGCCTGCCGATCGCGAGCGTGCGGTGCTGGAAGGCCTGCTCGAGCGCTCACGCAACGCGCGTGCAGCGCGTCTCACCCGCCTGCCCAAGCCTGTCTTTCCCGACGACCTGCCGATCGCGCAGCACCGTGATGAGATCGCTACGCTCGTCGCGCGGCACCCGGTCACCATCGTTTGTGGCGAAACAGGCTCCGGCAAAACGACTCAGCTGCCGAAGATTTGCCTCGCGCTGGAGCGCGGCGCCGGCGGCCTGATCGGCTGCACGCAGCCGCGACGAATCGCCGCCCGAAGCCTCGCCACGCGCCTCGCCCAGGAGCTGCCAGGCGTGCCGAAAGGCTTCGTGAGCCACAAGATTCGCTTCCAGGACCGCACCGTGTCAGACACCGTCGTCAAGGTGATGACCGACGGGATCCTGCTCGCCGAGACGCACTCGGACCGGGAGCTGCGTGCCTACGACACCATCATTGTCGACGAGGCGCATGAGCGAAGCCTCAACATCGACTTCCTGCTGGGATACCTGAAGCGCCTCGTCGCCGTGCGGCCGGAGCTCAAGGTGATCGTGACGTCCGCCACGATCGACACGCAGCGTTTTTCCGATTTTTTCGATGGCGCGCCGGTGATCGAAGTCTCCGGGCGAACCTACCCCGTTGAGGTGCGCTATCGCCCCGAGTACGTCGAGGATGCCGACGAAGACGATGAGCCTGTCGACATGGGCGAGGCGATTGCCAGGGCTGTCGATGAGATCGCCCAGGAAAGCCGCACCGGCGACATCCTGGTATTCCTGCCGGGCGAGCGCGAGATCCGCGAGACAGCCGAGGCGCTGCGCAAGCGCCACCCGCGGGGAACGGAGATCCTGCCGCTGTTCTCTCGCCTTTCGGCGGAGGAGCAGGACCGCGTGTTCAGCCCGGGTGGGCAGCGGCGCATCGTGCTCGCCACCAACGTCGCGGAGACGTCACTCACCGTGCCGGGCATTCATTACGTCATCGACACCGGCCTCGCGCGCGTGAAGCGCTACAGCCCGCGCCAGAAGATCGACCAGCTTCGCATCGAGCCGATTTCTCAGGCGGCTGCCCGGCAGCGGGCGGGACGTTGCGGCCGGGTGGCGAGCGGCGTCGCAATACGGCTCTACGCCGAGGCGGAGTTTGACGCCCGCCCTGCATTCACCACGCCGGAAGTGCTACGCACCTCGCTCGCGAGCGTGATTTTGCGCATGGCGGCGCTCGAGCTGGGGGACGTGAGCGACTTCCCCTTCGTCGAGGCACCGACGCCCCGGCAGATCGAGGATGGCCGTCGGGCGCTCTTCGAGCTGGGCGCGCTGGACGACTTGCGCTGCCTCACCGCCATCGGCCGGGAACTGGCACGGCTCCCCGTCGATCCCAAAATCGGGCGCATGCTGGTGGCCGCCCGCGAGCACAACTGCCTGTGCGAGATGGTGATCCTTGCCTCGGCGCTCTCGATTCAGGACCCGCGCGACCGCCCCCAGGACAAGCGGCAGGAATCCGACCGCGCCCACGAGGAGTTTCGCGACGAGGCCTCGGACTTCATCCAGCTGCTGAACCTCTGGCGCTTCTTCGACGAGGCTTTCCGGCACAAGGAATCGAATCGCAAGCTCTGGGCCCTGTGCCGGGAGCACTTCCTGTCGTACATCCGCATGCGCGAGTGGCGAGACCTCGCCGGCCAGCTGCGCGAGATGGCGGCAGAACTGGGCATCCGCGAGAACAAGGCGGATGCCACGTACGAGCAGGTGCACCGGGCGCTTCTCACGGGCCTGGTGGCGAACGTGGGCCTCAAGAGCCAGGAGGGCGACCATTACGCCGCGCCACGCGGCATCGCGTTCGCCGTCTGGCCCGGCTCGGGGTTGAAGAAGAATCGCCCCCGCTGGGTGATGGCGGGTGAGCTGCAGGAGACCACGCGCATCTTTGCCCGCAACGTCGCGCGGATCGAGCCCGAGTGGATCGAGAAGGCGGCGTCGCACCTGGTGACCCGCACGTGTACCGAGCCGCATTGGGAGCGGTCGCGCGGCGAGGTGATGGCTTACGAGTCCGTGTCCCTCTACGGCCTCGTGATCGTGGCGCGACGCCGCGTGAGCTTTGGCCGGCGGGACCCGGCTCGCGCGCGGGAGATCTTCATCGAGGGAGCGCTGGTCGCAGCCGAATTCGACACCAAGCAGCCATTTTTGGCGCGCAACCTGGCGTTGATTCGCGAGGTGCAGGACCTCGAGCACCGGGCCCGCCGACCCGACGTGCTGGTCGATGACCGCACTTTGTTTGCGTGGTACGCGTCACGCATTCCCGAGGATATCTGCGACACGGTGTCGTTCGAGGGCTGGTATGACAAGGCGGCTTCGGCGCACAAGGGCGAGCGAGCCCTGCTCGAGCTTTCGCGCGAGGACCTCATGCGCCATGGCGCGGAGGCGGTGACCGAAGAGCTCTATCCCCGTCAGCTGCGCATGGGTGGGCAGGCCTACCCCCTCGCGTACCGGTTCGAGCCCGGCCACCCACTCGATGGGGTCACGCTCAACGTGCCTCTCGCGCTCCTCAACCAGGTGGATGAAGCGACGATCGACTGGCTGGTGCCCGGCATGGTGCGAGAGAAGGTCGCCTGGGCGATGAAAGCGCTGCCGAAGCGCGTGCGCTCGCAACTGGTGCCCGTGCCGGAGCATGTCACCGCCTTCCTCGAGCGAGAGAGTCCGGGCGATCGCCTCATCCGTGACGCCGTGCTGGATTACGCCTCGCGCCAAGCGGGCGAGCGACTCGATTCCGATATCTGGTCAAAGGAAACGCCGCCACCGCATTTGGTGATGAACATCCGGGTGGTCGACGATGCCAAGCGCGAGCTGGCGAGCGGGCGCGACGTGGCGGCGCTACGGCAGCAGCTGGGCGAGGCTGCGCAACTCACGCTCGCGAAGGCGAAGCCCGGCCTCGAGCGCGATGGCATCAAGGCGTGGGATTTCGGCGACCTCCCGGCGGAGGTGGGGTTCCGGCGTGGCAACCAGGCGCTCACGGGTTATCCCGCGCTGGCCGATGTGGGCGACAGTGTTGCCATTCGCCTGTTCGACAAGCGGGAGGGCGCGGAGGCGTCCCATCGCGAGGGCGTCAAGCGCCTGCTGGCGCTCGACTTGCGGGAGCAGGTGAAGAACCTCGAGCGAGGCCCGGCGTCGTTCAACACGGTGGCGCTTCGCCTGCAATCCGTGATCCCCGTCGAGCGCTTGCGTGCCGATTTCGTGGCCGCCGTGCTCGACCGCGCCTTCATCGGTGAGGACGAGCCTCCACGGTCGCCGCGCGCCTACGAAGAGCAGAAGAAGCGAGCTCGGGCGAGGCTGCCCGCCGTCAGCGAGGCGCTCGCACGCCATCTCGTGTCAGTCGTCGAGGCCAGTCAAGCGCTGGCGTCGACGCTAGTCCAGAAGGGCTTTCCTCCCGCAACGCTCCAGGAGGTAAAGGCTCAGGAAAGGCGGCTGGTATTTCCCGGGTTCCTCGCCGCCACACCTTGGGAGCATCTCGGCGACCTGCCGCGCTACCTCAAGGGCTACGCGCTTCGCCTCACCAAGTTGCGCACCAACGCAGAGCGTGACCAGCGGCACGCGCCCGTCGTGGCCGGGCTCTGGTCCCAGTACGAAGCGCGCGCCGAAGCCGACCGCAAGAGCGGCCGGCGCGATCCCAGGCTGGAGGAGTTCCGCTGGCTCGTGGAGGAGCTGCGGATATCCCTCTTCGCGCAGGAGCTGCGAACACCGTTCCCGGTCTCGGCCAAGCGGCTGCAAAGGTTCTGGGATGACAACCTGCGCCGCTAGGCAGAGAGGGATGGTCTTTCGGCGATAATCGCAGGCTCGTCAGGGAGGAATGGCATGGCAGCGGCGATGAGGTGGGAAGGCGCATGGTCGATGGAGGCATCGGCCGGCTGGCCCGCGCTTGCCAACACGCTCGTCGTCGAGGCTGCCGTCGTGATCCTCCCTGGCGTCTCGCTCTCCTTGTCTGGCGCGGCGACGCTATCCGCAACGGACACACTGCGGGTGGGCTGGCTCCCGCGCGGCCGATACCGAGTTCGCGTCACGCTGCCTGCCGGGCTTGCTGCCGGCACCTGCGAGGTCACGACGCACCTGCGCATGGGGAGCACGCTCACGCACCAGCACTGGCAGGCCAGCGACGGCGACCGGGTGGCCCTCGAGGCGCCCACGACGGGCGGCAGTGAGGCCGGGTGGGCTATCGAGTCGCTGTCACCGAGCGTGCCGGTCGACAATCTGTCCTGGAGAAAGGGGCATGCCGACTGGTTCTATCGCCACTTCGACCATGCGGCCCAGGTGGTGCACGGGTATTTGCTGGCGGACGCACCGGAATTGCGCGGTCGCATACTCGATGTCGGCTGCGGCGATGGCATCACCGATTTCTCGCTCGCCCTGCGGACGGGCTGTTCCGAGCTGGTGGGCATCGACCCTTTCCGCGGTTACGAGCGCCTGCCCACGATTCTTCACGACAATCATGTTCCGGCCGATGCCGTGCCCTCGACGCTCCGGTTTCTGCCCGCTGACGGCAATGCCATCCCGTTCCCGGACGACAGCTTCGACGTCGTTGTTTCCTGGGGAAGCGTCGAGCACATCAAGGGGGGCTACCAGCAGGCCCTGCGGGAGATGCGGCGGGTGCTTCGCCCCGACGGCCTCCTCTTCATACACCCGGGGCTCTACTACGGCAATTTCGGCCACCATCTCGGCGAGTTTTCCTCCGAGCCGCACTTTCACCTGACGAAGTCGCGCGCCGAAGTGCGGGACCTCGTCCTGGCGACGAGCCCCTCCTACATCGACCGCTCGGGGGAGTTCGCCTCGCCGGAGCAATACTGGCAGTGGTTTACGGAGCTCAACCCGATCACCGTGCCGCAGTTCGAGCGGGAGCTGCGCGCGCTCGGCTTCGAGCCGTGGCGCGTGGCGCTTCGCACAGAGGACCTGATCGAGTACACGCCGGCTTTGCAGCCATACCCGATGCAGGACCTTGCGACGCTTGAGCTCTACCTGTCGTGTCGCAATCGCAAGGCTCGCGGGGAGGGGCGCTGATGGTCGGCTCGGGCGTCAAGCTGCCGGGGGCCGAGCGGGTGACGATTTGCGCGATTGACTGCGCGAATCCCGTTCACGCGCTGCTCGCGCTGGACATCTCGCTCTCCCGGATGGCGTTTGCCGACGCCGTTTTCCTCTCTGACCGGGCCTCGGAGTACGCCCTCAACGGTGTGCGGATGGTCAACATTCCGAGGATCGAGTCGGGTCAGGGCTACTCCCGATTCGTGCTGAAGGAACTTGGGCAGCACTTCGATACCAGCCATGTGCTCCTCATCCAGTGGGATGGCTACGTCCTCGACCCCTCGGCGTGGCGCGCGGAGTTCCTGGACTTCGATTACATCGGTGCGCCGTGGGGGTGGTACCCCGACGAGCATCGGGTTGGCAACGGCGGGTTTTCGCTGCGCTCCGGCAGGCTGTGCACGGCGCTTCGCGACCCCGAGGTCGCTGAGGCGCATCCCGAGGATGAGGCTATCGGCCGCCGCTACCGGCCGTTGCTCGAGTCGAGGTACGGCATCCGCTTCGCCCCGGAGTCGCTGGCGGCAGGCTTCTCTTTCGAGGCGACGTACCCGACGGGCCCAACTTTCGGCTTCCACGGCCTCTTCAACATGTGGATGGTGGTGCCCCGGGATGGCCTCGGACGGTTCGTCGCGGAGCTTAGCGACGAGGTGGTGGCGGGCCCGCAGTATCTCAGGCTCGCGCGCAATTACCGTGAGCTGAATCGGCGCGAGGAAGCGATCATCACGCTCCAGGAGCGTGCCCGGCGCAATTCAACGGACGCGGAAGCCACGGCCCTGCTGTCCGAGTGGCGGTCCGATGCGCAGCCAGCCGCGCTCCCTGGCGTCGGCCGAAATGACCCGTGCCCGTGTGGCAGTGGCAAGCGCTACAAGGCGTGCTGCGGACAACTGGGTCAGCCGGGGCCGAATGCGGGTACAGAAACGATTCGAGCCAGCTTCGATCCCCGGGCGCTGCTCGACCAGGCGACAGCGTTTCACCAAGCCGGCAACCTCGAGCAGGCTGAAACGATCTACCGGCGCGTCCTTGCCGTGGCCCCCGACAATATCGTTGCCATGCAGTACCTGGGCGTGCTGTCGCTCCAGAAGGGCGACGCCCTCACCGCTGAAACCATGGTCCGAAGGGCTATCGCGTCGGCCGACGACGTGCCGGAGTTTCACAGCAATCTCGGCTTGTGCTTGCGTGCGCAGGGGCGCTTGGAGGAGGCCGTGGCCTGTTATCGGCGCGCGATCAGCTTGCGACCAGATTACGCAGGCGCCTACAGCAACCTTGGGCTGGACCTGCAGGCCCTAGGCCGTCCCGAGCATGCGATGGCCGCCTTCGAGGATGCCATCGCCGCTGACCCGGCCCTCGCCGAAGCGCACTGGAACCTCGGCCTTGTTCGCCTGTTGCTTGGCCGATATCGACAGGCCTGGGCGGAATACGAATGGCGCCTTCGTTGCCAGGCGTTCGAACGCGATCGCCTGGTATTGCCCGGTGCGACGCCGTGGCAGGGCGAGCCCCTCGCTGGGCGGACCTTGCTGATTCGCCAGGAGCAAGGCGCCGGCGACACGATCCAGTTCATGCGCTTCATCCCGCCACTTGTCGGTGCCGCTGGGCGGGTGATCGTTGAAATCGCGCCGTCCTTGCAAGCGCTGGCCCGGGCCTCTCTTCCTGGCGCAGTCGTCGTCGATCGGGGTGGCTGGCAGGAGCCGGCCGACTTTTATGTGAATCTCATGAGCCTGCCGTTGCAGCGGGCGTTGGCACTCGAGCAGCTGCCCTTTGCCACGCGCTACGTCAAGGCCGAGCCCGAGTCCGCCTCCCGTTGGCGCGATCGACTGGCCGGTTCCAGGGGGCTGCGCGTCGGCATCGCCTGGGCTGGCAATCCGACCCACGCAAACGATCGCAACCGGTCATGCCCCGCCGAACTCCTGGAGCCCCTCCTTGGGGCCGGTGGCTGCTCATGGTTCAGCCTGCAGAAGGGGCGGCCGTTTCCCAGCGCGTGGAGGGGTCGAGTGGTCGATCTTGCGGAGGAGCTGCAGGACTTTGCCGATACCGCTGCCGCCATGCAGGCGCTTGACCTCGTCGTCGCGGTGGACACGTCCGTCGCCCATCTCGCTGGCGCGCTGGGTGTGCCAGTCTGGGTGATGCTTCCCTTTGCGCCGGATTGGCGCTGGCTCGTGGATCGGGCCGATTCGCCGTGGTACCCAAGCGCGCGCCTGTTTCGCCAGTCAGCACCGGGTGACTGGCATTCCGTCGCCGAATCGGTGGTGAGTGCGCTCACCCGCCTATCGCAACAGCCGCCTCCGACGAGAATCGGCCGCGACTGATCGCCCGTCGGTTTCAGATGGCGTGCAGCGGAATGCGCCGCTCATGCACCGCGTGGCAGGCGACCTCCGCGCCGTCGAAGGGCAGAGGCTCGGGACGCTCGGCCTTGCACCGCTCGTTGGCATGGGGGCAGCGCGGGTGGAAAGCACAGCCGGAAGGTGGGTCGAGCGGGTTGGGCACTTCCCCTGCCACTGGCGTGCGTGCCTTGCCACTCATGGTGATGTCGGGAATTGCGCTCGCCAGCATCTGCGTATAGGGGTGCAACGGCCGGGTGAAGAGCGTTCGTGTCGGGGCAATCTCCACGAGCCGGCCCAGGTACATCACGCCCACCCGGTTGGCGATGTGGGAGACCACCGCCAGGTTGTGCGAGATGAAGAGATAGGTGAGGCCGTGCTCGCGCTGCAGATCCTTCATGAGGTTCAGGATCTGCGCCTGCACGGACACGTCGAGCGCGCTGGTGGGCTCGTCGCACACCAGGAACTCGGGCTTGGAGGAAAGGGCGCGCGCAATCGAGATGCGCTGGCGCTGGCCGCCGGAGAACTCGTGCGGGAATTTCTCCGCGTCCTGGGCCGAGAGGCGCACATCCTCGAGGAGCGACGCGACCCGGGCGCGCATCTCGTCTTCTGTCTGCGCCAGGCCGTGCTGGCGCAGCGGCTCGGCGATGATCTTGCCCACCCGCCACCGGGGGTTCAGGCTCGCATAGGGGTCTTGGAAGATCATCTGGAATCGCCGGCGGAAGGCAAGCATGTCAGCGCGGCTGCGGACCTTGGCCATGTCGTGGCCATCGAAGATGACCTCACCCCGGGTCGGCGCGTAGAGCCCGCAGATGAGCCTTGCGATCGTGCTCTTGCCGCAGCCGGATTCGCCCACCAGCGCCAGCGTCTCGCCGCGCGCGATGGAAAACGACACGCCATCGACAGCTTTGAGCGTCTGCCGCGGCGCGCCTTCCAGCACCCGGTTGAGCCACGGCCTCGAGACGTCGAAGGTGCGCGCCAAGTCGCGAACCTCGAGGAGGTTTTCGGGCGCGATCGGCTTCTCCTCTGGCAGGGCGCTCATCGGGCGGCCCCTTCGGCGGCGTGCAGCCAACAGGCTGCGCGGGTTGCGCCGGCCTGGATGAGGTCCGGGCGCTCGCGTCGGCAGCGATCCATCGCCTGCGGGCAGCGGGGGTTGAAGGCGCAGCCCGAGGGGATGGCGTTCAGGCGAGGCATCGCTCCCTCGATCTGCGGCAGGCGCTCGACTTCCGCGCCGATGGCTGGAATCGACCCCATGAGGCCCCTCGTGTAGGGGTGGCGCGGGTCGTGAATCACCGACTGCACCGGCCCGATCTCCGCGAGCCGCCCGGCGTACATCACCGCCACGCGGTCCGCCGTTTCGGCGATCACGCCCATGTCATGGGTGACCAGCATGACGGCGGTTCCATGTTCCCGGCAAAGGCGCTTGAGCAACGTGATGATCTGGGCTTGGATGGACACATCCAGCGCCGTGGTGGGCTCATCGGCGATGATGAGCTTCGGGTTTGCACAGAGCGCCAGGGCGATGACGACTCGCTGCCGCATGCCACCGGAGAACTGGTGCGGGTAGTGGTCGATACGACGCTCCGCAGCCGGAATGCCCACTTCCTTGAGCAGGTCGACGGCGCGCGTACGCGCCTCCGCGGCGCCCAAAGGCAGGTGCGTCTGGATCGTCTCGATGATCTGCTGGCCCACCGTATAGAGCGGGTTGAGCGACGTGAGCGGGTCCTGGAAGATGGCGCCGATCTGCCGGCCCCGGATGCGGCGCATGCCTTCAGCGGGCAGGTTGTCGATGCGCTGCCCGGCGAGCAGGACCTCGCCGCCCGCGATGCGCCCAGGGGGCTCCAGCAACCCGATGATCGCCGTGCCGGTGATGGACTTTCCGGCACCGGACTCCCCAACCACCCCCAGCACTTCCCCCGGGGCGATATCGAAGCTGACGTCATCGACGGCAACGAGCGTCCCGCGGCGCGTGTTGAATTCCACGCGCAGGTTGCGCACTTCGAGCAGCGGGGCGGTCGGTGAGGGCAAGGGGGGTCTCCGGTCGGGCGCTTACCGGGCGCTCTTCAACTTGAAGCGCGACTCGCATTCGCCGATCGCCTCGGTTCGCCTGATCAGGGGGGCCCACCTCTGGCTCACGGCGCTGTCCAGCCTCGCCATCACGTAGTAGCGGGTGCAAGCCTTGGCATCGAGGTCCAGCGTCTCCTGGGTGCTGCTGTTGAAGCCCTGGCGCGGTGGCAGGTCCAGCGTCACCTTGCGCTTGCCGGGGGCTACGACCGCGATGTTGTTCAGCACGTTCTCGTCGTCAACTCGGCTCACCAGCACCGAGCGAAGGTTCGGATCCACGGCCGGAGCGGTATCGGTGATGATGATTACGTAGGGTTGGTCATACGGCCCTGCCACCACGAGGGCTGGGGCGAGAAGCAGGGAGGCGAACAAGCGCTTCATGGGTCCTCCTTCGTCAGCGCAGCTTCGGGTTGAGGGCGTCCCGCAACCAATCCCCCAGGACGTTCATCGACAGCACCATGATGACAAGCCACGCACCCGGGAAGACGGTGATCCACCACTCTCCGGAAAACAGGAAATCATTGCCGATGCGGATCAGGGTGCCGAGAGAGGGCTGTGTGGGTGGCACGCCCACGCCCAGGAAGGAGAGCGTGGCCTCGGTGATGATCGCCGAGCCGATGTGCAGCGTGGCGATGACCAGCACCGGGCCCAGGACGTTCGGCAGCACATGGGAGAACATGATGGCGGCCGGGTGGCGCCCGATGACGCGGGCTGCCTGCACGTATTCCTTGTTCCGCTCCACCAGGGTCGAGCCCCGAACGGTTCGAGCGTACTGAACCCAGCCGCTCGCCGCGATGGAGAAGATCAGGACGTAGATGGCCAGCGCGTCGTGGGAGTCCTTGGGCAGCGCCACGCGCGCTACGCCATCGATGAGCAGCGCGATCAGGATGGCGGGGAAAGACAGTTGCACGTCCGCTACCCGCATGATGAACGCGTCGAGCCGGCCGCCGACGTAGCCCGACAGAAGGCCGAGCGTGATGCCGATCACCATGGCCAGTGCCACGGCGCACAGGCCCACCATCAGCGACACGCGCGAGCCATACATGATGGTCGAGAGCACGTCTCGCCCTTGGTCGTCGGTCCCCAGGAAGTAGGCCGGGTTGCCTCGCTCGACCCAGGCAGGGGGCGTGAAGGCGTCTAGGAGGTTCAGCGTCTTGAGGTCAAACGGGTTGTGGGGCGCCAGCCAGCCCGCGAACAGGGCCGCCACGACGCTTGCCAGGGTCAGCGCGGCTGCCACCATCGTGAGCGGAGAGCGCTTGAAGCTGTAGAAGACATCGCCATCGAGGAATCGGCGCAGCATGTCCATCAGTGCCCTTCCGCTCCCGCCCGCTCGATGCGAAGGCGCGGGTCGACGAAGTAGTACAGCAGGTCGACCACGAGGTTGATGAGGACGAAGATGAGGCCAATCAGGCACAGGTAGGCCGCCATCACCGGGATGTCGGCGAACTGGATGGCCTGAATGAAGAGCAGGCCCATGCCCGGCCACTGGAACACCGTCTCGGTGACGATCGCAAAGGCGATGATCGAGCCGAGCTGCAGTCCCGTGATGGTGATGACCGGAACCAGCGTGTTTCGAAGCGCGTGGCCGAAATGCACGGCGCGATTGGTCAGGCCGCGGGCGCGCGCGAACTTGATGTAGTCGGTTCGCAGGACTTCGAGCATTTCACTGCGCACGAGCCGCATGATCAGGGTGAGCTGGAAAAGCCCCAGCGTGATCGAGGGCAGGATCAGGGCCTTCAGGCCCGTTGGCGAAAGAAAGCCCGTCGTCCACGCGCCGAGGGCCACCGTGTCGCCGCGCCCGAAGGAGGGCAGCCACCCCAGCCACACGGCGAAGATCAGGATGAGGAAGATGCCGATCAGGAACGTGGGCAGCGACACGCCGATAAGCGATGCCGTCAGCAGCAGCCGCGAGCTCCAGGCGTTGCGCTTGAGGCCCGTGTAGACGCCGAGCGGGATACCCACCAGCAGCGCCAGGGAGGCGGCGACAAAGGCGAGCTCGAGCGTCGCCGGGAGCCGCTCGACCAGGAGCGCCGAGACGGGGCGCCCGAGCCGGAGTGAGATCCCGAAGTTGCCTTGCACGGCGTTGGTGACGAAGTTGGCGAACTGGACGGTGAAGGGCCGGTCGAGGCCCAGGGCCTCCCGCATGGCCTGACGATCGGCTTGCGTCGCTTCGGGGGGCAGCATCAGCGCCACCGGGTCGCCGACGAAGTTGAAGAGCGAGAAGGCGATGAAGCCCACCACGAGCATGACGACGACGCCCTGGGCGATGCGGGTGAGGACGAAAGCGAACATCGGTCAGCGCCCCGCCGGCGCGCGCGCCGGCCCATCGACCCGCACGAGGTGAAAGTACACCGTGTTGGTCGGCGTGAACCGTGCCGTGACTTCCTTGCGCATCGCCCACGGGATCAGTGGCTGGTGCAGGGCAATGACGGGGAGTTCACGCGCAGCAAGCTGCAGGAGCTCCCGGGCGACGCCATCGCGCCGGGCGGGGTCGGATTCCACCTGGAGCCGCTGGATCAGGGCGTCCATCGCCGGGTTGGACCAGCGGCCCATGTTGAAGTCGCCTTCGCCCTTCTTGCTGTGCGTGTGCAGCAGGGCCTGGGCGGTGTAGAGAATGTCGGAGGTGCTCGCGGCGCCCCACGAGAGCAGGTAGAAGCTCGTGTCGAACTTTTCGATCTTCGGGAAGTAGGAGGTCTGCGGGACGATGTTCGGCTTTACCCGGATACCCACCTGGGTGAGCATCGCCGCCACGGCCTGGGCGATGTCGGCGGCGGGCTGGATGCTGCCTGCGTCCAGCGTCACGTCGAAGCCATTGGGGTATCCCGCTTCGGCGAGCAGCTTCTTCGCGCGCTCCCGGTCGTAGGGCAGACGCTGGTCCCCCTCCTTGGCGTAGCCCTGCACACCCGGGACGATCAGCGCGCCGACAGGCTTCGAAAAGCCGCGCATCACCTTTGACCGGATTGCTTCCATGTCGATGGCATGCGCCACCGCCTGGCGCACGCGCAGGTCCTTGAACGGGTTCTTGCCGCCGGCGTTGCCGTAAACAAGGTGATCACGGTGCAGGTCGAATGCGAGGTACTGGACGCGTTGTTCGGCGCCTTCCACGACCTTCAGGTTGGGCGCAGCCTTGAGGCGCGCCACGTCCTGGGTCGGCGGGTCCAGCACGAAATCCACCTCGCCGGAGAGCAGGGCGGCCAGTCGCGTGGCGTTCGACTTGATGGGCAGCATCACGACTTCCGCGAGGTTGCCCTCGTTCATGCCGGCCTTGTGGCCCCACCAGTCCTTGTGGGCCGTCAGGACGGTTCGCACATCCGGCGAGCGCTCCCGCACCTGAAAGGCACCCGTGCCGTTGGCGTTGCGGGACGCGAAGGTGTCTTCCTTGGCCGTGTAGTCCTGCGGGCGCTGCGCGCCGTTCTTCATCGCCCAGGCCCGGCTCATGATTCGGAAGGCCGTGAGGTGCGAGAGCAAAACGGGGTTGGGCTCACGCATCACGAGGTCGACGGTCAGCGCGTCGACTTTCACCGCCTTCTCGACGCCCTGCAGCGAAACCTTGAGCTGAGAGGTGGGCGAGAGTGCCCGCTCGACCGAGAACACCACATCATCGGCAGTGAGCGTGGAGCCATCGTGGAATCTGACCCCCTCGCGCAGCTTGAAGCGCCAGGCCTTGTCGGTCGGCTGCGACCACGACACGGCGAGCCACGGAACGACCTTCCAGTCCTTGTCGCGGAAGACCAACGGTTCGTAGATGTTGGCTACCGCCCGCGTGGTGGAGAGCAGGTTCGCCGAATGCGGGTCCAGCGTCTGCGGGTCGTCCTGGCTCGCGTAGCGCAGCACCCGTGCCGATTCCTGCGCAGCCGCCGGGAGCGGAGCGGCAGGCAGCCCGAGGGCAAGCATCAGCGGCAGGAGAAGGGAGCGCAAGCGCATGTCGGGGAGCATAACGCAGCGAGCCCCGCGCGAAGGCGGGGCTCGTGTGCGGGAAACGGCAGTCTGGCCGTCAGTCGATCTTCACCCACTTGGCGTGCATGCGGTTGTCGGCGCGGTGCACTGCGCTGACGCTCGAGCGCATGGCCCAGGGAATGACCTGGTGATGCAGTGGAATATGGCCCACGTCGTTCTTGTGGATGGTGAGGGCTTCCTTGGCGAGCGCGCGGCGCTTGGCGAGGTCCATTTCCGTCTTCATTGCGTCGATGGCGGCGTCGACCTTGGGGTTCGAGTACTTGCCGAGGTTGAAGTTGCCGTCGCCGCCCTGCCCGATGGTGCGCATCAGGCTTTGCAATGCGTAGAGGGAGTCAAAGGTGGGAACGCCCCAGCCCAGCATGTAGAAGCTGGTGTCGTGCTTCTGGATCTTGGCAAAGTACGTTGCGCGCGGCATGGCGTTCAGCTTCACCTTCACGTCTATCTGCGCGAGCATCGCCGCGACCGCCTGGCAAAGCTTCTCGTCGTTGATGTAGCGATTGTTCGGGCAGTCGAGCGTCACCTCGAAGCCGTTCGGGTAGCCCGCGTCAGCAAGCAGCTTCTTCGCCCGCGCACGGTCGGGCTTGGCCGCCACGTCGAGCGACTTGTCGTAGCCGTCCGATTGCGGGGCGAACATGACGCCGGTGGGAATGGAGAGCCCGCGCATCACTTGCGTGCGCAGGGCGTTGACGTCGATGGCGAGCTGGAACGCCTGGCGCACGCGCACGTCCTTGAATGGGTTCTTGCCCTTCACGTTGGAATACTGAAGCTCGTCTCTCCACTGGTCGAAGCCGAAGAAGATCGTGCGATTCTCGTTGCCCTCCAGGATCCTCACCTTGGGGTCCTTCTTCAGGCGCGGAATGTCCTGGGGCGGCGGGTCAAGCACGAAATCCACCTCGCCGGAGAGCAGGGCCGCCACGCGCGTGCCGTCCTGCTTGATCGGCTGGTAGACCACCTCGTTCACGTTGCCCTCCATCTTCCCCCACCAGTTGGAGTTGAGGACCAGGACCGTCTTCACGTCCGCCTCGCGGCTCTTGAGGATGAACGGGCCGGTGCCGTTCGCATTACGCACCGCGTAGGTCTCTTCCTTGTTCTTGTAGTCCTGCGGCCGCTGCACGCCGTGCTTGTTCGCCCACGCCCGGCTCATCATCCGCACCTCCGTGAGCTGGGGCAGCAGCACCGGGTTGGGGCCCTTGGTGACGATCTCCACCGTCAGGTCGTCCACTTTCCTGGCGCCCGTGATGCCCTGCATGTAGGGCGAGAAATTGGAGGTGGGCGCCAGCGCGCGCTCGATCGAGAACACCACGTCGTCAGCCGTGAACGGCGTGCCGTCGTGGAACTTCACGTTCGGGCGCAGCTTGAATTGCATGGTCGTCGGGTTGATCGACTTCCACGACACCGCAAGCGCCGGCTCGATCTTGAGGTTCTTGTCTCGCGTCACCAGCGGCTCGTAGATATGGTCCGAGACCGTGTTGTTGAGGCCCTCGTTCTGGGCGTGCGGATCCATGGTGAGGATGTCGCCTTGGCTGGACCAGCGCAGGGTCTTGGCTTCGGCGGCGAGGCCGAAGGCGAGCAGCACGGAAAGCGTTGCAGCGCGAATCAAGGTGGTGGCAGGCATGGGGTGTCTCCCGGGGAGGGGGTTGGGCGGGCGGCCACCGAAGCCCCTTCGAATTCAAGGGCTTGGGCGTCGCGGGACCGGCGAGCGCGGGATCATGCCGCAAGCCCCCCAGAGCGTCAACGCGCTGAATGGCGCAGCGACCTCGAGAGCCGGTAAAGTGCCTGTCATGCTGACCGGAAAGACCTCCCGTTGGGCTCGGCCGTGTTTCCCTGCCGCCATTTTTCTGTGCGCCACGCTCGCGGGCTGCGGCCGCGACGACCCGCCGCCGCCCCCGAAGGCCGAGCCCGCCGCGAACCCCCTCGAGCGCGCGGCCCGGGGCGTGTCCGAGGCGCTGCGCCAGGGAGAGATTGGGCGGGCTGGCGAGGCCGTGCGCCAAATGGGGGAGGGAATCTCCTCGGCGGTAAAGACGGAGCCGGTCGACTTCAAGGCGTTGCAGGCCTGGCTTCCTCAGGGGTTGGGTTCGCTCAAACGGCAGGCCGTGGAGGGTGGTCGCACCGGTGTCGCGGGTGTGGCGCTGGCCAAGGCGACGGCCACCTACGAAGGCCCGGGTAACGCTCGAGGGCGCATCGAGGTTCGGGACGCAGGCGGCTTGTCCGGTGTGGCCTCGCTTGCCGTTTCCTGGCTCAACATCGACATCGACAGGCAGGGCGCATCGGGCTACGAGCGCACTGTGAACGCGGCAGGCCGCAAGGCCTACGAGCGCTTTGCCGTCGGCACGCAGCGCGGGGACTACGACGTGATCGTGGGGGGGCGCTTCATCGTGAGCCTCGAGGTCACCGGCATTGACGCGAAGGCGTTCCAGGACATGATCGCGCGGCTGGACCTGGGCGCCCTCGATGCGCTGGCGGCCCGCTCTGCAC
>JAFMJY010000133.1 GCA_017853245.1 Burkholderiales bacterium | reverse complement strand
TCCACCATCAACACCACGCCGCTGGTCGACGTGATGCTGGTGCTGCTGATCATCTTCCTCATCACCATTCCGGTGGTGATCCAGCAAGTGCCGGTCTCCCTGCCGAAAGAGCGCAACGTTCCCACGCAGACCAAGCCGGAGAACATCACCATCGCAGTCAACAAGGATGGCGACATCTACTGGGGCACGGAGCTCGTCCCCAGCACGGCCGCGCTGTTCGAAAAATTGAAGCCTATCGCCGTCATGCAGCCGCAGCCGGAAATTCACGTGCGTGCCGATGAGGAAACGCGCTATGAGTTCGTCGGCCGCGTTGTTGCCACCTGCCAGCGGGCGGCGATCATGAAGATCGGCTTCATCACCGAGCCCCCGCCCCGCGGCGGCGGCTGAAATCCAACAGAGGAATACCCATGGGAATGCAGGTCGGTTCCTCCGGCGGCGAGGCGGAGGTGATGGTCGAAATCAACACCACGCCGCTCATCGACGTGATGCTGGTGCTGCTGATCATGCTTATCATCACCATCCCCATCCAGACGCACGCGGTGAAGCTCAACATGCCGGTGGGCACGCCACCCCCTCCCACGGTGCCGCCCACGGTCATCGTGCTGGAAGTCGACTTCGACGGCACCACTTTCTGGCAGGGCGAGCAAATTCCGAACCGGGATGCGCTCAATACCCGTTTCGTCAATGCGGCCGCGCAGGACCCGCAGCCCGAATTTCACCTCCGCCCGAACAAGCTCGTCACGTACAAGTACGTGGCCGGCGTGCTCGCCGCGGCACAGAGCAATGGCATCACCAAGATCGGCCTGGTCGGGGCCGAGCAGTTCATGGATTGAGGCAGGCCTGCGCCCCATGACCACCACACCGACTCGCCTGAAGCTTCTCGCCCTCACTGCCACCCTAATTGGCGCGCTGGCCGCCTCCCCTGCCGCGCTGGCCCAGGACAGCGTGCGCGCCGAGATCGGCAAGCCGCTGCAATCGGCCGACGCCCTCTTCAAGCAGAAGAATTACAAGGCCGCGCTGGAGAAAGTGTCGGAAGCCGAGGCGGTGCCCAATCGCACACCGTTCGAGAACCTCACCATCCAGCGCACGCGCGGCAGTATCGCGTCGGCGGCGGGCGAGTTCGCCGTGGCCGCGAAGGCATTCGAAGCCGTGATCGCCAGCGGGCGCGTCACGGGCGCGGAGCAACTCAAGCTCGTGCAGGCCGTGGGCGGCCTCTACTACCAAGCCAAGGATTACCCGAAGGCTGCGCAGTGGGCCGAGCGCTACCTGAAGGAAGGCGGCACGGATCCCGGCATGCGCACGGTGCTCGTGCAGGCGCACTTCCTCAATAACGATTGCGCGGCAGTCTCCAAGATCGTCGGTGATGGGAGCGATACCGCGCGCAAGCCCACCGAGCAGGAACTTCAAATCCTGGCCAACTGCTTCCTGAAGCGGAATGACACTGCGGGTTATGTGGCTGCCATCGAGCGGCTCGTGGTTCTGTACCCGAAGAAAGAGTATTGGACAGACCTGCTCAACCGCGTCCAGAAGAAGCCTGGCTTCTCGGCGCGCATGGGCATCGACGTCTACCGCCTGAAGATGGCCACCGGCAACATTGCCAGCACCAATGATTATTTCGAGATGGCGCAGTTAGCCCTGCAGGCGGGCTACCCCGCCGAGGCAAAGTCGATCATCGACAAGGGCTTCGCAGCAGGCGCGTTGGGCAAGGACAAGGAGGCGGACCGTCACAAGCGCCTGCGCGACTTGGCGCTCAAACAATTGGACGAGTCGAAGCAGGCGCGTGCCCAGGCCGAAAAGGACGCCGTGGCAGAGAAGACGGGCGATACGCTCGTGGCCATCGGCTACCGGTACGTGTCGGAAGGCGCCGCGGACAAGGGCCTGCCCCTCATGGAGCAAGGCATCAAGAAGGGCGGGCTCAAGCGCCCCGAGGATGCGAAGCTCCTGCTTGGCTACGCCCAGTACCAGTCGGGCCAGCGCGCCAAGGCGGCCCAGACGCTCAAGGGCGTCCAGGGCAACGACGGGCCGGCGGACCTCGCGCGGCTGTGGACACTGCTCGCCCAGCGCGGGTAATCCCCGCAATCCGCTTCGCCACCGAAGCGGACTTGCCTGGCATCGTCGGGATCTACAACGCCTCCATTCCCGGGCGCCTTGCCACCGCGGATACGGACCCAGTCACACTCGACGAACGGCGGCCCTGGTTCGCGGGCTTCAACCCTGAGCGTCGCCCGCTGTGGGTCGCTGAGCGCAACGGTGAACTGTCAGGCTGGCTCGGCCTCCGGTCGTTCTACGGTCGCCCTGCCTACCACCGCACCGTGGAAGTTGCGGTGTACGTGGCCCCGAACGACACGCGTCAAGGCATCGGCCGCGCCCTCCTCTCCCATGCCATCGCGGAGTCACCCTCGCGCGGCATCGCAACGCTCCTCGCCTTCGTTTTCGGACACAATGGGCCGAGCGTTGCGCTGTTTCAACAGGCCGGCTTCAGCGAATGGGGAAGGCTGCCGCGCGTGGCTGAGCTGGACCACGTGGAGCGCGATCTGCTGATCCTCGGCCGCCGATTGGAGACCCCGTGAAGGCCTATCTCGACCTGATGCGCCACATCCTCGAGCATGGCGCTCGCAAGACGGACCGCACCGGCACCGGCACGCTCTCGTCGTTTGGGCATCAATTGCGCTTCGACCTCTCGCAGGGCTTTCCCCTCGTCACCACCAAGCGCGTGCACGTCAAGAGCGTGATCCACGAGCTGCTCTGGTTTTTGCGCGGCGACACGAACGTCGCCTACCTGCGCGAGAACGGGGTGACCATCTGGGACGAATGGGCGGACGAAAACGGTGACCTCGGCCCCGTCTACGGCCACCAGTGGCGCTCATGGCCCACGCCAGACGGCCGCGCCATCGACCAGGTGGGCGAGGTGCTGAAGCAACTGAAGCAGACCCCGGACTCCCGCCGCATGATCGTCTCAGCCTGGAACGTTTCCGACATTCCGCGGATGGCGCTCGCCCCCTGCCACGCCTTTTTCCAGTTCTACGTGGCCGATGGAAAGCTTTCCTGCCAGCTCTACCAGCGCAGCGCGGATCTCTTCCTCGGCGTGCCGTTCAACATCGCCTCCTACGCGCTGCTCACGCTGATGGTGGCGCAGGTCACGGGCTTGAAGCCGGGTGATTTCGTGCACACCTTTGGCGACACGCATCTGTACCTGAACCATCTCGACCAGGCGCGCGAACAGCTCTCGCGAGAGCCGCGTTCCTTGCCGACAATGAAAATCGACCCCACGGTCAAGGACCTCTTGGCGTTCCGCTACGAGCACTTCACCCTCGAGGGCTACGACCCGCATCCGGCGATCAAGGCACCCGTGGCCGTCTGACCCGGGCAGCCCGACCGGGCGCGCGCGTCCGCAGCCCCTCCAACATGATCCGCTCACTCGTCATTGCCCAAGCTCGAAACCGGGTCATCGGCCGCGACAACCGCATGCCGTGGCACCTGCCTGCGGATCTCGCCCACTTCAAGCGCGTCACCATGGGCCGCCCGGTGATCATGGGACGCAAGACCTGGGAATCCATTGGCCGCGCTCTGCCTGGGCGGCTCAACATCGTCATCACGCGCTCGGCTGGATACGCCGCGCCAGGAGCAACCGTTGTGGCGTCCCTCGAGGCAGCCTATCGGGCCGCAGGTGATGCGGACGAGGTCTTCATCATCGGCGGCGGCCAGATCTACGTCGAGGCCATGGCCACGGCAGATCGCATCTATCTCACGGAAATCGCCGCTGAAATCGAAGGTGATACCACCTTCCCTGCCCTCGACCGCTCGCAGTGGCGCGAGACACTCATGGGCGAGCATGCGCCAGACGAGAAGAACGCCCACCCGTTGCGCTTTTTGCTTCTCGAGCGACGAAGCGCACCCGCCCAAGGGGTGCGTCGCGAACTTCCCGGTTGAGGGGCATCAACGGAGCCACCGGGTTGGTGCCTAGACTTCGCCGATGAGCAACCTGACGCCTGCCGACGCCTCCGGTGAGACGGTGTTTGACGTCGAGGGCGTGGCCTGCGCCGCCTGCGTGCGCCGCATCGAGACGGCGCTCGCACGCGTACCCGGCGTGGAAGGTTCAGCACTCAACTTCGCCACCCGGCGCATCCGCATCCAGCACGATGCGACCCTGCCCGCCGATCAATTGGCGGCCGTCATTGCGCGCGCTGGCTATCGGGCTCGGGTTCCAGGGAAGGACTCCACCCGCGCCCGCAAGGACGAGGAGAGGAAGCTCCTCTGGCGCCTCTCTCTCGCCGGCTTCGTGATGATGCAGGTGATGATGTTCTCCACGCCCACGTATCTCGACTACGCGGGCGAGCTCACGTGGGACCAGGCGAGGCTCATGGCGCTCGCCAGCCTGGTGCTCACGGTGCCAGTGATGTTCTTCAGTGCGGACACGATCTTTCTTGGCGCCTGGCATGGGCTCAAGGCACGCGCGCCCGGCATGGACGTGCCCATCGCGCTGGGCATTGTGGTGAGCTTCATCGCGAGCCTGTGGTCGACCTTCCGCGGTGGCGAGGTCTACTACGACATGATCTCGATGTTTGTGTTCTTCGTTCTCTGCGGCCGCTACTTCGAGGCGCGGGCGCTGGCGGCCACGGCGGACGCCAACGATTCGCTCGTGCAACTGCTGCCACGCAAGGCCTGGCGCATTGCAGGCAGCGAGCGCGAGGAAGTCGACCCCGCCACGCTCGTCGCGGGTGATCTGGTCGCCATTCCCGCGGGAGAAGCAGCGCCCGCGGATGCCGTGGTGCTCACCGGCCGCACCGAGTTCGACGAGTCGCTCCTCACCGGAGAAACGTTCCCGGTCTCGAAAGCCACGGGGGATACGCTGCTCGCGGGATCAGTAAACCTCGCGAGCCCCGTGGAGGCCCGCGTGCTGAAGGGCGTCGGCACGGCCACGCTCGACCAGATTCGCGCGCAGATGGAACGGGCCGCCACCGAGAAGCCGCACTGGGCGCTGCTCGCCGATCGCATCGCGGGGCAGTTCGTGCTCGCCGTGATCGTGCTCGCGCTGGGTGGGGCCATCGCGTGGCTCTGGATCGAGCCCTCCAAAGCACTGTGGGTCGCAGTAGCCACGCTAGTCGTCACCTGCCCGTGTGCCCTCTCGCTCGCCACCCCCGTCGCCCTCACCGCCGCTGTGCGCGCGCTCGCCAAGCAGGGCACGCTCGTGACACGCGGGCGCGCCATCGAAGCGCTCGCTTCCGTCACGCATCTCGTCATGGACAAGACCGGCACGCTCACCACCGGGCGCATGGCGCTGCACACGATCGACGTCTTCGGCCGGGAATCGCGCGAAGGCTGCCTCGCCATTGCCGCCGCGCTCGAAACCGCCCTCTCCCACCCGATCGCGCACGCGCTGGTGAAGGCGCGGCCGGAGGGTCTGGCGCTTCCCGAGGCCACCGACATCAGCGTCACCGCGGGCGGGGGTGTCGAGGCGAGGGTGGGCGGCCGCAAGGTGCGCATCGGCTCGGCTGCGTTCTGCGAGGCACTCGCCGGCACACCCTTCCCGGGCAACGCCCACGGAGATACGCCCATGGCGGCCCTGGCGGCAGAGGTCGAGTGGCTCGCCGCCTTTCACTTCGACGACGTCCTTCGCCCCGAGGCCGCCGCCGTGGTGGCCGCCGCCCG
>JAFMJY010000132.1 GCA_017853245.1 Burkholderiales bacterium | reverse complement strand
AGGCGGTAGTAGTCAGACCCCGACCGCGCCGGAAACCCCAGGACGGGCTCGGCCTCGATCGCGGTATCGCCAAAGCGAAAGGCCACGATGAAGACGCGGGCATCGACGAGCGTGAGTTCGAAGCGCCCCGAGTCGACCGCAAGCGGGTCGGCGGCCCAGCCGTAGAGGGTTTCCACCGCCGCGCGCGTCACCCACGCCATGTCGGCGGCACCAACCAAGGTGATCGGGCGGCCTGCCTGCCGGGTGCCGGACTGCACGAGGAGTGCGCCGGTGAGTAGATAGGAGATGTTGGCGACGACTGGACTCCAGGCGTGCTCATCGGTCCAAAGGAGGTCGTCCGGCAACGCCAGCACCACCCCATCGGTGAGGTTCTTGAGTTGCATGTGCTTTAGGGCTCAGGCGGCCCGGGCGCGGGCGACTTCGAGGATCTGTAGGAGCCTGGACTCATCCCCGGCATCGATGGTGGCGTTGACCCGGCGATCGCCGGCCGCCAACTCGACCCGGACGGTGCGCGTCGGTGCGGCGTTGGCCTCCAGAACGGGCCGCGTGAGCGAGAGCGCGGGAGAGCCCAGTCCCACCAAGCCCCCCGAGGCGTAGCCCTGGACCCGGGCAGCGACGGCGCGGGCGGGAAGCGCCAGGCTATTGAGCGCTGCGAAGAAGCCGGATCCAAATCGCGTGACTGCTGCCTTGCTCACCACGTACTCACCGGGCGTGAGCATGGCCGGCACGGAGTCAGAGGCCGCAGGGCCCCCTTCGGCAAAGCCGCGCGCCTCGTTCTGCTCCATGTAGGAGACAAGCTCGCGCTCCAGGTCTTTGCCGAAGGCCAGCGGCTGGGCCATGGCAGAGCGCCACGTCTGCTGAATGCGGGCCATGTGTCCGCGCTCGTTGCCGGTGAACTGGTTCCTGCCCATGAGGGTTTGGACGATGTCGCGATCCTTCGCGGCCTCGGCGCGGTAGCGCTCCATGGTCTTGTAGCGCATGTCGAGGCTCACGCCGCCGCTATAGGTGCGCTCGAGCCACAGGGTGTATTCGTCCATCCCCCGGAGGCCCAATTCGATGAGCTTTAGGGCTTCGATGGCTTCGCGATTTCGCTTTGGAGGCGTTGGCCGCCCCCGATCGCGATCCTCTGAAGGCCGCTCTTGATTGGCATTCCTCGCGGCAGAGGACTTTGCAACGGGGCCGCCGAGTGCAAAGCGCGCGACCCCATTGGCAAGTCGGGAGAGCGCCCCACCGCCGTACTTCCGAACGGCCGCCTTGCGTAGCACGAAGGCTCCGGCTTCCAAGGTGCGCGGTACCGTGTCGTGGTGGCCGGATCCAGGCACCGAGCCGCCTGCCATGCGCGGGAAGGCAAAGGCCACGCTCCCACCTTCGGCTAGGTGCCGTATGCCAGCACCCACCACGCCGCCGGTGGCGTTTCCTTCGACGCGGCGAACCGTGATTGTGTGGGTGCTCGAGGTATTCGCGCCGTTCAAGGACTGGATCTGGGAGCGCACGGCGTCCACGTTGGCGCTCACCTGGTGGCGCGACTCCGTCTGGATCCGCTCGAGAGCACGAATCATCCCGTCGACGTTGGTGATCGAGGCCTGGGCCTTCTCGGTCGTGACGCGCAGTTCCAGGAGCGCGTTCTGATCGGCGTAGGTGCGAAGCTTGTCGAGTGCGTCGCGCGCCTTGCCGACATCGGCATTGATGGGAAGGGTCTTACCCTCCTTGAGTAGCTGCTCGTATTCACGCAGCTGCTTTTCCGCCTGCTGGAGGTCGGCCTGAATCGAGACGAGGAGCTTCTTCTCGGCAAGCGCCTTGTCCAAGTCCGCCAGAGCTTGGGTGAAGCGGGAGGCGTCCGCGTCAATCGTGACCTTGAGGCCCTGCTGCAGCTTCGCCGTGAGTTGGTCGACCTGGGTCTGGGTCTCGGTCAGCGTCTGCTTAATCTGGTCGCGGGCGGACATGGCCGACTGGGCGGCCGTCCGGTGCGCATTGGCTTCAGCGTCCAGGGTCTGCGTGAGGATCTCCTCCGAGGACTTGATCTTCTGGACCGCCGTGTTGACCCCTTCCTTGCCCCGGGCGATCGCCGCGTCCGCCTCCTGCGTGCGCTGCGAGATCTCGGCTCGCAGCTGATCTGCCTGACGCATCAGGGCCTCGGACTTGCCGTATTCCTGATTCCGGGAGGCTTCCCGCGCACGTGCTTCGAGAGCGGCAATCTGGGTGGCACCCTGCTCCGCCTGGCGACGGGCATCCTCGGCGCGCCGGGCTTCGCTCGTCTCGCTCGCCGCAACCTGGGCGGCCAAGTCCATGGACTTTTGGGCGAAGCTTCGCGCTTCTTCAAAGGAGCCATTGGCCAGCGCCCGGCGCGCCTGCTCCTGGTACTCCGCTATCTGGCTCTTCCGATCCTCGGTCGCCTCGTACTCGCTCATCCCCTGGCGCTGGATGTCGCGGATCCGCTCCTCCGTGGACATGGAGAGGCGCCGCTTCTCCTGCTCGATCCGATTCACCTCGGCCAAGTGCCGGTTCGCCTCGGCATTCAGGGCATCGACGTGGCTGCGGTACTCGGCAATCGCCTGGGTCATCGTCTGGCGCTTGGCGGCCAGGATCTCGTTTTCGACCCGCTGGACGTTGGCCGAGCGCTCGGCATCGCTCTGGCCCTGGTGCTGGGCGGCCGCCAGGCGAGCGCCTGACTCGTCATCGATGAGCTTCAGGGCTTCCGCGGAAGCCTGCCGGCGAAGGAGCGCCTGCTGAGTGAGGGACTCCGAAAGCAGCTGGGTAGAGCGCACAATCGCCGCGGATTCCGACGTCTGGAGCGCTGCAAGTTCGGCGACTTCCTGCTGGTAGCGCGCTTTGACGGCCTCGACCTGCTGTTGCAGGTTCGCTTCCACGAGCGAGGTGAGCCCTTTGTAGGCTTCTGCCATCTTGGCCGTGGCATCGGCCACGGTCTGGTTCGCCTTGCCGACCGCCTGATCGACTTCCCCAAGCCGAGACTTGAGCTTTTCGAGTGCTCCGTGCACGGCCTCTACACCCCGGGCCACCGCTTCCTGGGTGCCCTGTCGGACTGCCTCCAGGCGCTTGGCAATTTCCTCGGCCGCCGAGGCTGCAGAGTTCATCGCCCCTTTCGCGGCCTCCGTTCCTCGCCCGGCATCCGCATACATCTGCGCGAAGACCTGATTCATCTCCGCGAGCCGCGCTTGGTGGCGTTGGGTCACCTGCGCAAGCGTGTCGGAGGTAAAGAGGGCGGCGAACATCTCCCACCGAAAGCGCATCTCTTCGATTCCGCGCATCAGGATCTCGACCATGAAGATCCCGGCTTTACGGACGATCTCGAACTTCTCGGAGAGCCACGTGCCGATCTCCCATCCGGCGAAGAGAGCCCCCAGGACGCCAAAGGCAGTCTTTACGACTCCGATGCTCGCCACCGCCGCAGAAAGGGACTGGTTGACCGTGGCCCATGCAGCCACCGTCGCATTGGCGGCGGCCACAGCTGCAGCACCTGCGGCTTGCCAGGCGGTGATGACGGCCGGGATCAAGCGATAGGCGAGTACGGCAAGGCCCAACTCCGAGACGCGCTTTAGCCACTGCATCACGGTGTCGAGGTTCTGCGAGAGCCACGTCATGGCTTCCGCGAGCCTGCGGGTGAGGCCCGTTGAGGCATCGACCTGGCTGATCCATTGGCCGAAGGCATTGCGGAGGCGCTCAAACGATTGGCTGACCGTCTGCGGAAGCTGCGCGTACTCGGTCGCGAGCACGTCCTTCTGGGACATGAGGGCGTTGACGACCACGTCGGCCGTGAGCCGACCCTCCTCGGCGAGCTTCCGCAGTCGCCCGATCGGTACATTCAGGCCGTCCGCCAAGGCTTTCGCCAGGCGCGGGCTGTTTTCGACGACGGAGTTGAATTCCTCCCCGCGCAGCACCCCGGAGGCGAGCGCCTGCCCGAACTGCAGGAGTGCGGACTGCGCCTCGGTGGCGGAGGCTCCTGACAGGCGAAGCGCTTGAGAGATGCTTTCGGTAATCGAGAGGGCGTCTTGCTGCTCGCCGCCCAGCATTCGCACGGCCGCTTGGAGCCTGCCGTAGAGAGTCGCGGCTTCCTGGATCGGCACCCCGATCCGCTGGGCGATGGCGAAGAGCTCTTTCTGGGCGGTGGTGAACTCCTGCTGACCGGCGGTCGCGAGCTTCAGTCGCGCGGACATCATGTTCCAGGCGTCCGCGGTCTGGACGATTTCCTGGACCTTGCCGGCCGCCCAGTTGATGGAGAGGAATGCGAGGAGCTGCGTCTTGGCGGTGGCCACCTGCTCCCCAAAGGCCGACATTCCGGCCTTCACCTGCGCAAGCCCCGCGGCGGCCTTGTCACCGGCGGTCTTGGCGTTTGCAGAGAGTTCGCCAAGGCTCCTCTCGGCCGAGGTGAGGGCCCGCTTGAGGCCTTCATCGGCGCCTTCGAGGGCAACAAGGATGCTGATACGATTGGTAGCCACTATTTGGGAATCGTCAAAGGCGATGTCGAATCAGAGCGCGGTGAATCTGGAGGAAGTGGGCAAGCTCATCGCCAAGGCGAAAACGCTCGCCCGTCGCTACCGGGAGCTCACCGGGCGACCGATTGGCATTACGGGAGAGGTGGCGGAGTACGAAGCGGCTCGACTGCTAGGACTTGATCTGGCGGAAGCGCGGCAGGCGGGATACGACGCCATTCGACGCAAAGGCAAAGTCGAAGAACACCTACAGATCAAAGGGCGCTGCATCCTGACCAACAACCCCGGGCAGCGCCTCGGGAAAATCGACCTCAAGCACCAATGGGATGGCGTACTGCTGGTCCTACTCGACGCTGATTTCGAGCCCACCGCGATCTACGAGGCGAAGCGCAAAGCCATCGAGGAGGCGCTTCAAGCACCAGGCTCGAAAGCGAGAAACGAACGCGGAGCGCTCAGCGTCAGCAAGTTCAAGAGCCTCGGTAAGCAGGTGTGGCCCACGCCGGCATAGCCTCAACCCACCAGCCGAATCTGCTTTTCAACGGCCGCCGCCAAACGCGGAATCCGCGAGGTGACGAGCCGCCTGATGTCCAGGCGCCTCTTGAGAACTACCTTGGGCACCAGCACCGCGATCGGAATGGCTGCGCCGCGTTTCAAGCGCTTGATCCCTTCGGCCTTGCGGTAGCGGCGCTTAAATCCCGAGAGCGGTCGGTCGTGCTCCCGGATGTTCTCGGCCATGAGGACGATGTTGCCCCGCGCGTTCTTCACGAAGTAGGCGTTGCCGCCGCGCATCAACTCCGCAACCTGCGCTTTGAAGCGTTTGCGTCCCACACGCCCGTGGATCGGAATCAGCATCCGACCGCCGATAGCCCCGCCCCTCTCGTGGATCCCAGACCAGGGAATGCGCGAGCCCACGTAGAGCGCCGGGAGTCGCGTCGGATCCTTGTCCAGGACGCGGGCCGTGAAGCCCTTGAGGAAGGAATTACGGACGACGGCGAGACGAGAGCCCACGTGGCTACGCACATCCTCACGTAGCTCGGCGGCCTCGCCACGAATGGCTTGGGAAACCGCTTTCTTCACTTTGTCGCGGTACTTGCCACCCCAGCGACGAAGCTGTGCGCCGGCCGCCTTGCTATCGATCCGGATGGCAATGCGCACGGTCAGTCAGTCGGTCGAGAGTCTTGTCCAGCTGGCGAGAGTCGCCCC
>JAFMJY010000040.1 GCA_017853245.1 Burkholderiales bacterium | reverse complement strand
AGAAGCTGCGCGAGGCGGGCGTGCAGACGCCGGTGGTCATCCTGACCATGTGCGACTCCCAGGAAGACCTGGCTGGCGCGCTGCGCGCCGGCGCCCGCGGGTACTTACTGAAGGACATGGACCCGGACGATGTGGTGGATTCCGTCCGGCGCGCCGTGAAGGGCGAACTGGTGGTGGCACCGGCGATGGCGGGGAAACTCTCGCAGCTGCTCGGTGCACCCAAGGCGCCCGAAAAGCCGGCCTCACGGGCGCTGACCGACCGCGAGCGCGAGATTCTCGAGCATATCGCGCAGGGCATGAGCAACAAGAGCATCGCCAAGGCGCTCGACATCAGCCACGACACGGTGAAGCTGCACGTTCGCCACATTCTCGCCAAGCTCAACGTGAGCTCGCGCGTGGAAGCCGCGGTCTACGCCGTGGAGCGCAAGGCCGCCGCCGGCGGCTCATCGCACTGAGCAGCACCCGGCTCGAACCAGCCCAGCCGTTCCGTCAGCCGCACTACCTCGCCCACGATGATCAGCGTGGGCGGCTCGAGCTTTTCCGCCGTGGCGAGCGCCGGCAGCGTGGCCAGGGTGCCCACCACGGTCTTGTGCGCCTGCGTGGTGGCCTGCTGCACGATCGCGGCTGGCAAATCCGGTGCGCGCCCGCGTGCGATGAACTCGCGGCAGAGCGGCTCGAGGTTCGCGAACCCCATGTAGATCACCACCGTCTGGCCGGGGCGCGCGAGCGCTTCCCAGTCGAGATCGATGCTGCCGTCCTTCAGGTTGCCGGTGACGAAGGTGCAGGAGTGCGCGTAATCCCGGTGCGTGAGCGGGATGCCCGCGTAGGCCGCCACGCCGAGCGCGGCGGTAATGCCCGGCACCACTTCGAAGGGCACGCCGTGCGAGGCGAGCGTCTCGATCTCCTCGCCGCCGCGGCCGAACATGAACGGGTCGCCCGCCTTGAGCCTCAGCACACGTCGGCCGCGCTGCGCCTGCTGCACCAGCATGGCGTTGATACCCTCCTGGCGAACGGTGTGGTGCGAACGCTGCTTGCCGACGTAGATACGCTCTGCCGAGGGCGACACAAGGGCCATGATCTCGTCGGAGACCAGGTTGTCGTAGAGCACCACGTCTGCCTGCTGCAGCAGGCGCAAGGCCTTGACGGTGAGAAGGTCCGGGTCGCCGGGCCCTGTGCCCACGAGGTACACCCGGCCAGGCGCGGCATCCCGCCCCGGCGCCGGCAGGTTGCGCGTCACGGCTCGGCCTTGGCGAAGACGAAGCGGGAATCCCCCGGCTCCACCTCGCGGAAATCGATCAGCACGTCCTTCATCAGCTCCTGGCTGGGTTTGGCGATGAGCAGGGTGATGCCCTCGACCGTCACCTCCAGGTCGCCCGTGCGCGGCTCATCGAAACCCATGCCGAATTCCACGCCCTCCTCGCTCACCTTGGCGGCCACGCGTAGGTGAACGGGGTCGCCAAAGGAGACTTCGGCGGCGCGGCGAATCTGCCAGGCAGCGGCGGGGGTCAGCGTGATCATCGGAGCGAGCCGTGCAGCGCCGGCGCGGCGGCACACTGCCGAACAAATTCGAGAAAACGTGACACCCAGCCCGGGCCGGCAACGTCGCGAAGGTGCGCATAGGAAGCCAGCACGTTCCTGTAGACGATGCCATCACGCCCGCCGCCCACGCCATGCCCGCGCCGCACCCGGTACGCATAGCGCAGGTCTGGGTCCACGTTCTCGGCGCTCGAATAATGAAACTCATGCGCAAGGATCTGGCCGCGCGTGCCTGAAGGCCACGGGTGCTGCTCCGTTTCCTCGAGTGTCACGTACCCTTTCCCGACGGGCTTCGCGTGCATGGCGATATCGAGCGGCAGCGCACCGACCATCTGGCGCGTGTCACCGCCAAAGGTAAGGCTTCGCGCGAGGTACATGAGGCCGCCGCACTCCGCATAGACGGGAAGCCCGCCCTCGATCGCGCGACGAATCGCGCTGCGAAGTGCCACATTGGCTTCCAAGGCACGTGAAAGCATCTCCGGGAAACCGCCGCCGATCACGAGCCCATCGAGCTTCGGCAGCGTTTCATCCTTCAGCGTGTCGATGGTGACCAGCTGTGCGCCCTCGGCCGCGAAAGCCTCAAGGTCGTCCGCATAGTAGAAGCCAAAGGCACGATCACGCGCGATGCCGATCACCGGTCCCGAACCGGGCCGACGACCGCTGGCGGCCTCGCGATCTGCAACCGGCGCGGTGGCCCCGTGGGAGGCGGCGAGAAGCGCATCGAGGTCCACCCCGGCCTCCACCGCATCGGCAATGCGAAGAACGGTGCGCTGCGGCTCCGCGGCCTCGTTGCTGGGCATGAGGCCCAGGTGCCGCTCTACCAAGGCAAGGGCCACCTGCTCGTGCAGGGCACCGAGCACCGGAATATCCGTGTAGTGCTCCACCGCCGCTCGGATGCGAGCCTCGTGCCGCGAGCCCGACAGGCGATTCAAGATCACGCCGGCGATGCGAACTGCCGGGTCGAACACCTGCAAGCCCTTGAGCACGGCGGCGAGGCCACGCGTCATGCCGCGTGCGTCGAGCACCAGCATCACCGGAAGGCCCAGTGCCTTGGCGACCGCCGCGTTGCTGTCTCGCCCATCCAGCTCGAAGCCGTCGTGCAGGCCAAGATTTCCTTCAACGAACGACAGGTCCGCCCCAGCAGCATGCCGCGCGAAATACTGGCCGAGGCCATCGCCTTGCAGCCTGGGATCGAGGTTCCGGCACGCACGCGCCGCCGCAAGCGAAAGCCACATGGGGTCGATGTAATCCGGACCCTTCTTGAAAGGCTGAACGCGCATGCCTCGCCGGGCAAGGCCCGCGACGATGCCCGCCCCCAGCGTCGTCTTGCCGGAGGACTTCCACGCCGCGGAAAGCATGAGGCCGGCCATGGTCACTTCACCTCCACCGCGGGCATCTCATCCCGCGGCACGACCTTGAACAGTCGAATCGCCACCAGCGCGACCAGGAAGGCAAGCGCCACGCCACCCATCCCCAGGAGGAACTCCGGGAGCCTTGGAAGGTAAGGCGCCACGACACCATCGCGGAAACCGCTCCTGACCTCGTAGCCTGGAAACAGGTCCATCGGGAACGCCTGGCCGGCGATGATGAAGCTGTACAGGAACGCGAATGCGCCCTCCACCACTGCCCAGCAGGCCCACAGGAGCGCTCGGGGCGAGTTGAATCGCGGGAGCAAGGTGAGAAGCAGCGGCACCACCGACCCCAAGAGGACGAAGCCGCCCCAGAACAACACAGTGTAGAGGCCCCCATCGAGCAGGAAGAAGCGCTCGAACTCCGTCTGCCGCGCCCAATACAGGTTCGTGAGGTGATGGACCGCGGCGAGGTAGAGCCCCGTAGCGACGAAGATACCGAGCAAGCGCCGAAGGCGCACGCGCATCTCCTCGCTAACCGGCACTCCATACCAGTGGCACACCGCCTCTTTCACCAAGATGAACACCGCCATGCCCCATGCGAGCGAAAGCGCGATGAAGAGTGGCGCGATCACTGCGGACGCATAGCCAGGTCGCGCGATGAGAAAACCGAAAATGGACCCCGTGCCGGTGGTGAGGATGATCCGCCACACGAACGCGAGCACGCCCACCGGCGCGGAGATCTTCTGCCACCGGCGCTCCAGGCTCATCACCGCGTACACGGCGACGATGGCGAGGAAGCCGTTGTAGAGGATCATGTTCCACGCGAAAATCGACTTGAAGTTGTAGTGCGTGGCGGCAACCACCAGCCGCTCCGGGCGGCCGAGGTCCAGCACCAGGATCATCAGGCCACCCACCAGCAACGCCAGCGCCAGCAACGCCGAGAGCGCCGCCCCGGGCTTGTAGGCCTTCACGCCGAACACCGAGCTCACAGAGGCGACGTTGAGCGCACCGGAGGCTGTGACGATCAGGAATATCGCAAACACGTGCGGCAGGCCCCACACCACTTCGTTGCCCATGCCGGTGGCGACGTGCCCCACCTCCTCCAGATAATGGAACGCGCCGAGCGCCAGGAGCAGCACCACCGCGGCAGCGATGGCCAGCGCCCAGAAGCCGCGAGGCTCCACGCCAGCGGTGGGAAACAGGTTGGCCGGCGGTGCCGGCCTCGGCGTGGCGGCCATCTCAGAGCCCTTGGTACCGCACGCCGTTGTCGGTGCGCAGGTCCGCCCGCAACTGAGTGGTGGTGGCCGCCTTCACCCGCTTGGCGATTTCGCTGTTCGGGTCGTTCAGGTCCCCGAAAATGATGGCGCGGTGGCCAGCGTCCGAACAGGCCTCCACGCACGCCGGCGTGCCGCCCTTGTCCACGCGGTGCACACACATCGTGCAGCTCTCCACGCAGCCCTTGCCACGCGGCGCCACGCTGGACTTGTTTGTGGTGGGCTCATGCACGAAGCTCCTCGCCTTGTACGGGCAGGCCATCATGCAGTAGCGGCAGCCGATGCAGGTGTGGCGATCCACCATCACGATGCCATCGGCTCGCTTGAAGGATGCGCCAGTGGGGCACACGTCCACGCACGGCGGCTCGGCGCAGTGCTGGCACATGACGGGCATGGAGTGTACGGCGCCGGTGCGCTCGTCCTTCAACTCCACCTTGCGGATCCACTGCACATCGGTAGGAAGTTTCGCCGGCGCGATGTTGTGCTCGGTGTTGCAGGCATCCACGCAGGCGGTGCAGCCGCTTGCGCACTTGGTGGTGTCGACCAGCATGCCCCAGCGGATCGTGCGCTCACCCGCCCCGCTGCCAGCCTTGGCTTCGGCATAGCTGTACAGCATGACACCGGGGCCCAGCGCGAGCGCGCCGGCTGCCGCGGCCGTGGTGCCGAGGAACTTGCGGCGGCTCTCGTCGACCGGGATCACCGCGGCACTCCCCTCTTCTGCGACGCCTGCGCAGACTTGGTGTGGCTCGTGTGGCAATCGAAGCAATCGAGCTTCACGGCAGCGTACTCGTGGCAGCCCTGGCAGAAGTGCTGCGAGGAGCCCAGCACCGCGCCATCCCTGGCGTTCGCATGGCATTCGACGCAGCCCGCGAGGCTGTGCTTCGCCCCGCGAATTCCGCCGTGCACCGTGTCGTCACGCTGGTGCTTGAGGAAATCCATGTGGCGCTTTCGCATCACCGAGGTCTCCTCGACGCACTTCTCGCCCTTGGCCTTGTCCAGCACCGGCGGCTTCGCCAGTGCGGGCGCAGCCATAGCCGCCACCGCAACCAACCCAGCGGCAGTCCATGCGAACGACCGCAAGCGCACAAGAGCGAGCAAGCCCCTAACCCCCTTACTCGCCGAGGCCCATCTGGATGTAGCCCGTGGGGCACACATCGCTGCAGATGTGGCAGCCGATGCACTTGTCGTAATCGGTGTCCACGTAGCGGCCCGTGGTCGACTTGTTCTTCTTAACCTTGAAGACCGCCGTCTGCGGGCAGTAGACCACGCAGTTATCGCACTCGAAGCACAGGCCGCAGCTCATGCACCGCTTGGCCTCCTCGATGGCCTGGGCCTCCAGCAGGGGCTGCAGGCGCTCCTCGAAGTTGCCGAGCGCGGTTTCCTTGCTGAGGGTGATGACGTTTCGCTTCACGCGCGGCGTGTAGCCGAAGTGGCCCAGGAAGAGCTCGTCGTGCTTGATCACGTAGCGGTCCGAGCGGTTCTCGTAGTTGTGCACCGCCGCCGTCGAATCAGCCGTTCCGTGCATGGGCTCCGTCGCCTCGGTGACCACCAGGCCCTTCTCCAGCATCTTCCGCACGAGGTCGAACTCATGCACGTCGATCTTCGGGCGCTTCTCCTGCTCCTCGCCCTTCAGAAACCGGTCGATGCCCTCCGCAGCGATGGCGCCATGGCCGATGGCGGTGGTGAGCAGGTGCGGCCGGATGATGTCGCCGCCAGCGAAGACGCCCGGCTTGCCGCTCACCTGATAGTTGCGGTCGGCATTGACGTTGCCCTTGCCGGAGTCGAATTCCTCGAGGCCTGTGAAATCCACCGCCTGGCCGACGGCGGAGACGATGAGATCCGCCTCGATATCCTCTTCCGAGCCGGCCTTGGTCTCAATCTGCAGGCGCCCCCCGACGATCTTGGCTTCGCAAACCGCTACGCGCAGTGCCGTGGCGCGCCCGTCGGGCCCGCGCACGATGCCCAGCGGCACCAGGCCGCCACGGATGGCGATACCTTCCGCGAGAGCCTGCTCCACCTCGTGCTTGTTCGCCTGCATCTTGTCAACGGCGAAGACCGAGGTGAGCGTCACCTCCGCGCCTTGCGCGACAGACACCTTCGCCACATCGTGGGCCATGTGGCCGGCGATGGCCTTTTCCATATCCGTGGGCTTCGCGTTCTCGATGTGGCCCAGGCGGCGCGCGACAGTGGCCACGTCTATCGACGTATCGCCACCACCCACCACCACCACGCGCTTGCCCACGTGCTGCAGGCGCCCGTCATTGAAGGCCTTCAGGAAGGCAGTGGCCGTGACGACGTTGGGCGCCACCGAATCCGGCGCTGGCAGAGCACGGCCGGATTGCGCGCCCATGCCAAGGAATACGGCGTCGTAATCCTTGCGAATCTGCTCGAGGGTCACGTCGGTGCCCACGCGGCACTTCAGGCGCGTTTCCACGCCCATGTCGAGGATGCGCTGGATTTCGCCATCCAGAATTTCCCGCGGCGTGCGGAAACCCGGGATGCCGTAGCGCATCATGCCGCCCAGGTGCTCGTGCTCGTCGAAGATGGTGACGTCGTGGCCGCGCATGCGCAGCTGGTAGGCGGCCGAGAGCCCCGCCGGCCCGCCACCGATCACCGCCACCTTCTTTCCGGTCGATTGCTCCGGCTTCTTGAACGCGTAGCCC
Source organism: Burkholderiales bacterium (assembly GCA_017853245.1). Lineage (GTDB taxonomy): Bacteria > Pseudomonadota > Gammaproteobacteria > Burkholderiales > Usitatibacteraceae > FEB-7. The sequence continues at coordinate 16,129 of JAFMJY010000040.1, read as the reverse complement.
TTGGAGATGGCGTTGTCGCCGAGGTAGTGCTCCACGGAGTTGATGCCCACGTGATCCTCGACCTCGTTTCGGTTGCAGCCCGTCTCGCAGGGCGCCGGGCACACGCGGCCCATCACGCTCGGGAACGGGTTGGCTTCGGTGATGCGACGCCAGGCGTATTCCTGCCAGGTCACGCCCTGCGGCGGCTTCTCGGTGCCGCGCGCAATCTGCAGCCAGCTGCGGATGTCCTCGCCCGAAGGGCAGCTGCCCTGGCACGGCGGCGTCGACTGGATGTAGGTCGGGCACTTGTGCGTGTAGGACGCCTGGAAGATCACCTCGCGCCACTCGGGCGGCTTGTGGTCGCCATCCTTGTAACGGCGGAAGGTGAGCTTCACGTCGGGTGCGATGTCGGCCGGATTGGTGGACACGTTTGCCTCCTGTAGGTGCCGCGGTCAGTGCTTGTCGCCCAGCCGGATGGCGGCGCTCACCAGTTGGTGAACGCCGCCGACCATGCTGCGGTTGAAGCCGTAATAGGGAAGAATCTTGGTGAATTGAGCCTTGCAGATGGCGCAGATGGTGGCCATGAAGTTGACGCCGCCGCCGTCGGCTACTTCTCGCAGCGATTCCATGCGCGGCAGCGCACCCTTCACACGCAGGTCGAGAAGCTCGTCCGTGAGCAACCCGCCCCCGCCGCCGCAGCAGAACGTGGCCTCGCGCGTGGTGCCCGGGCGCATCTCGACGTAGTTGTTGGCCACCGCCTTGATGATGTTGCGCGGAATCTCGAACTGGCCGCCGGGGGTATCCCCCATGCGGGAAGCGCGAGCCACGTTGCACGAGTCGTGGAACGTGACGACGCGGTGGTCATTCTTTTCCTTGTCGAAGGTAAGCGCGCCCTTCTCGATGAGATCCCACGTGTATTCGCAGATGTGCGTGGGCTGGCGGTAGCGCATGTCCAGCTGCGATTGCAGCTCGACAGAGAACTTGTCGTCGCCGCCCGCGCCGATGCCGGCGAGCGTGTTCCAGAAGCTGTAGGCCACGCGCCAGGCGTGCCCGCACTCGCCGACGATGATGCGCTTGACGCCCAGCTCGAGCGCGGCCTCGCGGATGCGAAGCGCGATCTTGCGCATCTGGTCGTAGTTGCCGATGAAGAGGCCGAAGTTGCCGGCCTCCGAAGCGTGAGAGGACAGAGTCCAGCTGACACCCGCGGCATGGAACACCTTGGCATAGCCGATAAGGCTCTCCACGTGCGGCTCGGCGAAGAAGTCCGCTGAGGGCGTGACGAGCAGTACCTCGGCGCCCTTCTGGTCGAGAGGGAAGCGCACGTCGCAGCCGGTTTCTTCCTTGGTGTCTTCCTCCAGGCCCAGCAGCGTGTCCTCGAGCGCCGGCCCGGGCAGGCCCAGGTTGTTGCCGATCTTATGGACCTTGCCGATGATCTCGTTCGAGTACTTCTGCCCGTAGCCCACGGAATCGAGAATCTCCTTCGCGGCCATGGTCACTTCGGCCGTGTCGATGCCGTACGGGCAGAACACCGAGCAGCGACGGCACTCGGAGCACTGGTTGTAGTACTTGTACCAATCGTCCAGCACTTCCTTGGTGAGCTCCTTGGCGCCCACGAGCTTGGGGAAGAGCTTGCCGGCGACGGTGAAGTGGCGGCGGTACACGCCCCGCATCAGGTCCTGGCGTGCTACCGGCATGTTTTTCGGGTCACCCGTGCCCAAGTAGTAGTGGCACTTGTCCGAGCAGGCGCCGCAGTGCACGCACGAATCCAGATACACGCGCAGCGACCGGTAATCCCGCAGCAGCTCGCCCATGCGGCCGATGGCCTTCTCGTGCCAGTTCTCGACCAGCTGCCCGGGGAAGCCGATGGCTTCCTGGATCTTCTCCGGCGCCACGTAAGGCTTCGATGCGGCCATCGCATCGGGCTCGACCTTGGGCGGGATGGGGAATTCGCGCAGCGGCGGCGCGGTGACGTCAGCCATGGGCTAGCGCTCCGACTCCATGCGCGCGGCCCACGCCGCGATGTGTCGGCGCTCGCGCGGATCGTCCGCCTGGTTGCGGGTGGGGCTGAAGTAGAGCCCGGGGCCGTGCAGCAGCTTCGAGTACGGAAAGATGATCATCAGCGCCGCCACGAGGCCCAGGTGCACGAAGAGCAGCGGGTCCGACGGCAGCGGCTGGATCGAGAACGTATAAAGGCCGGTGAAGAACGCCTTCACCATCACCACATCCGTGGCGACGAGGTATTTCATGCCCAGGCCGGAAAGCCCGATGGCGATGAGGAGCGCGAGCATCAGGTGGTCCGACGGCGTGGAGATATAGCGCACGCGGTCGACAAGGAAGCGACGCGCCCACAGGCCTGCGAGGCCCAGCGCCATCACGAAGCCGGCATAGATGCCGAAGGGCTGGATGAAGGCGAGCACGCCAGGCAGCGGCTCGATGAAATAGCGCGTGTGGCGAAGCACCACGAGAAACAGCGCAGCGTGAAACGCCCAGCCGAAGAGCCAGGTCCAGAGGCTCGCCTTGAATAGGCTTTCGAAGAAAACCGTCTCGCGAACGAGGCGCAGCGCCACGCCAGAGTTGGTGGTGGGCGCCGGCGTGGTGGGAATCTTGAGCGGCGCCGGCGTGCCCGCGTACAGGCGTATGCGGTACCCCAAGCCGAGAATGAAAACGGCGGCCGCCGCGTAAAAGACGACAGCGAAGACGATGCCCGCTGCGTTCACGACGGCCGCTTTCCCCGATACGTCGTCAGACGCAACCGGTGGGCTTGGGCAGCCCGGCGATCTTGCAAGCCTGCTTGGCAGGCCCGTACGGGAAGAGCTCGTACAGGTACTGGTTGCTGGCCTTCTCCGCGCCCAGCTTCTTTCCGATGGCCTTGGTGAGGACGCGCACGGCCGGCGCGATCTGGTACTCGTCGTAGTACTCGCGCAGGAAGTTGACCACTTCCCAATGGTTGTCCGTCATGTCGATCTTCTCTTCGACGGCGATGGCGGCGGCGATGTCCTTGTCCCAATCCGCCAGGTTCACGAGATAGCCTTCCTCGTCGGTTTCGTATGTCTTGCCGTTTACTTCGATGGCCATGCCCTACCCTCCTTCGGTTGTGCTGCGATTGGGGGTCAGAGCCAGGACTGCACGCGCGGCTGCGCGGCCACCAGCTCGACGAAACCCTTGTAATCCACTTCCTTGATGCCCTCGGCCGCCTTGCCGCCCAGGCCTCGCGCCTGCAGGTCCGGGGACAGCACGTACACGGCAAGCCCGGCAGGGGCCGCAGCGAGCGCCGCCTTGCCACCGGCCGTGGCCACGTATACCGCGTCCTCGATGAGAAGGAGCGCATGCCCGGCCTTGGCATGCGCGAGGCAGCTGGCCAGCGCGTTCCGCTCGGTGGGCGACTTGTTCACGATGTGCAGCACTGGCGACTCCTCAGAAAGAAAGGACCACGTCCTGCTCGGCCATGAGGCTGGCCATGTCGGCCTGGGAGAGGACCTGCACGTCCACCAGCAGCTGCTCTTCCGTGAGGCCCCGGGCCTCCAGCGACTCGCGCTCCACGTAGAGCTTCTCGATGTCATAGCCCTCGAGCGCCCGGTAGGTCGGCGAGAAATTCTTCATTCCCACCGCCTTGGTGTCCTGCCCCTTCACAAGCTGGTAGACGCCATCGTCCAGAAACGCGAGGCTCACGTCCTGGTCGAAGGCGGCGGTGATCAAAACCACCTCCAACGACTCCAGCGCGTAGACCGAGCCGTATGGCGCCTTGCGATTGACGAACATGAACTTCTTGACGGTTCCTTCGCTCATGGTCGCCTTAATCCCCGAACGTCACGACGCGGTCGGCCTGGATGCCGCTCTCGACCAGCTGCCCGAGGCCCGAGATGCGAAAGCCTTCGGCAAGATTCGCCTCGACGATGCCGCGACGCATCGCCGCCGCCACGCACACCACGAGGTCCACGCCGTGCTCCTTGTTGAGCGAGGCCCAGCGGTTCACGATGTGCCGATCATCCTGGGGCGGCTCGGTGAGCTTGGTGGCGTTGTTCACCCCGTCGTGGTAGAAAAACACGCGCTGGATCTCGTGCCCGGCCTCGATGGCGGCCTTGCAGAAGTTCCAAGCCGTGTCCGCCGACTGGTGCTGGTACGGCCCCTCGTTTACGAGGACGGCGATCTTCATGCGGCGCTACCCCTTAGAAGCGGATGTGCGCCGAGGCATTCAGGTTCGACCGCGAGCCGCGCCAATCGTCGATCAGGTACTTCGTGAACGGCAAGCCGGTCTTCTCGAAGAAGCGCGGCCAGCCGATGCGCTCCACCCAATCCGACAATCGCTCCCAGGGGCGAGCGTCGGCTTTGTAAGTGAAGAGGATCTTCCGGACCACTTCCGACACTTCCGGCCAGCGCGGCGCGTTGTTGGGCAGGCCCGAGGCCACCATCTTCATGAACGTGGGCTTGCCGCGGGCGTTGGAGTTCTTGCCGCCCACCCAGATGGCGAGCTTGGAGTGCTCCGGGTCGTTGATCTGCATCGGCGGGCACGGCGGATAGCACGCGCCGCAGCAGATGCACTTCTTCTCATCGACTTCCAGCGACGGCTTGCCGTTCACCAGCGCCGGGCGGATGGCCGCTACCGGGCAGCGCGCCACGACGGCCGGGCGCTCGCACACGTTCGCGACGAGGTCGTGGTTGATCTTCGGCGGCTTCGTGTGCTGCATGATGATGGCGATGTCAGCCTGGCCGCCGCAGTTGATTTCGCAGCACGAGGCCGAGAGGTGCACGCGGTTGGGCATCTCTTCCTTGATGAACTCCTCGTAGAGGTCGTCCATCAGCGCCTTCACGGCCCCCGAGGCATCGGTGCCCGGAATGTCGCAGTGGAGGAACCCCTGAGTGTGCGCGATCATCGACACGGAATTACCCGTGCCGCCCACCGGGAAACCGGAGGAGACGAGCGTCTCGATCAACGGCGCCACCTTGCTTTCATCGGCCACCATGAACTCGATGTTCGAGCGGATGGTGAAGCGCACGTGGCCGTCGGCGAACTGGTCGGCGATGTCGCAGAGCTTGCGGATGGTGTAGACGTCCATCTGGCGCTGCGTGCCGGCGCGCACCGTCCAGATCTCATCGCCCGAGTGCGACACATGGTGCAGCACGCCCGGGCGTGGACGGTCGTGGTACTTCCAGTTCCCGTAGTTCTTCTTCATCACCGGGTGCAGGAAGGCCGTGTTGTCGGGCACGCCGCTCTCGATGGCGCGGCGCGGGGTGGCAGTAGCGGTGGACATTGGGCTTTCTCCTGGGTCCGTTCGCGATCAGGCGGCCTGGCTCTTGCGGGCCTCGGCCTTCTTCACTTCCTCGTCCCAGTCGTCGGTGCGGACGTAGGGGTTCATGCGCGGCGCCGAGACCATGTTCGCGTCGATCTCCAGCCCCACGCCTTCGAGGAAGTTCACCAGGCCGATCCGCTCGATCGTCTCGCCGATGCGCTCGTGCTCCAGGGCGTTCTCGGCGAAGAAGTCGACGATGCGCTTGCCCAGGTCCACCAGCTTCTCGCGATCTTCGTCTGTCTCGAGCTTCATGAAGGGCACGATCACGGTGCCCATCAGGTCGCCGATCTTGAGGGTGCGCTTGCCACCGCACAGGATGGTGGCACCCTTGTCCTTGCCCGGGGCGAGCGCGCCGGTCATGACGTTGATGCAGTGCATGCAGCGCACGCAGTCGCGGTTCTCGATCTCGAGGGCGTGCTCGTCGGAGACCTTCACCGTCGAGAGCGTGGCGCCGGACTTGATTTCGTTGGCCGGCACGAGGCGGATGGCCTTGGTCGGGCAGCGGTTGACGACGTCGTTCACCATGTTGGTGAGGCCCTGCTTGGCGAAGTACTTGCGCGCAAGCACTTCATCCGTGCGGATGTTGTCGCGCCAGGTGCCGATCACCGCCATGTCCGAGCGCTGGATGGAGTTCATGCAGTCGTTCGGGCAGCCGGAGAACTTGAACTTGAACTTGTAGGGCAGCGACGGGCGGTGGATGTCATCCAGGAAGCTGTTGAGCACCGTGCGGTGCGTCTTGCCTTCGTCGTAGCAGGACTGCTCGCACCGAGCCGCGCCCACGCAGGACATCGAGGTGCGCACGGCCGGGCCGGCGCCACCGAGGTCGAAGCCCAGCTCGTTGATGGCGTCGAAGGCATCCTGCACCTTGTCCGAGCGCGCGCCCTGGAACATGATGTCGCCGCTCTGGCCGTGCATGCCGATGAGGCCGGAGCCATGCTTTTCCCACGCGTCGCACAGCTTGCGAAGGATGTCGGTGTTGTAGTGCATGCCGGCGGGCGGCATGACGCGCAGCGTGTGGAATTCCGCTGCGTCCGGGAACAGGGGTTTGCCGCTCTCGTCCTTCAGTTCCGTGAACCGCGGGATGATGCCGCCGCCGTAGCCGAACACCGAGATCGTGCCGCCCTTCCAATACCCCTTGCGGTCACGGTACGACCTCTCGAGTTGGCCGAGCACGCCCACCATCATCGGGTTGTCGTTGGCGAGGCGCTTGAGCCCCGTGACGAAGCTGGGCCAAGGGCCGGTCTCGAGCTCGTCGAGCATCGGCGTCGGATGCAGTTTCTGGACCATCGTCTTTCCTCCTCGAATTCGATTAACCCGCTGGATGGGGGCCTTGCACCGCCCCTCTATACCGTCACGGGATGCTACGGTCGCCCCCGTGGGGTCGCCATCCCTCTCGACGGGTAGGCAGCCCTACCCGGATGGAGTATCGGCCCTGCCGGGTCCTCCCCCGGAGAGTCCGCCACCGTCATACTTCGGCCATGACCGAGATCAATCCCCTCACCCGCCTTACCGTCCCGCTGGGCGGCCAGGAAATCGAGCTGCAGACGGTGGCTTTCGACAGCAGCGGCACGGAATTCCTTCGTGTGCGCATCAGGGAAGGCCGGCGGTTCACCGTATTCGATATCGACGCCGCTTCAGCCGCCGTCTGGGCGGGAGCGATGGCTCAGTGGGCTGCTGGCCGGCCCGGGGGCCAGCCGTGAGCCTTTCGGCGCAGGAAACACCCCAAGAGCCCGTCGACGTCATCGATGTGGTGCTGGATATCTATCCGTGCAGCTTGCCGCCAGCGTACGAGCTCCCCCTCTACCGGGAGCTCACGCGCCGCGCGCCTTGGCTCGCGGGCGACCCCCTGGTCGCCGTCCACCCGGTGCGCGGCGCCCGCACGGGCGAAGGGGGGCTCCTCCTGGGCGGCCGTGCGAAGCTCGTGATCCGCTGCCCGAGGGACAAGCTCTGCAAGGCGAGCGTGCTCGAAGGCGCCACGCTGACCGTTGCCGGCGTGCTCGTGAAATTGGGCACCGGAACCTTCAAGCGCCTGCAGCATGCCCCGACCCTCTACTCGGCCCGGGTGGTCACCGGGCACGAGGATGAGTCGACCTTCATGGCCCAGGTCGAGTCGGAGATCGCGGCGCTCTCGGTGCGCGCCAGCATGATCGCGGGCCGGCGCAGCGAAGTCGCCAACGAGGGGCGTACCTACGCCGCCTGGAGCCTCGCGTTGCACGACCTCTCGAAGGACGCCTCGCTTGCCTTGCAGGCCCGGGGGCTGGGCATCCTGCACGAGGTCGGCTGCGGCATCCTGCATCCGGCGAAGACCATCTCCCTCGACGACTGACCTGATTGCTGGAAAGACGCCATGCAACCGATCCGCATCAAGGCCAACTGGTTCAAGAACGAGAAGGCGAAGTCGCCCGAGGAAGTGGCGTCAGCCGTAGCCTTCATCTCGTTTCGCGTCGCGCAAAACGTGCTCAAAAGCATGCGCAAGGCCAATTTCGACATCGACGCGGGGCCGGTCTACTTTGACTTCCTCTCCGAGGGTCTGATTTTTTGCCTGCAGCTCTCATGGCGCATGGCCCACGCGCACTTCGGCGAGGAAGGCGCAGCCGTGTTCATGAACGAGGCGTCGAACAAGGCGGCCATGCACCTAGCGGAAAACCGCGTCGACCTGCTCGCCGATGGCGACGTCGCGACCCACAAGGGCGCGTTCATCGAGGGGCTGAACGCCTCCTTCGACGACTACGGCCGCTTCGAGTACGGCCCCGAGGGCGTCAGCTTCGGGTTCCTCCGCTACTTCGCGAGCCGCATCTCGGCGCTGATGGGCGAGAAGGACGAGCGCTGGACCTGGGACCAAGTGATCGCCATCGAGGGGCCCGAGGCGGCCTCCTCCATCGCCAAGGCTTTCGGCGGGCTGAACGACACGGGCCCGCGCAAGCGGCGCGCATCGCAAACCACGGGCGAGTAGCTGCGTGGCCGAGCCAGTTGTGCCCGAGCAGGCGGCGCGCATCTTCCGCCCTGGCGACGAGGACGCCTGGCGCCGCTGGCGCGACCGCAAGCTCGAGGCCGCGCCGCGATCAGCTTCCGATCTGATTGTCGAGATCGCCAACCCGCTCGCGCCGACGCAAGCCGAGCTCGCGGCGATAGCGGATCGCTGCCGGCGCGCCAACCTGGCGATCTACGCCACGGCTTCGGCAGCCGAGGACAAGGCGATCCCCGGGGGTATCGCCGAGCGCCTGGGGCTCGTCTCGCTCGACCGAAACTACCTGTCGGATGACGATGGCATCACGGCAATCCGTGTCGAGCAGGACAAGTCGGGCGCGGGCTACATCCCCTACTCCGACCGGCCGCTGCGCTGGCATACGGACGGCTATTACAACGAGCCCGGCCGGCGCATTCGCGCCTTTGCGCTGCACTGCGTGAGGTCTGCCGCTGCGGGCGGAGAGAACGGCCTCGTCGACCCCGAAATGGCCTACCTGTGGCTGCGCGAAAGTAACCCTGCGTGGGCGGAAGCGCTCTTCGACCCCGAGGCCATGGCCATTCCGGCCCGCGAGGACGAGGATGGCATCGCGCGCGCCGAGTCGGTGGGGCCGGTGTTCTCGCTGGACGACGTGACAGGCGACCTGCACATGCGCTACACCGCCCGCACCCGCAGCATTGCCTGGAAGGACGACCCTACGGTTCGCGAGGCCGCCGCGTGGCTGCTGGAGCAACTCGATGCCGGGCGTGAGGGCGTATATCGGCTGCGGCTGGAGCCCGGCATGGGGCTCGTGTGCAACAACGTGCTACACGACCGCACCGCCTTCGCGGAAGCGGCGAGCGAGCCGCGCCTGCTCTACCGGGCCCGCTACCACGACCGCATCGCGGGGAGCGAGCGGTCATGGGCGGATGAAGCGGCGACGCAAGGCTAGAAGCGCTTGCTCCAGCCGATGCCAAACGAGTTCTGATACATCTCGATCTTCTCCGACCCGCCCATTCCGGGCGCGAAGGCATTGAAGAATGACGGGCCAGAGACGTCGTTTGCAAGAGCGTGCATGTACGCGCCGGTGATCTCGGAGTCCTTGTCAATCGCGTAGGTGAAGCCAAGCGTCACATGGTCTTTCACCACTCCCGGCGCCAGGATGTTGAACGAGACGTCTCTCGAAGTGATGGGGTTATCGCTGCGGTTGTAGCCAGCCCGCCAGGTCAGCGCCGGGGTCGACTTGTACTGAAAACCGACCTTCCACACGTCCACGTCTTGCCAACCGAAGCCGGGGCCATTCGCCGCGCCCAACGGCGCCTGGTTGGCGCTCGAGTTCCCGACGGAGGCGATCTCGCTGTACCGAATACGAGACCAATCCACGGCCACCGTCAGGTCCGGGCTTGCCTGAAAGGCAAGGCCCAGGGTCATGTTGCTGGGAATGTCGAAGTCCCCGTTGCCAGCGAAGAGCCCTTTGTACTTGTCAAAGGCTCCCATCCGGATTTTGGGCTGATAGCTCGCGCCCAGGGTGAGCGCGGCCGTCGGCTTCCCCTGGTAACCCAGGCGCAGGCCCAGGCCTGTAGAACTGTCGTAGCCCTTGTTGGTCACGTCGCCGGGGCTCTGTGAAAGCTGGGTGAAGAGATGGGCCCCGTTCATCTCGAAGCGCTGGTACGCAAACACGGCAGCCGCGCCCACTGAATGGCCCGGCGCGAAGCGCCAAGATACGTTCGGCGCGATCATCAACTGGCTCAAGTCAACACCCAGGCGCCCGAGGCCGCAAAGGCCGTTGGCCGAGGGCGGCCCACCAAACGCGGCGCAGTTCAGTTGCCCCCCGGAATAGTCCGTGTTCATGCCGCCGTTCCCGAAAACCGTGACGCCCCACGCAAGGTCACGGGAGAGCATCGCCGTATAACCCACCTCGGGAATGAAGAAATAGTTGCTGTCGCTATCGACGCTGAAATCAAGCATGCCGCCGCCGCTACCCGAGCGGGAGACATTCCGTCGCGGGCTGAAGACATCCAGCCCGAGGTCCAGCCGCCCGCCCGCCCACACCCCCGATGCCGGGTTGTTGGCGCCCCCGAAGGCGTCATGCGCCAGCGCCACCGACGCGCCGCCCATGCCCTTGTTCTTGAGCCCATAGCCGTGCGAGAAGTAACCGTCGGTCGCCTGGGCGGCAAACGGCACCGAGAGCGCGCAAGCGACTGCGAGCGTGCTGATGCGGACACGAGCTTTCATGAATTCCTCCTGGGAAGTGAGACGCAGAGCCTCAGATGAAGAGGCAGATGTCCGATTCGCCGGCGAACTGCAGAAACGTGGAAGCGCCGCCGTACTCGGTTTCCTTGATGAACTGGTCGTGGCTGAAGTCGAAGAGGTCCACCGTCATCTGGCAGCCGATCATCTTCACGCCCGACTCAAGGCAAGCGGTGCGCAACTCCTCGAGGGAGGCCACGCCCTTCGACTTGATCTTCTGCTTCATCATCATCGTCGCCATGCTCTCCATGCCCGGCAGAGCGGAAACCAGCACGGGCATAGGCACCGGCATCGGCATTGCCGGGTTGGCGAGCGGGCTGATCTTCACGTCCGAGAGGTCCTTCTTCAGCAGTTGCAGCCCGTAGAAGGTGAAGAAGATCTGCACCTCGTAGTCGAGGGCGGCCGCCGTCGACCCGAGGATGAAAGGGGGGTACGCCATGTCCAGCGTGCCCTTGGAGGCGATGAGGGCCATCTTCTTTTGGCTCATGGGTTGCTCCCGATGATGGGTCGAGGGGTTTACTTCTTCTTCAGGAAGAACACGTATTCGCTCCCCTGGGCCTCGGAGCCAAGAAGCTCATTGCCCGTCTGGGATGCGAACGCCTGCATGTCCTTCACGCTGCCGGCGTCGGTCGACAGAACCTTCAGCACCTGCCCGCTCGTGAGCTCGGAAAGCGCCTTCTTGGTCTTGATGATCGGGAGCGGACAATTCAAGCCGCGGGCGTCGAGTTCCTTGCTGAAATCCATGTCAACTACCTCCGAAAAGGGTTTGAAGCGATGCCTATTTTGAGCCAAGGCGCCGTTGTATTTCGCGCCTGGCACCCGGCGGAATCCATACCCTTCATGGGGGATTAGCCACCCATTCGGGTAATACGCTGCCCGCCCACCAGGAAGGAGCCTACCGGGGAGCCCTCGGTTACACTCAATCGCGGATCGACTCCCGTCTCAACATGGAAGCCCAGTGGCCCATTGGCTCTCGCTCGCCCGCGCTGCCAAGCTGGTTGGCGTGCACCGCAGCCGCCTCCAGCAAATGGTGGCAGCAGGGGAGCTTGCCTCCCGCGAAGGCCAGGTCAGCACAACCGAACTGCTGCGCGCCTTCCCCGGCTCCATCCCGGAACACACTGGCGACCTCGAGCGGGTTACTCGCATCAAGGAGGAAGCGTTCGGGCGCCGCGTTCGCGAGCGAATGCTTCCGTCCCAGGAAATACTCGCTCAACGCCTGTTCGCGCAAGGCCAGGAACTCGCCGACACACGGCGCCATCTGCAGCGCTATCACGTGCTCCTCGAAGAGCTGCTGCGGCGCCTCGCCGAGCATCAGGACACGAGTCCCGCAAGCCGCGAGCTCGCCGATTGGGCGGAATCAGAGTTTGCGCGCGCTCTCGCCCTCGACGCGCCCGATCGGCTCGAGGTGCTCGATACGGTGCTCGAGCTCATGAGCGCACACGTGACCGTGCGCCCGAGCGGCCGCGAGTTCTTCGTCGAGGGCCACGATTCGCTGCTGCAGGCGGGCCTCAAGTCGGGCCTGGGCTTCGCGTACGGCTGCGGCAACGGCACCTGCGGGCTTTGCAAGGCGCGGGTGCTCTCGGGCGAGGTGCGGCGCATCCATGCGCACGACTACCCCCTTTCAGAAGCCGAGCGCACGCAGGGCCACGTGCTCATGTGCTGCTACGCGCCCGTGTCAGATGTGCAGATCGAGACGCTCGAGGCGGCCGGGCCTGCCGACATTCCCGAGCAGACGATCGTCACGCAGATTCGGGCCGTGACGCCGCTGGCCGACGACACGCTGCTGCTGCACTTGCAAACGCCGCGCTCCTCCCGGCTGCGCTTCCTCGCCGGGCAGTCGGCGTCGCTGGGCACGGCGCTGGCGAACGGTGCCGACGTGCACGGCACCTACCCGATCGCCAGCTGCCCGTGCGACGACCGCAACATCCAGTTCCACGTCGGCCGCGACGAGCAGGATTCATTGGCCACGGCGCTCTTCGCGGGCGCCCTGAAGGCCCGCGACAACATCACGCTCACAGGGCCGACGGGCCGCTTCGTGCTGGACCCCACCCGCGGCCGCCCGCTGGTGTTCGCGGCGTGCGACCTGGGCTTCGCATCGGTGAAGAGCCTCGTCGAATACGCCCTGTCGGCCGACGCGGCTGCGTCGATGACCATCCTGTGGCTGGCAACGCGGCCGGATGGGCACTACCTGGACAACCAGTGCCGCGCGTGGGTGGATTCGCTCGACGGATTCGCGTTCACCGCCAGGCAGCATGATGACCCCGCTGCTGGTGCCGCGCAGCTCGTCGAGAGCTGGGCTTCGGGCGCACGACCCGCCGACTGCGATGTATTCATCGCCGGCCCTGCCCCCTTCGTCAACGCGGCTACGCAGGCCTTCCGCGCTGCCTCCGTGCCGGAAACCCACCTGCTCACGGAAACCCTGATTCGAAGTCAGACTGCAGTCTGACTCGGAAGAGAGTGAACATGACCACTGACAACCAAGCAGGCGAACCATCCCGCCGCATTGTCCCCATCACCCCCTTGGTGAGCCCGGCCCCGGAAAACGCCCACGGCAGCAGCGACGCCTGCAGCGGCGCCGAATCCTTCGCGCTCATGGTGCTGGGTGACGCCATGCTGCCCGAGTTCGAGGAGGGCGAGGTGATCGTCATCGAGCCCGAGGGCCTCGCCACGGACGGCTCTTTCGTGCTCGCGCACGTCAATGACGAGTGGATCTTCCGCCAGCTGCGCGCAGCCGGTGACGGCTGGGCGCTGCATGCGCTGGCCCCCGGCCACCCGGTGATTCCCATTGAGAGCCTCGCCGCCGTGCGCGGCGTCATCATCCAGAAATCGCGTCCCGGCCGCCGGCGCGCGACGAAGCGTTACGTGCCCTGAGCCCAACCATGCCCTACTACATTTTCAAGGTGTTTCCTTTCCAGAAGGTCGAGCTGGTCACCGAGTTCGGCGCCTTCCCCGCCGCCTCCGATCACGCCAAGACCTTGCGCCGCGACCCGGCGATTGCCTCCCAGTGCAGCATCAAGGTGATGTTCGCCGAAACGGCGGAGCAGGCCGAAGCGCTGCTCACGGCGCCACCGAAGGAAACGCAGAAGTACATCGACGACGATTGAGGCCATGGAAGAAGGCCTTTGCCCGTTCGGGCGCGCGGTGATGGCCGGCGAAGCCGGATGCACCTTGGCACGTCGCCGCCCACGCGGCGAGCTCGAGGCGGTGATCTGCGCTTCGCCAGTGGCATATCTCAACTGCGGCACGCTGCTGCAGATGCTGCGTGAGCGCGCGCGCTTCGCCCTGCGCCTGCCCGGGCCCGACGCGCTGATTCCGCACGTGCAATCCATGCGCCTGCAATGCGGGGGCGCGCTCGCCCTCGCGCGCGAGCTGGGCCACGACCGTCCGCGGGACCTGCACGAGATCGTCGCCGAGGCAAAGCAGACGTGGGGCGATCTCGCGAGCATTCCGTTCGAGCCGATCGTGCGCTCGCTCGTGGCCTGGCAGCCGAAGCGACGCTCGGGGAAGGAAGGGCCCGGCGCGTGAACACTGCGATTCGGGCCATCACCAGGGCGGTGCAGGCGAACTGCGACATCTCGGACGCCGCTTATGCGCAGGACATGACGCTCTGCAACTACCTGCTCGCGATGCGGGAGCATTTCCGCTGGGAGAAGGGGCTGCCGGTCGGCGTCGAGCCGGAGCGCTCGGCAGTGGGGCGATGGATTTCCGAGCGCGAAGCGCGCTGGGAATCGATTGCGGGGCGTGACTTCAGCGCTGTCCCGCTCGAACGAGGCGAAGCCGACCCCTTCGACGTCGCCACCGTAAATGGCGAGATCGTTCCCCATGGTTGGGCCTATGGGGCTGCCATCGGCCGCTTCGGCAAGCCGCACTTCTTCCTCGGCCAACTGGTGCGGCGGGAAACGCGAAGCGACGTGGAGGTACTGGAGGTTGGGCGCGAATCAGCACGCGACCTGGAGGCCTCGGCCGCGCAGCTGGTAGGCAACACCGTCGTCATCCGGCGTGAAGCCTTCGAGCGCTGGCTCTGGACCAGTGCTGAAGCCTGGGCGCTGACGCGGCGCCCGGGTGCGATGCGGGCCGCGCTTCAGCATTATGGATACGACGCCGATCCTGCGGGCGCCATCCTGGCCATGGCAGACGAGCAGCGCGAGACTTTGTTGCTGCACGAACTCGGCGAGCACGCGGCAGGCGTACGCCTGGGCCCGGCTTGGGAGGCCTACATGAACCGCACGAAGTCGAAGCGCCAGGAGTTGATGGCCCGCGGCGTGCGCGACTTGCTCGCGGACTGCCTTGTGACGCTGCCCGCCATCGCGGCGCAACGTGACCTGGCTTCACTCCATTTCTACTTCGCCACCTTCAGTGGCATGCGCAAGTCCCTGTTCCCCGCCCTGCCGCAGGCGTATGAAAAAGTCGTGTCAGGCACTGAATGGGAAAGCCTCACCCAGTGCGCGAGCATGGGAGAGTGTCACTGGCTGGCCGCGGCAACGGCGCTGGCCGACGGCCATACCGACATGCCGGAAGACCCGGCAGCGCTTGCGCTCCGCTGAGCGCGCGCTGCAACCGACAGCGTCAGTACCCCCCCTTGCCATAGGGCTGCGGCAGCCCCGCCACCTTGGCGCCCTGCTTGGCGGGCCCCATGGGAAACAGGTCGTAGACCGCCTTGCTGTCCACGCCCGGCATGATTTCCTGCAGGTCCTTCAGCATGTTGCGGAAGTTGGGCGTGTGGCCATCCTCCTTGAAACGCTCGCGCAGGTAGTTCACCACCTGCCAGTGTGCATCCGTGAGCTCGATGCCCTCGGCGGCCGCGATGACATTCACGGCCTCGTCGCTGTAGTCGGGCTCCTTCAGGTAGCCCTCGGCATCGGTTTCCTTCTCCTCGCCACCAATCACGTATCCCACTTCAGTTCTCCTTCGGATGATCCCCGGGCCTGATAGGGCCCTCAAACAGATTGCCTTGCTCTACTTGGGGCAGGCACTCGTGTCGCCGGGCACGCTGCCCACGAGGCGAAGAAAGCCCTCGAACGGCCCCATGTTGCCCATCGCCTCACCCATCGGCCCGTCGAAAGACAACCGGCCGAACATCATGGCACGCATCGGCCCGTACTCGCCGCGCCCCATTTCCAGCCAGCGGCGCGTTTCGGCCCTCATCAGGTAGTCTGCGTCGGTGTCGAGTGCTGCGCTACCAGCCGAGCCTGCCTGCACACACAGCGCCTTGCCGTCCTTCGGCGCAATGCGCAATTCCGCGAGCGGGGCCGCAGCCGGGCAATCGCCGCGAGACACGCGTAGCGTCTTGTAGCCGCGGTTCTTGTGGTTCGCGACCCAGCCGGACTCCTGCAGCTTTTCCGTGAGGCCCTTGTCGGCGTTCCACGCCTCGCAGGCCTGCTTGGCCCAATCGGCCGACATGAACACCGGGTTCGCGCTGGCCAACATGGGCAACGTGAGGACACCAACGGCAAGCAGCAGGGAACGGGCGCGCATGAGACTGACCCCTTTTGTCGGGAAACCTCGATTGGCGCGCAAACCCCGGCATCTAGTCCATTACCCCGATGGGGTATGACACGCCGCCGCACGCCCGGCGTGCGACACGCGCCTGACGGGGGGGAATGACCGGTGGGGTGGTGGGCCGTGAAGGATTCGAACCTTCGACCAACGGATTAAGAGTCCGCTGCTC
>JAFMJY010000131.1 GCA_017853245.1 Burkholderiales bacterium | reverse complement strand
TCCGCATTCCCGAGGGGTCGATGCTCAATCCCCGCCCGCCCGCGGCGACGGTGGCCGGCAATGTCGAGACCTCGCAGTGCATCACGGATGCGCTCTACGGCGCGCTGGGCGTGATGGCCGCTTCGTGCGGAACGATGAACAACTTCACCTTCGGCAACGCCCGCCATCAGTACTACGAGACGATTTCCGGTGGCTCCGGGGCTGGCCCGGGGTTCGATGGCACCGATGTGGTGCAGACCCACATGACCAACTCACGCCTGACCGATCCGGAGGTGCTCGAGTGGCGCTTTCCGGTGCAGGTGGTGAGCCATACGATCCGCGAGGGCAGTGGCGGGGCCGGCCGATGGCGCGGCGGGCACGGTGCTGTCCGTCGCGTGCGCTTTCTGGAGCCGATGACTGCCGCGATTCTCGCGGGGCGGCGACGGGTTCCGCCTTACGGCATGGCCGGCGGCGAGCCCGGCGCCACGGGGCGCAACCGAGTGGAGCGCGCCGACGGCACGACAACGGAGCTCGGCTTCGCCGATCAAGCGGACGTGAATGCGGGCGACGTGTTCGTGATTGAAACGCCGGGCGGCGGCGGCTACGGCTCGCCCGCGGAGCGCACCGGTAGCGTATAAAATACTCAGCCCTGTACTTTGTCCCCCCGGGCTCCCCGCGCGTCTTGAAGATCGGCCACGTCACCCTGAAGAACAACCTGATCGTTGCCCCGATGGCGGGCGTGACGGACAGGCCGTTTCGCCAGCTGTGCAAGGTGATGGGCGCCGGCATGGCGGTCTCCGAGATGGTGGCCTCCAATTCACTCCTCTGGGGATCCGAGAAGACCATCCGTCGCGGCAACCACGAAGGCGAAGTGGAGCCCAAGGTGATCCAGATCGCGGGCTCCGACCCCGAGATGATGGCAGAGGCGGCGCGCTACAACGTCGATCGGGGCGCCCAGATCATCGACATCAACATGGGCTGCCCGGCCAAGAAGATCTGCAACGTGGCGGCCGGGTCGGCACTCCTGAAAGATGAGCCTTTGGTGGCCCGAATCGTGAGCGCCGTGGTGCGGGCGGTCGAGGTTCCCGTCACGCTCAAGTTCCGCACCGGGTGGAGCAAGGAAACGCGCAATGCGCTCACCGTCGCGCGCATCGCGCAGGAAAGCGGCGTCGCCGCGCTGGCCCTGCATGGCCGCACTCGCGCCTGCATGTACACGGGCGAGGCGGAGTACGACACCATCCGGGCCGTGAAGGCGTCGGTGAAAATTCCCGTCACCGCCAACGGCGACATCACCTCGCCCCAGAAGGCCAAGTTCGTGCTCGACTACACCGGCGCGGATGCCGTGATGATCGGCCGCGCAGCCCAGGGGCGGCCGTGGATCTTCCGCGAGATCGAGCATTACCTGCGCACCGGCGAGACGTTACCGCCGCCAGAGGTCTCGGAAATCCGCGCCGTGATGCTGCAACACCTGGAAGACCTGTACGCCTTCTACGGCACCGAGCGCGGCACCCGCGTGGCCCGCAAGCACATTGCCTGGTACACCAAGGGGCTCAAGCACTCGGCCCTGTTTCGCGCCCGCATGAACGAGCTCGAGACCGCTGCCGAGCAGGTGGAGGCGATCGGGCGCTTCTTCGACTCCCTCTCCGAGGCCTCGCCACGGCTTGAGTACAACGACGAGGTGGCTCTTGCAGCCTAAGGCCCTGAGCCGCGCCGAGGCGATCGAGCGGGAGAACGAGCTTTCCACGACGGTGCGAAAGCTCATGCGCCAGTACTTCAAGGACCTGGATGGCGAGAAGCCCTCCGGCATCTACAACATGGTGGTCAACTGCGTCGAGAAGCCATTGCTGGAGGTCGTGCTCGCCCACGCCCACGGCAACCAGACGCGCGCCGCCGAGCTCCTTGGCATCAACCGAAACACCCTGCGCAAGAAAATGCAGGAGCACGGCCTCGAGTAGGCGCCCGTTCGCGAGGATTCTGTCGTGAAGCACGACCTGATTGGCATCAAGCGCGCCCTGCTGAGCGTCTCGGACAAGGCCGGCATCGTCGAGTTCGGCCGGGCGCTGGCGGACCTCGGCGTAGAGCTCCTCTCCACGGGCGGCACGGCCAAGCTGCTTGCGGGCGCGGGCCTGCCGGTGATCGAGGTGGGCGATTACACGGGATTCCCCGAGATGATGGACGGGCGCGTGAAGACCCTGCACCCGAAGGTGCACGGCGGCATCCTCGCGCGCCGCGACCTCGCCCACCACGAGAGCGCCATGCGCGAGCACGGCATACCTCCCATCGACATGGTGGTGGTGAACCTCTACCCGTTCGCGCAAACGGTCGCCAGGCCGGGCTGCGGGATGGACGAGGCGATCGAGAATATCGACATCGGCGGCCCGACCCTGGTGCGGGCGGCAGCGAAAAACCACGCCTTCGTGGC
Source organism: Burkholderiales bacterium (assembly GCA_017853245.1). Lineage (GTDB taxonomy): Bacteria > Pseudomonadota > Gammaproteobacteria > Burkholderiales > Usitatibacteraceae > FEB-7. Next base: position 3,260 of record JAFMJY010000131.1, on the reverse strand, counting down.
GATCGTGACGGACCCGGCGGACTACGCGCGCTTGGCAAAGCGCCTCGCGCAGACGCGCGGCAAGTTGTCGTTCGCGGAGCGTTACGCGCTCGCGGCCAAGGCCTTCAGCCACACGGCCGAGTACGACGGCATGATTTCCAGCTGGCTCACGGCGCGCGACGAAAAAGGCGCTGCCCGGGCCTTTCCCGATCGCCTGAACCTTGCCTTCGGCCTCGCGCAAACCCTGCGCTACGGCGAGAACCCGCACCAGTCGGCCGCGTTCTATCGCGAGGCAAGCCCGCCGCCCGGCTCGCTGGCGGGGTTCTGCCAGGTGCAGGGCAAGGAACTCAGCTACAACAACATCGCCGATGCCGACGCCGCGTGGGAATGCTGCCGAAGCTTCGAGGTCACCGCCTGTGTGATCGTGAAGCACGCCAACCCCTGCGGCGTAGCCGTTGCCCAGACCCCGCTCGAGGCGTACCGGCGCGCGTTCCGAACCGACCCCACGTCGGCCTTCGGCGGCATCATTGCCTTCAACCGGCCCGTGGACGAGGCAACCGCCACGGCCGTGGCATCGCAGTTCGTCGAGGTGGTGATCGCCCCCGCCTACGACCAGGCGGCCCGGGCGGTATTTGCGGCCAAGCAAAACGTGCGGCTCCTCATCCTGGAGGCCAAGCCGGACTTGAACCGCCTCGAGATGAAGCGTGTGGGAGGCGGCCTGCTCGTGCAGACGCCGGACGATTTCGACGTCGCTTCACTCAAGGTGGCCACGCGCCGCAAGCCCTCGGACGCGGAGATGAATGACCTGCTGTTTGCCTTTCGCGTCGCGAAGTTCGTGAAGTCCAACGCCATCGTGTTTTGTGGTGGCGGCATGACCCTGGGAGTGGGCGCTGGGCAGATGAGCCGGGTGGACGCCACGCGCATCGCCTCGATCAAGGCGGGAAACAACGGCCTGTCGCTCAAGGGGTCGGTGGCGGCGTCCGATGCCTTCTTCCCGTTTCGCGACGGCCTGGACGTCATCGCCAGGGCGGGCGCGCGCGCGGTCATCCAGCCCGGCGGCAGCGTGAAAGACAGCGAGGTCATCGCCGCCGCCGACGAGCACGACATGGCCATGGTGCTCACCGGCATGCGCCACTTCCGTCACTGACCGCCCCGTGAAAGTTCTTGTCATCGGCTCCGGCGGGCGCGAACACGCGCTGGCGTGGAAGCTCGCCCAGTCGCCAAAGGTCTCCAAGGTGTTCGTCGCGCCCGGCAATGCCGGGACCGCCGTGGAAAAGGGCGTGGAGAACGCGGCGGCAAACACGATTACCGATTGGCTGGCGCTGGTCGAAGGCGAGCGCATCGCGCTCACCGTCGTCGGCCCGGAGGCGCCACTGGCTGCGGGCGTGGTGGACGCGTTCCGGGCGCGTGGCCACGCGGTCTTCGGCCCGACGAAAGCGGCGGCGCAACTCGAGGCCTCCAAGGATTTCGCCAAGCGCTTCATGGCGCGGCACGGCATCCCGACGGCGCGCCATGCCACTTTCGAGTCGGCCGTGCAGGCGCACGCCTACGTTGAGCGGGAAGGCGCGCCGATCGTCATCAAGGCCGACGGCCTCGCCGCCGGCAAGGGCGTGGTGGTGGCGGCGACGGCACCCGAGGCCCACGAGGCCATCGACCGCATGCTCGCGGGCAACGCGCTGGGTGAGGCGGGCCATCGCGTGGTGATCGAGGAGTACATGCCGGGCGAGGAAGCCAGCTTCATCGTCATGGCCGACGGCCGGCACGCGCTGGCGCTCGCGTCGAGCCAGGACCACAAGCGGCTGCTGGAAGGCGATCGCGGCCCCAACACGGGTGGCATGGGCGCGTACTCGCCAGCGCCCGTGGTCACGCCTGAGGTGCATGCGCGCGTGATGCGGGAGATCATCTACCCCGTCCTGAAGGGCATGGAGGCGGACGGTGTGCCGTATTCGGGCTTCCTGTATGCCGGCCTCATGATCGACGCAGCAGGCAACCCGCGAGTGGTGGAGTTCAACTGCCGCCTGGGCGACCCGGAGACGCAACCCATTCTCATGCGCTTGAGGAGTGACCTCGTCGATCTCGTGCAGCGAGCGCTCGCCGGGCAACTCGGCGAGACGGAGGCGGAGTGGGACCGGCGCGCAGCCCTGGGCGTGGTGCTCGCTGCTGCCGGCTACCCGGACGCGCCGAAGAAGGGCGCGCATCTCACGGGATTGCCGCCAACGAGCCCCGAAGACGCGCACGTTTTTCACGCCGGCACGGCCAGGGATGGCACGCAAGTCGCGGTGAGTGGCGGGCGGGTGCTCTGCGTGACCGCCCTGGGCGAGAACGTGAAGCTTGCGGCCGAGCGGGCATACCAGGCCATCGGTGACATTACGTTCGACGGCATGCAATATCGCCGTGACATCGGCTATCGGGCGCTGCAGCGCCGCTGACCCCATGAACATCGACGCCGTTCGCGATTACCTCACCGGCTTGCAGGATCGCATCGTCGCGCATTTCGGCGCCCTGGACGGCAAGCCGTTTCTGCGTGACGTGTGGCAACGGCCCGAGGGCGGCGGGGGTGTCTCGCGCCTGGTCGAGGAAGGCAACCTGCTCGAGCGGGGCGGTGTGGGCTTTTCACATGTGCTGGGCACGAAGCTTCCGCCCTCGGCCACCGCCAGCCGCCCGGAGATCGCGGGGCGCCCGTGGGAGGCCATGGGCGTCTCCCTCGTCTTCCATCCGCGCAACCCGCATGTGCCTACCGTGCACATGAACGTTCGCTTCTTCGCCGCGAAATCAGCCGACGGCGACCCCTCGAAGGCGGTCTGGTGGTTCGGCGGCGGCATGGACCTCACGCCCTACTACGGCATCGAGGAGGATTGCCGGCACTTTCACGCCGTGAACCGGGAAGCCCTGGCGCCGTTCGGCCCCGAGTGGCATCCGCGCCTGAAGCAATCGTGCGACGAGTATTTCTTCCTCAAGCACCGGTCCGAGCCCCGCGGCATCGGCGGCACGTTCTTTGACGACCTGAGCGAGCCCGGCTTTGACACGAGCTTCGCCATCATGCGCGCCGTGGGTGACGCCTTCATCCCCGCCTATTCGCCGATCACGGAACGGCGCCGCGACATGCCTTACGGCGAGAGAGAGCGGGATTTCCAAGCCTATCGCCGCGGCCGGTACGTCGAGTTCAACCTCGTGTGGGATCGCGGCACGCACTTCGGCCTGCAGTCGGGCGGGCGCACCGAGTCGATCCTCATGTCGCTTCCGCCGATCGTGAAGTGGCGCTACGACTGGAAGCCCGAGCC
>JAFMJY010000039.1 GCA_017853245.1 Burkholderiales bacterium | reverse complement strand
GGCAGCCAGCGCGCCGCGTCGCAGAATTCGCTTGAGGGTGTTCATGGTTCGCTCCGTCCGGAAAGAGGCCCGCGCGATCGCAGGCTGCTCCGGCAAGTATATCGACGTCATCGCGGGTTGAAGGGCTGGGTTGCAGGGCTGAAAGGGCGTTTGTGTCTGCTATGCTCGCCCCGCCTTTCGTAAGGACAGTTCATGCATCGCCGTCTCGCCGCCGCCATACTCGTCCTGGTCGCGACAACTGTCGCAGCCACGGCGCGCGCTCAAAGCGCAGCCAACGGAGAGGCGCTTTACCGCGCCTACTGTGCAACGTGTCACGCGGCCCCTGTCGGGTCGGCCGCGGACCCTTCCAGCATTCGCACGGCGATCAACTACGTCGCCGACATGCGGTTTCTCAGCTTCCTGTCCGACCCGCAAGTGGCGGATATCGCGGCGTGGATCGCCCTCGTGGTCGGCCCGCCCGTCGCCCCGCCGCCCAACTACACGGGCCTTTGGTACAACGCGCCCGCTGAAAGCGAAAGCGGCTGGGGGATCAATTTCACGCAGCAGGGCGACACGTTGTTTGCAACCCTGTTCACGTACGACGCGGATCGCTCCCCGATGTGGCTGGTGATGTCGGGCGGGCAGCGACAGGGGACGACAAGCACGTTCTCCGGCCCCCTGTACCGAACGACGGGGCCGCCGTTCAATGCGACGCCATTCACGCCCATCGGCGCCGCCAACTTGACCGAGGTGGGCGCGATGTCGGTGGCCTTCCAGGCCGACGGGTCGGCGCAGCTCACCTACTCGGTCAACGGCGCTGCGGTCTCCAAGCGCATCATCCGGCAGGTTTTCGGCTCGCGGCCGGCGAGCTGCTCGAACACTCACCTCCTGTCGCGGGCATCGCTGACCAATTACCAGGACTTGTGGTGGAATCCCAGCGAGCCCGGCTGGGGCGTGAACCTGACGCATCAGGACCAGACCCTCTTCGCCACGCTGTTCACCTACAACGCCGCGAATCGCGGCGTGTGGCTGGTGATGTCCGCCGGGGTCAAGCAGGCCGACGGCAGCTTCTCGGGCGCGCTCTACCAGACCACGGGCCCGCCCTTCAACGCCGTGCCCTTCACGCCGATTGGCGCGGGCAACGTGACCCAGGTCGGCACGATGCGGCTCGTGTTCGCCACTGGCGAGGTCGGAACGCTCAGCTATACCTACAACGGGATCACGGTGACCAAGGCGATCACGCGCCAGGTCTTCGCGCCAACGCTGTTCCGATGCGATTGACGCGGGTCGCAGCGCTCGCTGCTTGTCTCGCGCTGGCCCCAGCCGCTGCCGTCGAGCCGGGTTCTGCCGCGCCGTCCCTGTCGCTCGTGTCATTGCGCGCCGGAGAGCCGGCGATTGCGCTGCAGCAGCTCCGGGGTCGGGTGGTCTACGTCGACTTCTGGGCGTCATGGTGCGTTCCCTGTCGCGCCTCGATGCCAGCCCTGGATTCCCTATCCCGGCGCTTCGGGCCCCAGGGCTTCGTGGTGGTGGGCGTCAACAAGGACGCGTCGCGCGAGGAGGCCGAGCGCTTTCTGCGCCGCGTTCCCGTGAGTTTCCCGCTCGTGTCAGACGCAGAAGATGCTGCGGCGCGCGCCTTCGGTGTGAAGGCCATGCCGAGCGGCTATCTCCTGGACCGCGCGGGCGTGGTGCGACACGTTCATCGCGGGTTCACGCCACAGACCGCCGCCGTCATCGAGCGTGAGGTCGCGGCATTGCTCGCGCCATGACGGCAGTTCGCCCGGTGCTCCTGGCCGCCGTTGTCGCCACGGCCTGTGTCGGCTGCGCGCCCGTTGCGCCCTATCAGCGCGGCCACCTCGCGCGGCCCGACATGGCGCTCGAGCCTCCGGTCACCGCGCAGGTGCTCGACAAGACGTTCGCGTCGAAGGAGGCGGCGAGCGGCAGTGGCAGCGTCGGCGGAGGCGGGTGTGGCTGCCGATAGGCCCGGCAGCGCGCTGGCGGGCCTGTTGCAGGCGGCCGTCGCGTTGCCCGTGCTGGTGCTGCCCATGCGCGCCGGCGCGGTGCAGGCCGGCGAGGCGGGGGCGGCAGTTCTGTCCTACCGCGAACGCGGCCTGATGAAGGTGACGGAGCCCGTAGCCTGGGTGCGGCTTGACCTCGACGGGCAGTGGGAGTTCCGTGCGAGTGGCGTGGTGGACATCGTGAGCGGCGCCTCGCCGCGACTGGTGACCAATCAATCGGGCGAGCCGGTGCAGTCGCTGACCGGAGCGTCCATTCGCGACCGTCGGGTGGGCGGCGAGCTAGGGGTGATGCGGCGCGTCGGCGACGTGAAGGTGGGGCTCTCGCATACGCGCTCTGACGAGGACGACTATCGCTCCCGGGCCATCGGCGCCCAGGCAGCCTGGGAATTCGACGAGCGGTTGACCACCTTCACGGCGGGCGTCGGGCGAGCGAGCGATCGCGTTCGGTCCGCGGAGAACCCTGGCCTCGATGAGCCCCGCCGCACGGACGAATACCTCATTGGCGTCGCGCGTGTGCTTTCGCCAACTGCGGTCGTTCAGACGAGCCTCCAGGCGAGCCGCGGGCGTGGCTGGTACAACGATCCCTACAAGCTCACGCTCACCTTTCCGCCGGGTGGCGGCTTGCCTGTGCTCGCTCGCGACATCCGGCCGAACCACCGCGCGAGCCTCGCCTGGCTCACCCGTTACCGGCAGCGTTTCCCGAGCCTGGCGGGCACGCTGCAGGCCGAGCATCGGTACTACCGCGATGACTGGGGCATTCGAGCGCACGCGCTCGAAGCCGGATGGAGCCAGGACTTGCCCTCGGGTTGGTCCGTGCGCCCGGCGCTGCGCTATGCAACCCAGTCGGCCGCAAGTTTCTACTCGCCGACCGTGCCGCAGCCCGTGCCGGCCGTGCACTCGAGCGACCAGCGGCTCGGCGCCTACGGGTCCTTGTCGCCGTCGCTCAAGGTCGTGAAGACGCTCGACGGTGGATTGTCGCTTGAGGCATCGGCGGGCTGGTACGTGAACGCCTCGCGTTGGCGTGCCGGGGGCGGCGGCACGCCGTCGTTTGAGACGCTCCGCGCCTCCTATGTGCTGATGGGCGTGAAGCGCGACTTCTGAGCCGTGGCGCTGCACCGATTCGCCTTCCGGGCCATGGCCGCGGAAAACGAGATCCAGATTCACGCCGACGACGCTGCCGATGCCCGCGTGGCGGCGCAGCGGGCCGTCGACGAGGTTCGTCGCATCGAGCGCAAGTACTCTCGTTATCGGGAGGACAGCCTGCTATCGCGCATCAACGCGTCGGCGGGTGGGGTGCCGGTGCCCATCGACGACGAGACCCGCGCGCTGCTCGATTACGCGGATCGCTGCTGGCAGCAGAGCGGTGGCTTGTTTGATGTCACATCCGGCGTCCTGCGACGGGCCTGGCGACTCGATGTCGCTCGCGTGCCGACGGATGCCGAGCTTGCGCCCCTGCTCGCGCTGGTGGGTTGGCCGCGCGTCGAGCGGGACGGCGCCGGGATCCGGCTGCCCCTGGCCGGCATGGAGCTCGATTTCGGCGGCCTCGGGAAGGAGTACGCCGTGGACCGTGCCCTCGCGGAGCTCTCGGCGTGCGGCATGGCCAGCGCATTGGTCAACCTGGCTGGCGACCTGGCGATCCTCGGGCCCCAACCGGGCGACGTTCCGTGGCGGGTCGGCATTCGCCACCCGAGCCGCCCGCAGTCGCTCGCGGCGTCACTGGCGGTGTCGGCCGGAGCGATCGCCACGAGCGGAGACTACGAGCGCTTCGTGGAGGTCGACGGGGTGCGGCACTCGCACCTGCTCGATCCTCGCACCGGGCGCGCGGCGCGCGGGCTGCGCTCCGTCACGGTTCAGGGCCCCAGTTGCCTGGTCGCCGGCTCCGCCGCAACCATCGCCATGCTCCACGGCGAAGCGGAGGGCCTTCGCTGGCTCGACGACCTCGGCTTGCCGTGCTACGCGATCGGGTCCGACGGCCGCGTGACGGACAGTTTTACTCGCCCGGGGCGATGATGGGGTTGCGCAACGACATCACGCCCTCGATCGCGCAATCGACCACGTCACCGGGCTTGAGGAAGAGCGCCTCGGCGTCGGGCTTGCCCACGGCAACTCCGCCCGGCGCGCCCGTCGAGAACATGTCGCCCGGGAGAATGGGCATGTGGCGCGAGAAGTGCTGCAGGATGTCGCCAATGCGCCAGATCTGGTCCCGGGTGTTCACGCGCATCCGCTCCTCGCCGTTGACCGCGCAGGTGACCCACAGGTCGTAGGGGTCGGCTATCTCGTCGAGGGTCACGATTTCGGGGCCGAGCGGGCCGAAGCCCGGCGCGTTCTTCGCTGTCCAGAAGCGGGAGCCCGACGCCACCTCGCGCTTCTGCATGTCACGATCCGTGAGGTCGTTGAGCAAGGTGACTCCGGCTACGTACTGAAGCGGGTTGTCGTCACGCTTCACGCCAAGCGCCCGCTTGCCGATCACGAACACCAGCTCGGGCTCGTAGTCGAGGCGCGGCACGTCGGCCGGTCGCACAACCGGCTCAAGGTGCCCGGCCAGACAGGAGTTCAGCTTCACGAAGCCGGTTACCTCCTGCGGCATTTCCTTGATGAGGTCGGTCCGCTTGAGCTCCTCGAGGTGGGCGCGGTAGTTCTTGCCTACGCAGATGAACTTGTCGGCATCGGGTATCGGCGGGTGGTAGCGGAATTGGCCCTCCGCCAGCGTGTGGGCTGCGAAGCGGGCCACGTCCGACTCGGCAAGCGAGAGTAGGGCGCGCAGCACCCCCAGGCCCGCTTCGCCGGTGGCGAGAAGCTCGCGCATCGACGCCGGCAAGGGCGTGCCCACCATGGCGGAGGCTGCGGCGATGTCGAGGAGGCCACCGCGAACGCGCAGGCCCGCCCGCGGCGCGAGGGCAGCAGGGGAGGAGAAGCTGACGAGCCGCAAGGCTGCTTTCTCCTTATCGTCCGCTGCCGATGGACCCCTTCTGGATCACCAGCGTGGCGTCGCCCGAGGCGGTGGCCGACGCGCCAGACTTCTTCACGGTGACCGTGCACGGGCCCTTGCCCAGGTCGCGGGTCGAGTTGGCGCCGATCGATGTCTGCGCCGTCGAGGAGCACTTCACCGTGAGGTCATGGGACGAGCTGTCCTTGTTGACCAGCTTGACGGCATGGGCGGGCAGGGCGGCGACGAGCAGGGCGGGAATCCAGGCGAGGTGGCGCATGGTGGGCTCCGTTGGGGAATGGAGCCGACAGGATACCGGCAAGCGCCGTCAAAGCTGGAACGAGAGCCCTGCGATAAACTGCCTCGCGTCGTTCTTTTCCCTCGCCGCCGTGGCTCGCCTCCTTCTCGTCGTCGTCCTCATCGTCCTCGCTTGGCTCGTGATTCGGGCCATCCGACGGAGTTCGGCGCGCGACAACCGTTCGCCGGGCGGCGACCCCGGGGCCGAGCCCATGGTGACCTGCTCGAGGTGCGGCGTGGCCATTCCGCGTAGCGAGTCGGTGGACCGCGAGGGCCGCCCGGCCTGCCGGGATCCTGCGCAGTGTCGGCCGCCAGCCTGATGTCGGCGTCGCCAGCGGCATTGCCTCCCTCCGTTCCGCCGTCTGCCGGCGGGCTCGCCGGGCAGGCGACCGACTGGTCCGCGCTCCGCGTCTACTGCGGATATCGCATCGCCATCGTGGGTGCGCTCGTTTTCTCCCACCTCGCATTCGGGAGCCTGCTGGGTTTCACGGGGCCTGGTCCCGAGCGAGTCGTGCCGATCCTTGGCCTCTATGGGGCCGGAGCCGTTTCGCTCACCATCGTCGCCGTGCTTCGCTGGCCCGACATCGACTTGCAGGTAGTCGCCGGCGTGCTCCTGGACGTGATGGCCGTGGTGCTGCTGCAGCACTACTCGATGGAGAGGTTGGGCCTCGGCCTGCTGCTGCCGATCTCGGTCGCGGCGGCCGCGCTCATCGCGCGGGGGCGCCTCGCGTTTTTCCAGGCTGCCATCGCGTCCGTGGGCCTGCTGGGCGGGCACGGCATGCGGGTGCTGCACGTGGACGCGCCCGTCTCGGACTTCGTCCCCGTGGGGCTCGCCAGCGCCGCCTGCTTCGCGACCGCCGGCGTGGGCTGGGCGCTGGCGCGTTATGCGCGTGCCAGCGAGGCGCTGGCGCTCGAGCGCGCGCAGGAGGTCGCGATGCTTTCCCGGGTGAACGAGCGTGTCGTTCGCGACATGCCCCAGGGGATTCTCCTCGTCGACGAGAACGGCGCGGTTCGCACCCGCAACCCCGCCGCCGAACGGGTGCTCGGGCCCTTCCCGCCTGGGGCGGCCTTGCTGCTGCGCGATTGTTCGCGCGCGGTGGCAGAGCGCTGGGAAGCTTGGCGGCGCGGGGCGGAGATGCCCCCAGCCTCTCTGCTGCCACCGAGCGGAACGCACCCGGGGCTCGCGCTGACGTTTCTCGAGTTGGGCTCGGGGCGGGCGGGGCCCGCCGTGCTGATGCTTGAAGACGCGGGGCATCTCCGGAAGCAAGCCCTCCAGCTGAAGCTCGCCTCCCTCGGGCGGCTGACTGCCTCGATCGCCCACGAGATCCGCAACCCCCTGTCATCGATCAACCAGGCCGCCGAGTTGCTCGCCGAGGCGGGCGCGGGCGGGCCGGGCGATGGAAGGCTGGTGCAGATCATCCGGGACAACGTCGGCCGGCTGGACCGCATAGTCGCCGAAGTGCTGGACATGAATCGCCGAGCGCGGGGATCGGCTGAGTCCCTCGACGTGCAGGCCTTGCTCGCGCGCTTCGCCGACGACTTTTGCGCGGCCGAGCGCGTGCCGCGCGCAGGGCTGCAGGTAGAGGCAGTGACGGGTCTTCGGGCCTTGGCCGATCGCCACCACGTCGAGCGGGTGCTGTGGAATGTCACCCGGAACGCGTGGCGCCACGGCCGACAGCAGCCCGGCTCCATTCGGCTTGTCGCGAGCGCGGGGATGTTGCCTCGAACAGTCGCGGTGGACGTGGCCGACGATGGGCCCGGGCTGTCCGACGAGGCGCGTGCCCATTTGTTCGAGCCCTTCTTCACGACGGATGCGCGTGGCGTTGGGCTCGGCCTCTTCATCGCGCGAGACCTCTGCGAGGGGGAGGGGGGAAGCCTCGAGGCCGTCGAGGGGCCCGGCGGGGCGCGGTTTCGCATTACCTTGAGGGAGGCCTGATGTCGCGCCGCACCGTGCTCGTTGTCGACGACGAGTCCGATATTCGCGAGCTGCTCGAAGTCGGGCTGGCCCGCATGGGCATTGATGCGGAATGCGCCGCTTCTTTTGCCGAGGCTCGGGAGTGCCTGGCCCGCCGAGCCTACGACCTCGTCCTTACCGACATGCGCCTGCCCGACGGCGACGGGCTTGGCGTGATCAGCGCCACGGCGGAGCTCCAGCCCGCGACGCCCGTGGCCGTCATCACCGCCTTCGGGTCCACGGAGAACGCGGTGGCGGCCCTGAAGGCGGGAGCGTTTGATTACCTTGCGAAGCCGATCCGCCTCCAGCTGCTGCGCCCGCTGGTGGCTGACGCGTTTCGGCTCCCCCCGTCGGGCGGCAAGCGCAAGGCGGCAGCTGCCGAGGGCGGCACGCCCTTGCTGGTCGGCGGTTCGCAGCCGATCGCGCAGGTGCGCTCGCTGATCGCGCGCATCGCCCGCACCCAGGCGCCGGTGGCCATCACCGGCGAGTCGGGCACGGGCAAGGAAGTCGCCGCTCGCCTCATTCACGCAGGGTCTTCACGCGCAGCGGGCCCCTTCGTGGCCGTCAACTGCGGAGCGATTCCGGAGGCGCTCATGGAGAGCGAGTTCTTCGGCTATCGCAAGGGCGCCTTCACCGGTGCCGATGCGGACCGGGAGGGCTATTTCCACGCCGCCCGCGGCGGGACGCTTTTCCTCGACGAGGTGGCGGAGCTGCCCCTGCCCATGCAGGTGAAGCTCTTGCGCGTGATCCAGGAACGGCGATTCCGTCCGCTGGGTGACACGGCCGAGCAGGAGGTGGATGCCCGCATCATTTCGGCCACCCACCGCGCGCTTCCCGAGCGTGTGGCCGAGGGCCTCTTCCGGCAGGACCTCTTCTATCGACTGAACGTGATCGAGTTGCGCATGCCGTCGTTGCGCGAGATCGCCAGCGACATCCCGGCATTGGCGCACGGCATCGTCGAGCGCCTTGCGCGCCAGGCGGGCGCGACGCCGCCCGAGTTGGCCGAGGCAGCCCTGGCTGCTCTGGTGCGGCACCCCTTTCCCGGCAACGTCCGCGAGCTGGAAAACATCCTCGAGCGTGCCCTGGCGCTCTCGGCCGGGGGTCAGATTGAGGTGTCCGACCTGGGGCTGGCGCCGGCCCTTGCACCGGCATCGGCGCCCGCCGCGCGAGCCTCTCTGCGGGAGCGGCTGGAGGAGGCCGAGCGGCGAATGATCCTCGATGCGCTCGAGCGGGCGGGGCGCGATCGGGATGCGGCCGCAGCGATGCTCGGGACCTCGGTGCGTGGCCTGCGGCTTCGGCTCGCGCGGCTTGGCATCCCGGACTGAACGTGACCGAGCTCATTGTCGAGGAACCAGAAGCCCAGAGGTTCCTGGTGGATCTGGGCGGCATGTGTGCGGGTGCACAGTGGGTTCCCTCGCCCAATTGCGACCTGCGGCCCGCCGAGGCGGAGATCTCGCTGCTCGTGATCCATTCGATCTCGCTCCCGCCTGGCCAGTTCGGCGGGCCGGATGTCACGAACTTGTTCCTGAACCGGCTCGACCCGGCCGCGCATCCGTACTTCGTCGGCATTGCCTCCCTCCGGGTGTCGGCGCACTTTCTGGTCGGACGCGACGGGGCGCTCACGCAGTATGTCCCTTGCGAACTGCGCGCGTGGCACGCCGGCGTGTCCTCCTGGAAAGGGCGCGAGCGGTGCAATGATTTCTCCATCGGGATCGAGCTTGAGGGCACCGACGACTCGCCCTTCGAGCCCGCCCAGTACGACGCTCTCGCCGCGCTGACGCGGGCGCTGTTCGTGCGCTATGGCGCGCTTGACCTCGCCGGCCACTCCGACGTGGCCCCAGGGCGAAAGACCGATCCGGGCGGGCATTTCGACTGGGCCCGCTACCGCGCTTGCGTGGCGGTCATTTGATAGCATCGCCGCGCCGCAGCGTGCCCTCGGGGCCTGTGGCGCGCATTTCATTTCTGCACGGACGGCGACAGCCCATGACCGACTTCCTTCGATGCGTTACCGCGCTTTCCTTGCTCGCGCTCGTTGCCGGCTGTGGTGACAAGCCTGCCCCCGCCAAGCCCCCGCTTGCCGAAGTCGGCGTGATCACCGTCGCGGCCCGCGACGTGCCCTACCTGTATCAACAGGTGGGCCAGACGGCGGGGTTTCGCGAGACCGAGGTGCGGGCCCGCGTGTCGGGGCTCCTGCAACGGCGCCTGTACGCGGAAGGCCAGCCCGTAAAGGAGGGCCAGCCTCTGTTCCAGATCGACCCGTCCCCCTATCAGGCGGCGCTCGACCAGGCGCGCGGCCAGCTGCGCCAGCAGGAGGCTGCGCTGGAGCGCGCACGCGCTGATCGCGATCGCATCGAGCCGCTGTTCAAGGAAAACGCCGTGAGCCGGAAGGACTTCGACGATGCGCGCGCCACCTTCGACGCCGCCGCCGCGGCTGTCGACTCCGCCAGGGCACGACTGAAGGAAGCCGAGCTCAACCTCGGCTATACGTTGGTGACGGCGCCAATCGCCGGCATCGCCAGCCGTGAGGCCAGGAGCGAGGGGAGCCTCGTGGCAACTACTGGCGACGCGAGCCTGCTCACCGCCATCGCCCAGCTTGACCCGCTGTTCGTGAACTTTTCCTACTCCGAGTCCGAGAAGTTGCAGTACGACCAGTCGGTGAAGGAGGGACGGGTGACGCCGCCGGCCGGTGGGCGCATCGAGGTGCGCGTGGTGCAGGGCGACGGCAAGCTGTTCCCGGGGATCGGGAAGCTCGACTTCGCCGACAGCCGAGTCGACCCGCGCACGGGGACGATCCGTGCCCGCGCCGAGATCCCCAACCCGAAGGGCGAGTTGCTGCCGGGCCAGTTTGTCCGGGTCACGCTGATGGTAGGCACGCAGAAGAACGCGATTTTCGTTCCCGAGCTCGCCATTACCCAGCAGCAGGCGGCGCGCATCGTGCTGGTGGTGAGCGACAAGAACCTCGTGGAGGCGCGGCCGGTCACCGTCGGTCGTCCCCATGACGGCGAGGTGGAGATCGTCTCAGGCTTGAAGGCGGGTGAGCGGATCGTGGTCGCGGGGTTGCTCAAGGCGCGGCCGGGCAGTGAGGTGAAGCCTGTTGCGGCGTCGGCGCAGCCCGTGCCCGCTTTGCCCGCCGCGGCGCCGGCCTCTGCTCCCGCAAAGAAGCAGTAAGGGCCGGCCCTCGATGTTCTCCAAGTTTTTCATCGACCGCCCGATCTTCGCGACGGTTCTGTCAATCCTCATCGTGCTGGCGGGCGCGGCCGCCATTCGCGTGTTGCCGATTGCGCAATACCCGGAGCTTCTGCCCCCGGTGGTGTCGGTCTACGCGCGCTACCCAGGCGCCTCCCCCGAGGTCATCGCCGAGACGGTGGCCGCGCCGATCGAGCAGCAGGTCAATGGTGTGGAGGGCATGATCTACATGCAGTCGTCGGCGTCCTCCGACGGCACGATGACGATGAACGTCTACTTCGCCATCGGCACCAACCCCGACCAGGCCACCATCAACGTCAACAACCGTGTGCAGGGCGCGCTTGCCATCCTCCCGGAGGAGGTGAAGCGCCAGGGGGTCACGGTCAAGAAGAAGTCGACCTCCATCCTGGTCTTCGCGGCGGTGCAGTCGACCAACCCCGCGCATGACCCGGTGTTCGTCTCGAATTACGTCGACTTGAACATCCTCGACGAGATCAAGCGCATCCCGGGCGTGGGCGAGGCGATGATCCTGGGTGCCAAGGATTACGCCATGCGCATCTGGCTGCGGCCCGATCGACTGGCGCAGCTGAAGCTCACGCCCGCGGATGTCGTGGGCGCCATCCGCGAGCAGAACGCCCAGTTTGCCGCCGGGCGGATCGGCGCCGAGCCGCTGAAGAATGCCGTTGACTTCACCTACACGGTCACGACCCGGGGGCGGCTCCAGGAGCCCGAGGAGTTCGCCGAGATCGTGATTCGCTCCAACCCCGACGGCTCCCGCATCCGGGTGAAGGACGTGGCGCGCGTGGAGATCGCTGCCAACGACTACTCGATCGAGCCGCGGGTGAATGGCCGTCCCGCGACGCTGATTGCCGTCTACCAGCAGCCGGGGGCGAACGCCATCGAGGTTGCCGACCAGATCTACGCCACGCTCGACCGGCTGAAGGCCCGCTACCCCGAGGGCATGAGCCACGTGGTGCCCTATGACACCACCAAGTTCGTGCGCGTCTCCATCGAAGAGGTGGTGCACACGCTCGTGGAGGCGGTGCTGCTGGTGTTCCTGGTGGTTTTCCTGTTCCTTCAGAACGTGCGCGCGACGCTGATCCCATCGCTCGCGGTGCCGGTTTCGCTCGTCGGCACCTTCGCTGGCCTGTACCTGCTCGGCTTCTCCATCAACCTGCTGACGCTCTTCGGCATGGTGCTTGCCATCGGCATCGTGGTGGACGACGCCATCGTCGTTCTCGAGAACGTCGAGCGCCTGATGGCCGAGGAGAAGCTCTCGCCGCGCGAGGCTTCCATCAAAGCGATGCAGGAGGTCTCCGGACCCGTGGTGGCCATTGTTCTCGTGCTTTGCGCTGTGTTCCTGCCGGTGGCGTTCCTGGGCGGCTTCACAGGCCAGATGTACAAGCAGTTCGCGGTGACCATTGCGGTCTCCGTCACCATCTCCGGCATCGTTGCCCTCACACTCACCCCGGCGCTCTGCGCGCTGATCCTCAAGCCCGGGCATCACGAGCCGAACGTCTTCTTCCGCGCCTTCAACCGCGGGTTCGACAAGTTGACGGCCGGTTTTGGCGCCGGCGTCACGTTTCTCAGCCGGCGCGCGCTGGTGGCCTTCGCCATCTTCGCGGTGCTGATGGCGGCCACCTTCCAGCTCTTCCGCACGGTGCCGGGTGCGCTGGTGCCGGACGAGGACCAGGGCTACGTGATGGCGATCACTGCCATGCCGGATGCGGCTGCGTTCAGCCGCACGAACGAGACCATGCGCTCGGTGGAGGGCGTCTTCCAGAAGTTTCCGGAAAGCCTCTACACGCTCGCGATCCCGGGCTATGACCTGCTGTCGGGCACGGTGCGCTCGAATGCGGGCTCGGTATTCCTCACGCTCAAGGATTGGGAGGAGCGGAAGGCCAAGGGATCGGACAGCTTCGCGATCGCCGAGCGCGCGCGGGCGGCAAACCTGGCGGTGAAGGAAGGCTACGTCGCCACGTTCAACCCGCCGCCCATCATTGGCCTCTCAACCACCGGTGGCGTGGAGGCATACCTGCAGAGCCGCAGCGGCGCGGGGGCGCAGGAGCTGGGCGCGCAGGTCGCGGCGGTGATTGAAGCGGCGCGCGCTAGGCCCGAGTTTGCGGGCGTGCAGTCGACCTTCAAGGCCTCGGTGCCGCAGGTGTACCTCGATGTCGACCGGGCCAAGGCCAAGGCGATCGGCGTGCCGCTCGACAGTCTTTTCGGCACGCTGCAGGCCACCTTCGGCTCGCTCTACGTCAACGACTTCAACAAGTTCGGCCGCACGTACCGGGTGCAGATCCAGAGCGAGTCGGATTTCCGCGCGCGGCCGGAGGACATCCGCAATGTCTTCGTGCGCTCCGCTTCGGGCGACATGATCCCGCTCGACGTGCTGGTGACGCCGCGGGCGTCGACGGGCCCCGAGCTCGTGGAGCGCTTCAATGTCTTCCCGGCGGCGCAGCTGCTCGCTTCCCCGGCGCCGGGCGTCTCCTCGGGCCAGGTGATCCGCGCACTCGAGGAAGTGGTGGCGGCCACCGTGCCGCCGGATTACACGCTCGCATGGACGGGGAGCGCCTTCCAGGAGAAGCAGGCTGGGGGCACGGCGGCCATCGCGTTTCTCTTTGGCATCGTGATGGTGTTCCTGATCCTTGCCGCCCAGTACGAGCGCTGGTCGTTGCCCTTTGCGGTAATCACGGCCGTGCCGTTCGCGCTCTTCGGCGCCGTCCTCGCAGTCTGGGCCGTTGGCCTCACCAACAATGTGTATTTCCAGGTAGGCCTGGTGACGCTGGTGGGGCTCGCGGCAAAGAATGCCATCCTGATTGTCGAGTTTGCAGTGCTCAAGATGGAGGAGGGCTTGCCGCCCGCAGAGGCGGCCATCGAGTCGGCGCGGCAACGCTTCCGCCCGATCGTCATGACCTCGCTTGCGTTCATTCTCGGTTGCGTGCCCCTGGTGACGTCTTCCGGTGCTGGCTCGGCAAGCCGTCACGCGCTCGGCTGGCCGGTGATTGGCGGGATGCTCGCTGCGACGTTCATTGCGGTGTTCTTCGTGCCGCTCTTTTTCCGGCTGATCGTGCGTGAGGGGAAGCGCGAGGGGGGCGGCCGTGCGTAAGGGTCTTGCGGCGCTCGCCTGCGTTTACCTCGCTGCCTGCGCGCCCGTCGGGACGATCCCGGATGTGCCGATGCCAGGAGGCGGAGCGCCCGAGGTTCGCATCGCCCTTGATTGGTGGAAGGGGTTCAACGACCCGGTGCTCGATCGCCTGGTGGCGCGCTCGCTCGAGGCAAGCCCGACGCTCGAGTCGGCGCTCGCCCGCGTCGATGCCGCGCGAGCGCGCGCTGGCATTGCTGGCTCCGCGCAACTGCCGAACGTGGCGGGCGTTGCGGCCGGCACGCGGGCGCAACCCTCGCGCGAGGTGACGCCGTCGCCCGCAGGCCGCTATACCGCCTGGGCTGCCAGCCTGCAGGCAAGTTGGGAGGTCGACCTCTGGGGCCGGGTGCGCAACGAGGTGGCTGCGGGACGATCCGAGCTGCTGTCTGCCGCATACGCGCTGGATGGCGTGCGACTCTCGCTCGCCGCGGAGACGGCGCGGGCCTATTTCCAGCTCCGGTCGCTTGACGCGCAGGCCGATGTGGCGCGCCGGACCATCGTGTCGCGCGAACGCTCGCTCGCCTTGCGTGAGCGGCGCTTTTCGGGCGGCATCACCTCCGAGCTCGACCTTCGGCAGGCGCAGTCGGAGCTCGCCGCCGCGCGGGCGCAATTGCCTGACCTGGAGGAGGCCCGGGTTCGCACCGAGGGGGCGCTGGCGGCGCTCGTCGGCTTGTCGCCGCGGGAGCTCGCGTCCGGGATGCCCCGCGGCAATCCCATCGAGGCCATTCCCGTTCCGCCGTCGGTGCCCGCGGGCTTGCCGTCGGACCTGCTACTTCGCCGCCCGGACATTCGCGAGGCGGAAGAGGGGTTGCGGGCGACCCAGGCGCGCGTAGCGGCGGCGCGCGCCGCCTGGTTTCCACGCCTTGCGCTCACCGGGTCGTTGGGCGGCGAAAGCCTCGCCCTCGCCGACCTCTTCTCCGGCCCCGCCCGCGCCTGGCAGTTCGTGGGCCAGTTGTCGGCGCCCGTGTTCAACGCCGGCCTGACAGCCGCGCAGGTAGACCTCGCGACCGCCAACGAGCGGGCTGCGGCCGCCAACTACCGGGACCGCGTCATCCGATCGTTTGCCGAGTCTCGCGCCGCCGTGATGGCGCGAGAGCAGG
Source organism: Burkholderiales bacterium (assembly GCA_017853245.1). Classification (GTDB taxonomy): domain Bacteria; phylum Pseudomonadota; class Gammaproteobacteria; order Burkholderiales; family Usitatibacteraceae; genus FEB-7. Next base: position 8,379 of record JAFMJY010000039.1, on the reverse strand, counting down.
CGGCCGAGCGGGTTTCGGCTCGGGGGCAGGCCGTGGAGGCGCTCACCCGGCAAGTTCGGCTGGCCAGCCTGCGCTACGACAACGGCTATTCCAGCTACCTCGAGGTGCTCGACGCGGAACGTGCGCTTTTCGGCGCCGAGCTGGCGCTTGCCCAGGCCCGCGCCGCTCATCTGGTGGCCGTCGTCGACCTCTACCGCGCGCTGGGTGGCGGCTGGGCTCCCGTCGGTCCCTGAGCCACCAGTCCCTGTCTTTTTTTGGCCGGCCACAGGTCAAAAAAACTGGCCGAGTTGCTTGCGCCCCCCCGGTTCCTTCACTAGACTTTGTGTCACGGTTGCTGCGTTGCCACAACATCTTGTGAGCAGGTTTTGAGCAAGGTGTGGACAAGTGTCGGCGCAACGCCGAATTCTTCAATGAAAACAGGGGTTTCGGTGATGAGCCGGGACGCCTGTTTTCCGGTCGGCTGGGCGTAGAGCCCGGGCGGTCGACAAAAACGACAGAGAGGAAACGACCCATGCGCCTGGCTTCCGACTTGACCCCTGCCGCCTCCCCCCTGCCCAGCCTCGCGATCGGTGAAGACGGCACCGAGGGCAATGAACGCTACGCCGATTACAAGGTGATCCGGCGCAACGGCGCAGTGGTCGGTTTCGAGCCGGACAAGATCGCAGTCGCGGTCACCAAGGCGTTTCTCGCGGTGGCGGGCGGCACGGCGGCGGCGAGCGCCGGCGTGCGCGAAAAGGTGCAGTACGTCACGCAGTCGGTGGTCACGGCGCTGGTGCGTCGCCATCCTTCCGGTGGCACCTATCACATCGAAGATATCCAGGACCAGGTCGAACTGGCGCTCATGCGCGCCGGCGAGCACGCCGTGGCCCGTTCCTATGTTTTGTATCGCGAGGAGCGCGCCCGGGAGCGCGCCGCCCGCCTCAAGGAGGCCGAGGAGCAGCGCCGCCCCGTTCTCAATGTCACGCTCAATGGCGCCAAGCAGCCCCTGGACGTGGGCGCCCTCGAGGCGCTGATCTCGAGCGCCTGCCAGGACCTTGGCAACGACGTGGAGCCGGGCCGCATCCTCGAGGCGACGCTGCGCGACCTCTACGACGGCGTGCCCATGGATGAGGTCTACAAGTGCGCCATCCTCGCCGCCCGCATGCTGATCGAGCAGGACCCGGCCTACACCTATGTCTCGGCGCGCCTGCTGCTGCACACGATCCGTCGCGAGGTGCTGGCCGAAGAGGCCACCCACGAGCAGATGTCGGAGCGTTATGCCGAGTACTTCCCGAACTTCATCCAGCAGGGCATCAAGGCCCAGCTGCTGGATGAGCGCCTCGGCACCTTCGACCTCAAGAAGCTCGGCGCGGCCCTCGACTATTCCCGCGACCTGCAATTCGACTACCTCGGCCTGCAGACGCTCTACGACCGCTACTTCCTGCACATCAAGGACCATCACATCGAGCTGCCGCAGGCGTTCTACATGCGCGTGGCGATGGGGCTCTCGATCAATGAAGTGAACCGCGAAGAGCGCGCCATCTCGTTCTACAACATCCTGTCGTCGTTCGATTTCATGTCGTCGACGCCGACGCTGTTCAACTCGGGCACCCAGCGCTCGCAGCTCTCCTCGTGCTACCTCACCACGGTGGCGGACGACCTCGACGGAATCTACGAGGCCATCAAGGAAAACGCGCTGCTCTCCAAGTTTGCGGGCGGCTTGGGCAATGACTGGACGCCCGTGCGTGCCCTGGGCGCCTACATCAAGGGCACCAACGGCAAGAGCCAGGGCGTGGTGCCGTTTCTGAAGGTGGTGAACGACACGGCGGTGGCCGTGAACCAGGGCGGCAAGCGCAAGGGCGCCGTGTGCTGCTACCTCGAGACGTGGCACCTGGACATCGAGGAATTCCTCGAGCTGCGCAAGAACACCGGCGACGACCGGCGCCGCACTCACGACATGAACACCGCCAACTGGATTCCCGACCTCTTCATGAAGCGGGTGATGGAGGGCGGCGACTGGACCCTCTTCTCCCCTTCCGATTGCCCTGACCTGCACGACAGGTTTGGCCGCGAGTTCGAGGAAGCCTACGTTCGCTACGAGGAGAAGGCCGATCGCGGGGAGCTGAAGCTCTTCCGCCGCATCCCGGCGCTCACCCTGTGGCGCAAGATGCTCTCGATGCTGTTCGAGACGGGCCACCCCTGGATCACGTTCAAGGACCCGTGCAACCTGCGCTCGCCGCAGCAGCACATCGGCGTCGTGCACTCCTCGAACCTCTGCACCGAGATCACGCTCAACACCAACGACTCGGAAATCGCCGTGTGCAACCTGGGCAGCGTCAACCTCGTTGCGCACCTGAAGGACGACGGCAAGGGCGGCAAGGTCCTGGATCACGACAAGCTCCGCCGCACCATCTCGGTGGCGATGCGCATGCTCGACAACGTGATCGACATCAACTACTACGCGGTCAAGAAGGCGCGCGACTCCAACTTCCGCCACCGCCCGGTGGGCCTGGGCATCATGGGGTTTCAGGACTCGCTGCATGAGCTGCGCGTGCCGTACGCGTCGGACGCGGCCGTCGAGTTTGCCGACCGCTCAATGGAAGCGGTTTGCTACTACGCCTACTGGGCCTCGACGGAGCTCGCCGAGGAGCGCGGCCGCTACTCCACGTATGCGGGCTCGCTGTGGGACCGCGGCATCCTCCCGCAGGATTCGCTGAAACTCCTTCTCGAGCAGCGGGGCGGCTACGTCGAGGTTGACGGCACCGAGACGATGGACTGGGGCGCGCTGCGCAAGCGCATCGCCCAGCACGGCATGCGCAACTCCAATTGCGTGGCCATCGCGCCGACGGCAACCATCTCCAACATCATCGGTGTTTCAGCCTCGATCGAGCCGAACTACCAGAACCTCTACGTGAAGTCGAACCTCTCGGGCGAGTTCACGGTGGTGAACGAGCACCTGGTGCGCGACCTCAAGAAGCTGGGCCTCTGGGATAGCGTGATGGTCGCCGACCTCAAGCACTTCGACGGCTCCATCGGCAAGATCGACCGCATTCCGGTGGAGCTGCGAGGCCTCTACGCCACCGCCTTTGAGGTGGAGCCCAAGTGGATCGTCGAGGCCGCTGCGCGCCGCCAGAAGTGGATCGACCAGGCGCAGTCGCTCAACATCTACATGGCAGGCGCCTCCGGCAAGAAGCTGGACGACACCTACAAGCTCGCCTGGCTGCGTGGCTTGAAGACCACGTATTACCTCCGCACGCTCGCAGCGACGTCAGCGGAGAAGTCCACCGGCAAGGGCGGCGAGTTGAACGCCGTGCCGGCCCACGGTGGCATGGCAGCCCAGGGCGCGGGTGCAGGCGAAGGCGCAGCCGATGCGGCAGGGAAGTTCTGCTCCATCGACAACCCCGAGTGTGAAGCTTGTCAGTAGACAAGCTTCCGGATTCACGGGATTTCGGCGAAGCCTAACGTGCCCGATTCATCGGGCAAGTTAGGCGGGCCTTAAGGCACGCGGCCGGGGCCACAACCCCTTTATTGCGCCCGCTCAACGCGGGCGCCTTCCCCTCCGATAGTTTGTTTGGCATCGGAGGTTTTCCATGCCCGCCAAGCAGATTGTCTTCGGCGACGCGGCTCGCGCAAGCATCGTCTCTGGCGTCGAGCAGCTCGCGCGCGCAGTGCGCTGCACGTTGGGCCCCCGCGCCCGTACCGTCGTCCTGGCGCGCCCCTTTGGCCCGCCCACCGTCATCAACTCGGGCGTGATAGTGGCGCGCGAGATCGAGCTGGCCGACCCGCTGGAAAACATCGGCGCGCAGCTGGCTCGCGAGGTGGCCGCCAAGACCTCCGACGTGGCCGGCGACGGCACGACCACAGCGACATTGCTTGCCTGCGGGATCGTCACCGAGGGCATGAAGTACGTCGCCGCCGGCATGAATCCCATGGACCTGAAGCGCGGCATCGACCTCGCCGTGGAAGCGCTGGTGGCCGAGCTCAAGCGCCAGGCGAAGCCGTGCGCGACGTCCACCGAGATCGCGCAGGTGGCGACGATTTCCGCCAACAACGACCCGGTGATCGGCGGCATCGTCGCCGACGCCATGGCGAAGGTGGGCAAGGAGGGCGTGATCACCGTGGAGGATGGCTCGGGCCTGGCGAGCGAGCTGGAGGTCGTGGAGGGGATGCAGTTCGACCGCGGCTACCTCTCGCCCTACTTCATCAACTCTCCCGAGAAGATGCGCGCCATGCTGGAGGACGCGCTGGTCCTCGCCTGTGATCGCAAGGTCTCCGGCATCAATGACCTTTTGCCCGTTCTCGAGCTGGTGGCGAAGGCGGGCCGGCCGCTCCTGGTGGTGGCCGAGGATATCGAGGGCGAGGCGCTCGCCACTCTGGTGGTGAATACGCTGCGCGGGGTGTTGCGAGCCTGCGCGGTGAAGGCGCCTGGCTTCGGCGATCGCCGCAAGGCCATGCTTCGCGACATCGCCATCCTCACAGGTGGCGAAGTGATCGCCGAGGAGACGGGGCTCAAGCTGGAAAACGTGACGATCGCCCAGTTGGGCCGGGCGCGCCGCATCGAGATCGACAAGGAGGCGACGACCCTGATCGGTGGCGCGGGCGACCCGGCAAGAGTAGCGGCTCGAGTGGCCGAGATCAAGCGGGAACTGGACGAGGCGACGAGCGACTACGACAAGGAGAAGCTCCGCGAGCGCGCTGCGAAGCTCGCGGGCGGTGTCGCGGTCGTGAAGGTGGGCGCGGCCACAGAAACGGAAATGAAGGAGCGCAAGTCCCGCGTGGAGGATGCGCTGCATGCAACTCGCGCCGCGGTGGAGGAGGGGGTGCTGCCCGGGGGCGGTGTGGCGCTGCTGCGGGCTCGCGCGAGCGTCGGCGGCCTGAAGGGTGCCAACGCCGATCAGGGCCACGGCATCGCCATCGTGATGCACGCGCTTGAGGAGCCGCTGCGCCAGATCGCGGCCAACGCCGGCGAGGAGCCGGCGGTGGTGGTCGCCCGGGTGCTGGCGGGCACGGGTGCTTTTGGCTTCAACGCCTACTCGGGCGAGTATGGCGACCTGAGTGCCATGGGGGTGATCGATCCGTGCAAAGTCACCCGCTCGGCGCTGCAAAATGCCGCCTCCATTGCCGCGTTGATCCTCACCACCGACGTCTTGGTCGCGGAGCGGCCGGCGCCCGCGGTGCCGGCGCCGCCACCGATGGAGATGGGCTGATCGCAGGGCCGCGCTAGCGGTTGTTTCGCTTCTGGGATTGGGCGCCCCGAACGCCGCGGCCGGGCCCAAGGTCTGGCGCCACTTGCCGCTCTGCCGCCGCAAAGGCCATGCGAAGCGCCAGGTTCACGTCGGCGTTGCCCCGGCTCGCCACCACCTCCCGTCCGGGCAGGTGAACGTGGACCGTCACCACCACGGGGCGTCCCTTGTGCCCGTGGCCATCCCCTGCCTCGACATTCACGCGGCACCGCATGATTTGCGGGTGCCGTGTTTCGAGCCGTTCCGAAAGCGCCTGGATCCGTTGCGTGAGCGCATCGGAGTGCGCGAGGTGGCGAAGGTGGATCTGGGTGAATTTCAAGCGGCTTCTCCGTGTGGGTGGGCTCTCGGCGCCTGCCGTAGCGCCTCGACAACCTCTTCATCGGTCACCTGGGGGAAGTCCCGGTAGCAGGCGCCGACCGAGTGGAACCCCTCCGGGGTGTGGAGGCAGACGAATTCGTCGGCGTGCGTCCGCACTCGCTCCACGCTGTCGGGGGCGGCGACGGGGACTGCACAGACCAGCCGTGCGGGCCGCCGGGCGCGCACGGCGTGCAGTGCCGCGATCATGGTGGCCCCGGTGGCGAGCCCGTCGTCGACCACGATCGCCACGCGGCCTCGAGGGTCGACGGCCTCGCGCGCCGGCGTGTACAGCGCGCGGCGCCGGCGAAGGATGGCCAACTGCCGAGCGGTTTCTTCTGCGAGGTAAGCCCGCGTGGCCCCAACCGCCTCGGCGAATTCCGCCACATGCGCCCAGCCGCTTTCATCCACGGCGCCGACGGCGAGCTCCGGATTGGCAGGCGCGCCGAGCTTTCGCACCAGCACCACATCGAAATCGCCTCCCAGCGTGGAAGCGACCAGCTGCCCCATGGCCACGGCGCCCCGAGGAATGGCGAAGACCAGGGGCCGCTGCCCGCGAAAACGCGCCAGGGCGCTGCCCAGCTGTATTCCTGCCTCTCGGCGATCGGCGAACCTCATGGGCCCCATCGTGTGGGGAACCGGAACGCCTGCCGTTGATGGTCCGCAAGCCGGCATCGAGGGCCTGCCGGAGTTATCCACAGGTCATCCACCGGATACACAACATATCCGCCCGGTGCCGGTAGAAGGGCCCTACATCTTGTGCTTATTGCTTGACCCTGCCCGACGCCTTGAGGCATGCTTCGGTCGGCGTAGGTGGGTTCTCTGGCGTAGCGGTAGCGAAGGCTCAGTGAAGGAGCGGCAGGGATGGCCATTACCGGACAGCGGGCGCTTCTCGAAGAGCTCAAGCGATCGGCTTGGGCGCGTACCTCGCCAGTCGGCAATCACGCCAACGCCTGGGAATTCCGCAAAGACCGTTTGGGCAATCTGGTGCGGTACGGGGATTACGGCAATCGCAAGTCGCCTTTCGGCTGGGAGTTGTCGGCCATCGAGCCTCGGGGCCTGATGGGCTCGGCAGAGGGCGACAATCTGCAGGCGCTTCATTGGCGGGCAACAGCGGCCCGAACCGATGCCCCGGTGCTGATGAGCCAGCGGGCCATGAGCAGGGTGGTGGAGGCTTCGCCGGTGGAAGGGGTGGGGTCGGCCGCCTGAGCGGGTAGCAAGTGCAGGGAGCAGCACCACCCACCGCCCCCGGAGCCCTACTCCCTTCGGGGTGCGGGTCGGGGGGAGGCACCTAAAACAGTCACAGACAAAAAGCGGCGCGTCGCAGCGCCGGTGAATCAAGGAGCAAGTCGATGCTGAGCTTTGAAGACGATACCCCGGTGGCCTCCCCGGCCCTCGGCCTGCAGCCCGTTCAACCCACTCCGAAATCCACGCCGGCTGCCGCCCCCACCGGGCTGGCCGCCGCCGCGGCAATGATGGGTCGCGTCCGCGCCGAGGACAAGCGGGTCATCAACGCCAAAACGGACGTGAACCAGCTGGTTCCGTTCAAGTACAAGTGGGCGTGGGACAAATATCTCGCCGGCTGCGCCAACCACTGGATGCCGCAGGAAGTGAACATGAACCGCGACATCGCCCTCTGGAAGAGCCCCGACGGGCTCACCGAGGACGAGCGGTTGATCGTCAAGCGCAACTTGGGCTTCTTCGTGACGGCCGATTCGCTTGCGGCGAACAACATCGTGTTGGGCACCTACCGCCACATCACGGCGCCGGAGTGCCGCCAGTACCTGCTGCGCCAGGCCTTCGAGGAGGCGATCCACACCCACGCCTACCAGTACATCGCGGAGTCGCTGGGCCTCGAGGAAAGCGAGATCTTCAACGCCTATCGCGAGGTGAAGTGCATCCGCGACAAGGACGACTTCCTCATCCCGTTCATCGAGACGCTCACCAACCCAGACTTCAAGACCGGCACCCCGGAAGCCGACCAGCAGCTGCTGAAGAGCCTCATCGTCTTCGCCTGCCTGATGGAGGGCCTCTTCTTCTACGTGGGCTTCGTGCAGATCCTGTCGCTGGGCCGGCAGAACAAGATGACGGGCGCGGCCGAGCAGTACCAGTACATCCTTCGCGACGAGTCGATGCACTGCAATTTCGGCATCGACCTCATCAACACCATCAAGCTCGAGAACCCGCACCTGTGGACGGCGGAGTTTCGCCAGGAGCTCACAGCCCTCTTCCATCAGGCGGTGGACCTCGAGTACGCCTACGCCGAAGACACCATGCCGCGCGGCGTGCTGGGCCTCAACTCAGCCATGTTCAAGGAGTACCTGCGTTTCGTCGCCAACCGCCGGGCGCAGCAAATCGGCCTGGACCCGATGTTCCCGGGCGCCACCAACCCGTTCCCGTGGATGAGCGAGCTCATCGACCTCAAGAAGGAAAAGAACTTCTTCGAGACGCGGGTCATCGAGTATCAGACGGGCGGCGCGCTGAACTGGGATTGACCGTTCCATCGGTTTTGGCGAGTGCAAGCGGCTCGCCAGGGAAAGCCGTGACGCGCTCCACCCACGTCGCACGGCGCGCAAGCCCTGTGTCTGAGCGCACCTCGAATTCCTCCCGTGCCTGCACACTCGCCCGCATGGATTGCGCATGGGTGTGGAGGGGGTTCGTGATGTCGACGCTGAGCGTGGCGCCCGCCTCTTGGGCGGTCGTGGCGCCGGGCAACCCGGCCGGCATCGACTGGGCGCCAGTCGGTGCCGTCGACGTTGCGCGCACCGAAACGACCGTGGCGCAGTTTCGGCGTTTCGTCGAC
>JAFMJY010000130.1 GCA_017853245.1 Burkholderiales bacterium | reverse complement strand
GTCATCGACACCAACATCGATGCGAGGATCGACACAATGTAGGCGAAACCCAGCGGCGAAAAGAGCCGCCCCTCGATTCCCGGCAGCGCAAAGAGCGGCACGAACACCAGGATCACGATGATGGTCGCGTAGACGATGCCCGAGCGCACCTCCACGCTCGCGCGACGCACGACCTCGATGGCGGGCGTCGCGTTTGCCCCCGCCGTTGCGTTCTGGCGCAGTCGGCGCACGATGTTCTCCACCCCAACCACCGCATCATCGACCAGCTCGCCAATGGCGATGGCCAGCCCGCCCAGGGTCATCACGTTGATCGACTGGCCCAAGGCCTGGAAAGTGATGGCCGTCACGGCGACCGACAGCGGGATGGCTACCAGCGCGATGACGGTGGGCTTCAAGGCCATCAGGAATACGAAGAGCACGACGGCGACCATCACCGCGCCATCGCGCAGCGCCTCGGACACGTTGGCGATCGACGCCTGAATGAAGTCAGCCTGGCGGAAGAGCACCCTGGGGGCGCTAACGCCCGCCGGTAGCGACCCCTTGAGCTCCGCCAGTGCGCGCTCGATTTCGCGGGTGAGGGGGACGGAATCGGCCGCGGGCTGTTTCTGCACACTGACGACAACGGCCGGGGCTCCGTTGTAGCCCGCATCCCCGCGGCGAAACGCCCCAGCGTAACGAACACGAGCCACCTGCTCCAGGCGCACCGCCGTTCCCGACCGCCAGTGAACGGCGAGCCCCTGCAGATCCTCCAGCCGGGTTGTACGCCCCAAGTGACGAATAAGGTATTCGCGGCTGTTGAGGTCGACGAAGCCGCCGCCGGCGTTGGCGGCGTACCCACGCAGCGCTTGCTCGATCTGCGAAAGCGAGATGCCCAGTTGCGCCATGCGATTGGGGTCGGGTTCGACACGGGCCTGGCGAACCTCGCCGCCGATCGGGATTACCTGTGACACGCCCGCGATCGACAGCAACCGCGGGCGCAGCACGAAATCGACGAATTCGCGCGCCTGCATGGACGTCGCGTCGGACGCCCCGTTCGGCTCGAGTGGCAGCGCGACCAACATGATCTCCCCCATGATCGAGGAGACTGGCCCCATTGCCGGCGTCACGCCAGCCGGCAATTGCTCTCGCACCAGCGCCAATCGTTCGGCAACGATCTGCCGATTCCGAAACGTGTCGGTGCCCCAATTGAACTCGACATAGACGATCGAGAGCCCGATGCCCGACGACGAGCGCACACGGCTCACGCCCGGCATGCCGTTGAGAGTCGTCTCAAGCGGGAAGGTCACGAGCTGCTCGACCTCCTCCGGCGCGAGTCCGCCCGCCTCAGTGAGCACGGTGACCAACGGCTTGTTCAGGTCCGGAAAGACGTCGACGGGCGAGCGCACGAGGACCATGAAGCCGTAGGCGAGCACCAGTATCGAGATCGCCAAGACCAAAAGGCGGTTCTCAAGGCTTCGGCGAACGATCGCGTCGAACACAGCCAGCCGCTGCTCAGCGAATTTGGCCGATGAGGGCAGCGCCCTGCACCACGACCCGGTTATCGGCGCTCAGGCCGGAGGTCACCACGACGGATCGAGCATCGATCGGCTGGTAGCGCACCGGTTGGGCGATGAAGCGCTCGGCGCCCGACTTGATCCACACGATCGGCTCGTTGGCTGGGCTGCGCACGACCGCCTCCGCCGGCAAGACAATTCCCTGCACGCGGTTGCTCAGTGTGGCGATGACAGTCACCGGCTGGCCCACCGCGAGAGGCAGCCTGTCGCCGGGCTGCGAAGCCACGACGGAGAAGGTGACCGGCACCACGCCCTCCCTCAGGGAGCGAGCCGCGCCCAGAAGCTTGAGACTTGCACCCGGGAAGCCCTCGAGCGCGGCCCCCGAAATGCGAAGGGCCAAGGCCAGGTCGCCCGTGGTCGCCTCGACCACCCAACGACCCGGATCGACGATCTCGAACAGGACGTGCCCAGGCTCCACCACCTGGCCGGCGATCGCATCGGCACGGGCAACAACGCCATCGACCGGCGCCACCAGGGGTTCGCGCGCCTCGATGCTCGCTGCGAGGCGGGACTCCCGCTCGCGCAGGCTTTCCGCTTCCGCGAGAGCCGCCTCGACTTCCTTCCGGGGAACGGTGCCCTCGAGTTCCTCGAGGCGCTTCAATCGCTGGTCGGCAATGGCCCGATTGGCTCGCACCTCGGCGAGTTGCGCCTGCTGCGAAGCCCGCGCGAACGGATCAGCGTGGTGCCGCGCCAGCGCCAGCACCTCCCCTCGTTTGACTGTCTGGCCGGGCACCGGAAATCCCCGAGGCCTGGCTTCGAGTCTGCCTCCGTGGCTCGCCTGCACGCGACCGCCGGCGTTGGGGTCGGGCAGCACGCGGGCCGGAAGCGTCACGGTGGCGGCAGCCTCGCCGGCTACCGGCGCCACTGTGCGTATCCCCATGCGGCGCTGGGAAGCCTTGGGCACATTCACGCTTCCGTCCGGCAGGCGCGCGAGGCCAGCGGGGGCCGCCGAGCCTTGGGCATCCAGGTGCTCACCGCCTGGCCCGTGCGCACCCGGCCCTGACCACACCGGCATCGCGACGACGAGCACAATCAAAGTGGCGACAACGAGCGCAGCCGGGCGGGCTCTGCGGCGCCGGATCACGACGACCACGGCGCCCAGAAGGGCCACGCCGGCGACGAGCGACACGGCGATGGCCTGCCGGGACTGCAGAAGGTTCCGGCCGGCATGGGACTCAGCCGGCGAGACAACCAATGCCCCCTCCAGGAGGTCCGCATCCTTCCCGGCGGTGATGGCAATGACCAGGGGGTGGCTCCCCGGGACGCCAAGCGCCGCGAGCAACGGCGGATCGCTCACCAGGTAGTCACCGCGATCCGGGCGGAAAGCTGCCTTTGCCTTGACGTCGCCGGCCTCGACCTCGATGGCCGCACCCAGCACGGGTTCATTGGTGTCGTAGCGGTCAACGTAGATTGCAAGCCCATCCGCTTCGCGCCGCGCCACCAACTCGAAGAGCTCCGTGCGCGCCTCCATGCGAGGGACGACGCCGCGGCCGGAGCCCAACGCGGGCCCGTCGAGGTGTTCGCCATTGGGGCCGTGCGCACCAGGGCCGGCGCTTGAGGGCGACACCGTGACGACTGACGCAAGGCCCAGCAAGAAAACAACAAGACCGCGATGCCAACGACCTGTCATGGGGTGTGTCCGTAAGCCTGGTTGAGACGAGCCCGCGCAAGCCCCAGCGCTGCATGGCGAGCTTCACTCGCAGCTTGCGCTTGCCGGGAGGCAAGGCTCGCGCGCAGCAGCTCGGGCAACGAGCCCTGCCCCGCGCGGAATGATTTCTCGACGAGGCTCGCCCGCTCGCTCAGCAAGGCCGCCCTGTCGATGTCGACGGCGAGCGCGCGCTCGGTAAGGGCGACCGCCTGCCGCGAGATCTCGATCTCGCGAGCGATATGACGCTCGACCTGCGCCTGCTCGGCTAGCGCCGACGCCAGAGCAGCCAGCGCCTCGGCCTCGCGCGGCCGATTGCGGTCGTCCGTGCCGAGTGGGATGCGCACGCCGAGACCAACGGAATTGTCGGCCAGTGGATTGCCCGGAGCGGTTTCACGCCGATACCGAACGGTCAGCTCGGGTGGCTCGCTGCGACTCAGGCGCACGAGTTCACCCTGGTGCCGGGCCCGCTCGGCGGCGAGCCTGGCACGCTCGACCTCGGGATGCACCGAGGCTGGCTCGAGCACAGGCTCGACTTCGCGGGGGAGCGCCGCGCCTCCCGTGAGGCTCGCCCAGTTCGCCAATGCCGCGTCCAAGCGCTGGCTGGCTTCTGCCGCGATCGTGTCGGCAGCCAGGGACTCAGCCCGGGCCGCCAGCGCATCCGCTCGCGCCAACTCGCCCGCCGCCACTCTTCGATCGACGTCGAGGGCTAGTTCCCGAAGCACTTCCGCGTCTCGCTTCGCCAGCGACCTTTCGCCTTCGCGCGCCACCACGGCCCAGGCAGCCTCGCGAACCTCGCCTGCGACCTTCCACCGCGCGGCGATATGGCTCGCGCGAGCGAGCCGCCCGTCGATGTCGGCTGCCCCCATCCGTGCCACCCGCTGTCCAGGCATCAGCACGGGCCACGAGAGGGCGACCTCGGATTCCGTGCGCGCGCCCGCGTCGTTGCCGCGGGGAACTCGCCGCGAAGCCTCCAGCGCGGGCGGCGCCGCCCACCACGACCGTGACGCATCCGCCTGCGCCGCGGCCAGCACGTCGCGACCCCGCGCAGAGGCCGCGTCGACCGACCTGCGCCAAGCAGCCTCGACGGCCCCCGCGAGCAAGCCGGAATCAGCAGGCGCAGCGGCGCCAGGCCGTACAGCAAGCGAGAGCCCCACGAGCAGTCCGGCCACGAGCGCCATCTCGCGACACACGCCGACCTCGGATCGCCCTGCGAACCATCCCCTCATTGTGCCGATACCTTCTGCTGAGCCCGCCAAAAAACGAGGCCGCAGCCAGGGCCCACTCGTTGAGCGGCCCCGGTGCGGCCAAATGTTGCGGACTCGCCCTCAGAACTTGTAGGTCGCCCTCACCTGCCCTTGGCGCGGCGCACCCGGCGCCACCCAGAGGGCGGCATAGGAAGCCGGGTAGTAGACCTTGTCGAACACGTTGGTCACCTCACCCGTAACGCTCCACTGCTTCGAGACGTGGTAGGTGCCGAACACCCGGGTGAGCGAGTACGCCGGCAGGAAGAACTGCGTGCCGGTTTCGCCCAGGCGCTTGCTCACGTACTTCTCTCCAAGTCCCAGCGTCAGGCGCTTGCCGGCCACGTCGACGTCCTTGGTCAGGATGATGCTGAGGTTGTGCTTCGGCACGTTGATCAGAGGATCACCCGAGCCTACGACGCGCCCGAAATCGGGATCGAGCACGCTGCTGGCGGAGTACGCATCGATGTAGGCGTAGGACACCAGCGCCTGGGCCTTTCCGGGAAGGGTTGCATTGAAATCCACCTCGATGCCCCTGCTTTCCGCGGCGCCGATGGCAATCGACTGGCCGGAGTTCACCGGGTCTGCCGTCAGCACGTTGGTCTTCTTCATCTTGAAGGCCGCCACGGTACCTTCCAGGTTGCCTCCCATGAGGCTGAATTTCGCCCCCACCTCGCCCGACTTGGTCTCCTCAGGCGCGAAGGGATTGCGATTCACGTCAAAGCCGCTGTTCGGCCGGAAGCCCTTGGCGAACGACGTGTACAGGGTGACCGCCTCGGTCGCCTTGTAGGAAGCACCCACCTGGGGGCTGAATTTGCTGACGTCCTGGGCCGGCGGCTGCAATACGCTCAGGCGGTTATCGATGTTCTGCTTGAAGTTGTCGGACCGGCCGCCAATCCTCAACTTGAACTCTTTGGTGATATCCATCTGGTCGTTGAGGTACACGCCATAAGCCCGCTGCCGCTCGGTGTCGTTGAAGACGAAAGCGTTCGGCGCGGGGAGGTTGCCGTAGACGGGATTGAAGATGTTCACGGCATTGAGAATGGCGAGCGTGCTGCTCGCGTTGTAGGCCGGCGGGCGATAGCGCGTTTGCAGGCGATCGAAGGTGAAGCGCTCATAGTCGCCGCCAAACAGGATGTGATGCTTGACGTCCCCCGTCATGAAGTTGCCGCTGATCTCCGCCCGGCCCACCGTGTCCTTGGAGGCATAGTCTGAGAAGCGACGCTGGCGGGAGAGCGTCTGGCCATCAACGAAGTAAGGGTTGCGGGCCGCGGCGAACTCCGGGTTC
>JAFMJY010000001.1 GCA_017853245.1 Burkholderiales bacterium | reverse complement strand
CGCTGCTGGATAGGGGCGTTGTCTTCGCGGTTGCCCACATCCGCGGTGGCGGCGACCGGGGCCGCCTCTGGTACGAGGACGGCAAGCTCGGCAAGAAGATGAACACGTTCACGGATTTCATCGCCGCGGCGGAATTCCTGCAGGCGGAGAAGTGGACGGCGCCTGATCGGCTGGTCATCCAGGGTGGCAGCGCGGGGGGGCTCCTGATGGGCGCGGTGTCGAACCTGGCGCCGCAGCGCTTCAAGGCGGTTGTGTCTGAGGTGCCCTTCGTCGACGTCATCTCGACCATGCAGGACGCCACGCTGCCGCTTACCACGGAGGAGTACATCGAGTGGGGCAACCCGGCGAAGGAGAAGGAGTACCGCTGGATGCGCGCGTATTCCCCCTACGACAATCTGGAGGCGAAGGCGTATCCCGCCATGCTCGTGGAGACTTCACTCAACGATAGCCAGGTGCCGTACTGGGAGGCTGCGAAGTATGTCGCCAAGCTTCGCGAGCTGAAGACCGACAAGAACTTGCTGCTGCTCAAGACCACCATGGAGGCGGGCCACGGTGGCGCCTCCGGTCGCTACGATTCGCTCAAAGAGCTCGCTTTCACGATGACGTTCATCCTGGATCAGCTCGGCTTGGCGAAATGAGCGGTTCCCCCGGCCCGGGGGCATGAGCAACCTGCAGCTCTTCGCCGCTTGTGTGGCGATCTGGGGCTCCACCTGGATCGCCATCACCTTTCAGCTTGGGGCGGTGGCCGTCGAGGCGAGCGTGGCGTACCGGTTTCTGATCGGGTCTGCCATCGCCTTCGCGTATTGCCGTATTCGCGGGGTGCCAGTGCTCTTCTCTGCTGCCCAGCACCGCTGGGTGGCTTTCCAGGGCGTGCTCATGTTCAGCCTGAGCTACGTCGCGGTGTATTACGCGGAGCAGTACATCGTCTCGGGCCTGGCTGCGGTGGCCTATTCTGTGAGCCCACTGCTGAATCTGGTGATGTTGCGGGTGATCTTCGGAACGCCCGTGTCCGGAAAAATTGCCCTCGGAGGCCTGCTCGGTGTCGTGGGCATCGTGCTGGTGTTCTGGCCGGAATTCGCGCGTTTCGAGGAGGGCGGCGATCCGGCGCTGGGCGCATTCCTCGCCATGCTCTCCGTGTTCATCTCGGCAGCGGGCAGCATGGCGGCCCATCGCAGCCACGTGCTGCAGCTTCCGCTCTGGCCCACCATGGCGTGGGGGATGCTCTACGGGTCGTTATTGACGTTTTCCTACGCGCTGCTCATGGGGCGGCCGCTGGGGTTCGAGCCAACTCTGGCGTACGTGGCGTCGTTGCTCTATCTGGCCGGGGCGGGGTCCATCCTCGCCTTTGGGGCCTACCTCACGCTCCTCGGGCGAATCGGCGCGGCTCGGGCCGGGTATGTGGGCGTGATGGTTCCCATCGTGGCGCTCGCCGTCTCGTGGGCGTTCGAGGGCTACGAGTGGACTTGGCTAGCCGCGGCCGGGGTGGCAGTTTCCGTGGTGGGGAACGTGGTGATTCTGCGGCGGGGGTAGGGCGCGAGAGGTGGATGAGAAAAACTTGTCCTGACGACGTCCGGACATGTAAGATGGAGGCACGAATAACTTGAGGGGCAAGTCATGAGCGTCGCCAACCCGTCAAAAACCGAACGCATCGACGTTCGTGCCAGCACGGTGGTCAAGCAGCTGTTGCAGGATGCCGCACGTGCCAGCCACAAGAATGTCAGCGAGTTTCTGCTGGATGCCGGGGTGACAGCGGCTGCACAGACACTTGCCGACCGTCGTCAGTTCGTTCTCAACGATGCGAAGTGGCAGGCGTTCCAGCAAGCGCTAGACCGTCCAGTGCAGGACAAGCCACGCTTGAAAAAGTTGTTGCGTAAACCCGGGGTGCTTGGTTGAGCGGTAGTTATGCGCCCGTTCGCAAGCTGCTTGCGACGGATCGGGTAGATGCTTTCGACTGTGGCCAGGCCGCGCTGAACCAGTTCCTGCAGCGGTACGCGTTCGTCAACCAGAAGGCCAACAGCGCGCAGACTTACGTCTGCTGCCAGGGTGACGTGGTGGTCGGCTTCTACAGCCTCGTCGTCGGCAGCGTTCATGTTGAGGCCGCACCGGCAAGAGTGACGAAAGGGCTGGCGCGTCACCCGGTGCCAGTCATGGTTCTCGCCCGGCTCGCGGTGGACAAGGAGCACCGGCGCCAAGGCCTGGGCCAAGCCTTGCTCAAGGATGCGCTGCTACGCACCGCACAGGCCGCCGACATCGCCGGCATTCGCTGCCTGCTGGTACATGCCAAAGACGATACGGCGCAGCGGTGGTACGCGTCCTGGGAATTTGAGCCTAGCCCGACCGATCCGTATCACCTGTTTCTCATGCTGAAGGATCTCAAGAGTCTGCTGACCTGATCCAAATGGCCGCCCGCTGCTCATCCCACAGCAGCGGTTTCTCCGACGCGAGATCAAACAGCGCCAACTCTGAATGATCGACTGCCGGTGCAGAAACCGGCGAGTTATCACATTTGTAGTTGGTCAGAAATGCATATAGACTTCTGACAATTGGAGCCCGACCATGAGTCATCTCGCTGAAGCCATCCTGTCTGCTGCACAAGCCCTGCCCGAGGGCGGCCTGTTGTCGGCCAAAGAGTTCCTCCATGTGGCCTCCAGAGCGGCAGTGGACCAGACCTTTACCCGGCTGACGCGCGAAGGGAAGCTGATGCGTATTGGGCGCGGCGCTTACGCCTCCCCTGTCGTCAGCCGCTTTGGTGCTCGCCCTCCGTCAACTGAAGCGGTCGTCAAGGGCATCGAGTCGGCCAGCGGTGAGGTGATCGTTGCCAGCGGGGCCGCCGAGGCAAACGCGCTTGGGTTAACCACGCAGGTTCCCACCCGAGATGTGTTCCTGACTTCAGGGCGCTCACGCACATTGCGGCTCGGTAACCGAATCGTGGAGCTCAGGCGTGGTAATCGATGGCAGTTGGTGCTCGGGGCGCGTCCGGCCGGTATGGCGATCCGTGCCCTTGCCTGGCTGGGCCCTGAGCAGTCGGCCTCCGCGCTCAAAATGCTTCACGGCAAACTTCCACCGGCGGAATGGGCGGCCATGCGCTCTGCTAGAGCAGTTTTACCCAGTTGGATGGCGCGCGCGGTGAGCGAGGCCAGTGAACATGCCTGAGTTCTGGTTTGCGCTCAGTTCCGCTGATCAGTCCGAGGCTCTTGAGGTGGCTGCTGGTCGAAGCGGGAGGCCCGCTCACCTGCTGGAAAAGGACATCTGGGTCGTCTGGGCTTTGTCGGCAATTTACAACTCGCCGCTGGGCAGCGCGCTCACTTTCAAGGGCGGCACGTCACTGTCCAAGGTGTACAAGGTCATCGACCGCTTCTCCGAGGACGTTGACCTCACTTACGACGTTCGTGAGCTGGTTCCAGATCTGCTGAGCGGCGGTAATCCCATCCCGGCGTCAGCGAGTCAGGCAAAAAAGATCACCAGTGCGGTTCGCAGCCGATTGCCGAGATGGATCGACGAAACCGTTAAACCGGTCCTCGAGCGGGCAATGCTGGCTAGCGGGCAGCGGGCTGAACTGAGTCTCGCGGGAACTGATCGGGACAAGCTGGTTGTCACTTATCCGGCGACGAAGAAGGGGACGGGCTACGCCGCAGCCACGGTGCAGTTGGAATTTGGTGCGCGAGCGACCGGCGAACCCCGCCAGAAGCATCGCGTGGCTTGTGACATCGCCCCGTTTATTGATGGGGTGACATTTCCAGCAGCGCAGCCGGTGGTGATGGCGGCGGAGCGAACCTTCTGGGAAAAGGCGACAGCGGCTCACGTGTACTGTCTGCAAGGAAGGCTACGTGGAGAACGCTTTTCACGCCATTGGTATGACTTGGCCGCGTTGGCGAAAACGGCTCATTTCCATGCAGCCGTCAGCGATCAGGATTTGGCGCGGCAGGTGGCGGAACACAAGGCCATGTTCTTTGCTGAGCGAGACGCTGGTGGCAACAAGGTTGATTATTTTTTGGCGACCTCGGGGAAGCTCCGCTTGGTCCCTGAGGGGCCGTCCTTGGTTGCCCTGCGGAAGGACTATGCGGCCATGCTGGAGGATGGTCTGCTAGCGATCGAACAGCCCGTGTTTGAGGATGTGTTGGAAATCTGCGCGGACGTTGAAGACACGGTCAATCGTCAGGCTCGTAGCGCTTAGCGGGCCCAGTTGTCCACCTTGAGCCCCTTCACCCGGGCGAACTCGCGAACGTTGTTGGTCACCAGCGTCACGCCGAGGCTGCGCGCGTGGGCGGCGATCAGCAGGTCGTTGGCGCCGATCGGGGTGCCCTTGCGCCGGAGGTCGGCGCGGATATCGGCATAGTGTTCTGCCGCATCGGCGCCCCACTCGAGCACCGTCAAGTGGCGGATGAAGCGCTGGTAATCCTCCGTGGCTTTCGCGCGCGCTGTGGCCAACTTTGTTCCGAACAACAGTTCCGCCGCCGTCACCACGGAAACCGCCTGTTCGGCTAACGGGTGTGCGCGCAGGCGTGCGAGCAGGGCGGTGTGCGAGCGGCGCATGGCATACGAGCAGGTGTCGGTATCCAGCAGGAACTTGATCATTTCCTACGCCCCGTCCGCTTTTTGGGGGCATGGGTTTCATCCAGCAGGGAGGGGCGCTCCTGGAGGGGCAGGTCCTCGACCCCTTCCATGTAGTCAGCCGCCGCGGCTGGCGCGCTCTGCAGGTACTCGTCCCAACTTTCTGGCCGTGGGGAAAGGATGACCTCGTCTCCCACCTTGCGGATGAAGACCTCGCTCACCGAGAACTGAAATTCCTTCGGCAGCCGCACTGCCTGGCTGCGATTGTTCATGAAGACACGGGCGGTTTTGGCCACGGCAGCCTCGATCGATCCTGATGTATATGGCATTGTATATCCCTTTGGGGTGGTTTTGAAAACGCAGGTTCAGCCAGACGCGCGGCCGGTGGCGCCCTGAATCCCGCAAAATAGTGGCCCGAATTCACATTGCGTCGCCGCCTCTGCCATGAGCCGCCTCAAGCACCTAGCCCCCCTTGGCCAGTCCGTGTGGCTGGATTTCATCCAGCGAAGCCTTCTCACCAGCGGGCAACTTCGCCGGCTGGTCCATGAAGATGGGGTATCGGGCCTTACGTCCAACCCGTCCATCTTCGAGAAGGCGATTGGTGGCTCTCAGGATTACGGCGTGGCCATGAAGGCGCTTCGCGGCAAGGGCCTCGGCACGAAGGCGATCTACGAGGCGCTTGCCATTGAGGATCTGCGAGCGGCCGCGGGCGAATTGCGGTCGGTCTACGACGCCAACGCCAAGCGGGATGGTTACGTGAGCCTCGAGGTTTCGCCGCACCTGGCGAGGGACACGGCCGGGACGCTCGAGGAGGCGCGTCGATTGTGGGCGGCAGTCGGGTGCCAGAACCTCATGATCAAGGTGCCGGGGACTCCCGAGGGCATGGGCGCCATCGAGGACCTCATCGCCGAGGGAATCAACGTCAACGTGACGCTGCTCTTCGCGAGGTCGGCGTATCGAGCGGCGGCGGAGGCGTTCATTCGCGGGCTGGAAAGGCGTCTTGCTGCAGGGCTGCCCGTATCCGGGATTGCGAGCGTGGCGAGCTTCTTCGTGAGCCGCATCGATACGCTGGTCGATTCGAAGCTGGGGGCCCAGGACGACCTGAAAGGCAAGGCTGCGATCGCTAATGCGAAGCTCGCCTATGCCGATTACGAGTCGATGGTGGGCGGTGCGCGGTGGAAGGCGCTGCACGCGGCTGGCGCCATGCCGCAGCGACTGCTGTGGGCGAGCACCAGCACCAAGAATCCCGCTTACCGCGATGTGATTTACGTCGAAGAGCTGATCGGGCCGGATACGGTCAACACGCTGCCGATGGCAACACTGGATGCCTTCCGAGACCACGGCGAAGCGAAGGCCACGCTTCGAGAGGGCGTCGACCGCGCCGAGGGCCACATGGTTCGGTTGCGGGAGATGGGCATCGACTTCGATGCGGTGACGGCGCAACTGCTGGAGGAAGGGCTGCGGCTATTTAGCCAGGCGTTTGATTCGCTGCTGGCGAGTGTGGAGAAGGCGGGCGCTGCAGAATCAGGCGACCGCTAGTTCAACTCGCTTGCCGGCTCGGGAGGCCAGGGTAATGAGCATGTCGAGGCTGAACTTCGCTGCCTTGCCGCGCACCAGGTCTGAAATTCGGGACTGAGCCACGCCCAGGCGCTTTGCCGCCTCCACCTGCGTCCAGCCGCGGTGGGCGATCGTCTCCCTTAGCTGAGCCATGAGCTCCGCGCGCATGGCGAGAATGGCTGCCTCCTCGGCAGAAAACCCCAAGTCCTCGAAGACGTTGCCACTGGATTTGATGAGGCGGGGGCGAGGCATGGCTATTCTCCGATGAGCCGATAGCGTCGGCGCGCAAGCTCAATTGCTTCTCTCGGCGTCTTCTGACTTCTCTTGCCAAAGGCGTGCAGTACATAAACCGCGCTGCTGTATTTCGCGACGTAAATCACCCGCCAGGCGCCCTTGATCCGAATCCGCAGTTCATAGGCGCCTGGCCCAACGGAGAGCAGGGGCTTGAAATCCGTTGGCATGAGCCCCCGTTGTACGAACGTGAGCTGGAATCCTGCCTCCTTGCGAGCTTCGGGCGCAAAGCGCCGAAGCTCTTCGCGTGCGTTGGCGATGAAAACGAGCGCTTTCAAGATGGATTATACAAAAAACTAGATATTTTCGTCCACCTCCCTGACCGTCATAACGCGACGCGGTGCCGAACGGTTTACCCCATGCAGGCATTTGTATGTTGGGGTTGGCGAATTCCGCGCTCGCCAGCAGAGTTCGCAAGACCCCCAGGGCAGAACGTCACTCGCGCAGGTAAACCCGCCGCGCCCGCTTCCTCACCCACCACTTGAACGGCGCGAACCACCCGAAGGCCGCGCCCACTGGTCCCAGCGCCTGCGCCGCCCAGCGCCAGAACGAGTAGCGGTCGAAGTGACGAACGATCAGCCCGTCCCGAAACGCGAACAGGCTGTCGATGCGAGTCACAACCGGTCGACCATCCCTGCCGAGCGAATAACGCGCCACCCAGATCGCCCGGGCTCCCTCGTCGTCCGCCGAAACCGACTCCACGGTAACGGACAAGTCCCGCGCCCGCCCGACCAAGGCTCGCCACATCGCGATCGCCTCCTCGCCCCGGAGCGAGGGAAAGATCGCGTCCGAGAAGAAGATCTCCTCGTGATAGCAGGCGGCCACTGCGTCGCTGTCACAGCGGTCGATGGCCTCCAGCAACTCACGCACCCGCGCCTCGTGGGGGTGCATGGCTAGAGCAGATACGCGGTGATGAAGACGCCAATCATCAGAAACGAGACAGTCAGCTTGGCGACCGACGCGAGCAGTAGCCCCAGCCACGTCCCCAGGCCCGATTTGCCCGCCTGAAGCAACTCTCGTTTCGCCGAGAGCTCGCCGATCACCGCGCCGAGAAAAGGCCCCAGCACGATGCCGGGCAGGCCAAAAAAGATTCCGACAATGGCACCGATCGTGGCACCCGCAACGGCCTTGGGGCTTGCGCCCAGCTTCTTGGCACCCAGCGCGGACGCCAGAAAATCGGCGGCGATGGCGAGCACGGTCAGCGCCCCGAGGATGGTGAGCGCCACCGCCCCAACGTGCTGAAAGTTGTCCGCCCACGCGGCGACCAGAAGCCCCGCGAAAATGAGCGGCACGCCCGGGAGGATGGGCAACAAGGTCCCGGCGAGTCCGATCAACACGAGGGCCGCCGCGAGGATTTTCAGGAGGAGGGGATCCATTCGAGTCGCATGCTATCGTAGCCACGCCGTGAGCGCGCAGCCCCACATTCCCCAGTCAGACCGCACCGCACGTCGCAGTCGCGTGGCGGAGGCGTTGCGCAGCCGCTTGCCTGGCCAGGCAGTCCTCACCGAGCGGGAGGACCTTCGCCCCTACGAGTGCGACGGGCTCTCTGCGTACCGGGAAACGCCCCTGCTCACCGCGCTACCCGGCACGATCCCGGAAGCGGCCGAGGTGATGCGAGTGGCGAGGGAGACGAACACGCCAGTCGTCGCGCGCGGCTCCGGCACGGGGCTCTCGGGAGGCGCCACGCCGCTGGCGGACGGAATTCTCCTCTCGCTCGGCAAGTTCAACCGGATCCTCTCGATCGATCCGCTCGCTCGCCGCGCCATCGTGCAGCCTGGTGTCCGCAACGCGGCAATCTCCGAGGCGGCCGCCGCCCATGGCCTGTATTACGCGCCGGACCCCTCGAGCCAGATCGCCTGCTCCATCGGCGGCAACGTCGCGGAAAATTCCGGCGGCGTGCATTGCCTCAAGTACGGGCTCACGGTGCACAACGTCCAGAAGGTGAGGGCGCTCACCATCGAGGGCGACGACATCGAATTCGGCTGCGACGCGCTCGATTCTCCCGGCTACGACTTGCTTGCCACCATCACCGGTTCCGAGGGGTTGCTGGCCCTCACCGTCGAAGTGTCGGTGAAGCTCCTGCCACGCCCGCAAGTCGCGCAAGTGGTGATGGCTTCCTTTGCGAGCGTCGAGGCCGCGGGCGAAGCGGTGGCCGCCGTCATTGGCGCTGGCATCATCCCGGCCGGCCTCGAGATGATGGATCGTCTGGCCACGGAAGCCGTCGAGGATTTCGTTCACGCAGGGTATGACCTCGAGGCCGAGGCGATCCTGCTGTGTGAATCCGACGGGACAGCCGAGGAAGTGGCCGAGGAAATCGCCAAGATCGCCGACGTGATGAAAGGTGCCGGCTGTACGGCCTTCGCGGTGTCGCGCGACGAGACCGAGCGCCTGCGCTTCTGGTCGGGCCGCAAGAACGCGTTCCCCGCCGTGGGGCGGATCTCGCCGGACTACTACTGCATCGATGGCTCCATTCCGCGCAGCGCGTTGCCGAAGGTGCTGCGGCGAATTGACGAGCTCTCTAGGCACTACAGCCTGCGTTGCGCGAACGTTTTCCACGCGGGAGATGGAAACCTCCATCCGCTGATCCTCTACGACGCCAACGTACCCGGCGAGCTCGAGAAAACCGAGGATTACGCCGGCGACATTCTCGAGCTCTGCATCGAAGTCGGGGGCACCATCACCGGCGAGCACGGCGTGGGCATCGAAAAAATCAAGCAGATGTGCACCCAGTTCCAGCCGCGGGAGCTCGAGCAGTTTCATTCGCTGAAGGCAGCGTTCGATCCCGAGGGGCTGCTCAATCCCGGCAAGATGGTGCCGACGCTGCATCGCTGTGCGGAATTTGGCGCCATGCGCGTGAGCCGTGGCCAATTGCCGCACCCGGACCTGCCGCGCTTCTGATGGGTGCCGCCGCGCTCCAGGCGCTTCACCCGCCGGTGTCGGTGATTCTGGATCGCGAGCGCCTGGCCGCGTTCGAAATGGATGCGTACATCCAGAAGCGTGCCCTGCCACTGGCTGCCGTCTTGCCGGACGATGAAAGCCAGGTCCAGGCGGTGGTGAAGGCGCTCAAGGCTACCGGCACGCCCATCGTCTCGCGCGGCGCGGGCACGGGCATCTCCGGGGGCGCCACACCCACGCCCGATAGCGTGGTTCTCGCGCTGTCAAAAATGCGGCGCATCGTGGAGATCGATCGCAACGCTCGCCTCGCAGTCGTAGAGCCCGGGGTGCGCAATCTCGCCGTGTCTGAAGCGGCGGAGCCTGCAGGCTTGTTCTTTGCGCCGGATCCCTCGAGCCAGTCCATTTCCTCCATCGGCGGCAACGTCGCCGAGAACGCGGGCGGCATCCATTGCCTCAAGTACGGGCTCACGGTTCATAACGTAGTGGGCGTTCGCGTCATCGACGGCGACGGCGACTGTCTGGAGATCGGCGGGCGTTCGCTCGATAGCGCGGGCTACGACCTGCTCGCGGTGATGACGGGCAGCGAGGGCAATCTCGGGGTTGTCACGCAGGCCACGCTTCGACTGTTGCCGCGGCCTGAGGTGACGGAAACCCTGCTGGCGGCTTTCGACTCCGCCACGGAAGCAGCTGAATGCGTGGGTTCCATCATTGGCGCGGGCATCGTGCCGGCGGCGCTGGAGATGATGGACCGTGTGGTGATCGAGGCGGTCGAGCGCTCCATGCATCTGGGCCTTCCGAAGTGTCAGGCACTCCTGCTCGTAGAGGTGGATGGCATCGCGGAGGAGGCCACTGACATGCGTGCCCGGGTGGAGGCATTGCTCCACGAGTCGGGTGCCCGGGAAGTGCGCACCGCGAGTGACGAAGCAGAGCGGGCGAACCTGTGGAAGGCGCGCAAGGGCGCCTTTGCAGCGCTCGCGATGATGTACCCGGATTACTACACCATGGACGGCGCCATTCCGCGTCGGGCGCTGCCGCAGGTGCTCGATCGCATCTACGAGCTGGCAAATGAGGCAGGCCTGGTCGTGGGCAACGTTTTTCACGCGGGCGACGGAAACCTGCACCCCTGCCTGTTCTACGACGGGACGAAACCCGGTGAGCTGGAGCGCAGCGAAGCGCTCGGCGGGCGCATCCTCGAGTTGTGTATCGATGTGGGTGGCACCATCACCGGCGAGCACGGTGTCGGCCTCGAGAAGCTCAAGCAAATGTGTTCCCAGTTCCGCGAGCCCGAGATCGCCGCTTTTCATGACGTGAAGCACGCCTTCGACCCGGCGGGCATCCTGAACCCCGGCAAGGCGGTGCCCACGCTCAAGCGCTGTGCGGAGTGGGGCGGGTTGCACGTTCGCGCCGGCCGCTTGCCCCACCCCGATATCCCGAGGTTCTGACGGTGTCCGAAACCCAGTTCATCCAGCAGGTTTGCGAGCGCGTGAAGGATCACGCGGCGCGCAAGGCGCCGCTGCGCATCGTCGGTGGCGGCACGAAGGATTTCTATGGCGGCCCGCTCGTGGGCGAAGGGCTGAGCATTGCGCCTTACTCGGGCATCGTTGCCTACGAGCCACGGGAGCTGGTGCTCACCGTTCGCGCCGGCACGCGCCTGACGGAAATCGAGGCTGCCCTCGCTGCAGAGGGGCAGATGCTGCCCTTCGAGCCCCCGGGATACGGGGATGCCGCCACGATCGGTGGGACTGTGGCGTGCAACTTTTCTGGCCCCCGCCGCCCGTTTGCGGGGGCGGCGCGCGATCTGGTGCTCGGCGCCCGCATCGTCAACGGCAAGGGCGAGGATCTCTCGTTCGGCGGGCGCGTGATCAAGAACGTCGCGGGGTACGACGTGTCTCGCCTGATGGCGGGGGCGCTGGGCACGCTGGGCGTGATGACCGAGCTGTCCTTCAAGGTGTTGCCGAAGCCTGCAGCGGAAGCGACCCTGGTGTTCGAGATGGACGAGGCGCGGATGATCGAATCGGTCAATCGCTGGGCGGGCCAGCCGCTCCCGCTCTCCGCCACGGCCTGGGAGGACGGTGTTCTGCATGTGCGGCTTTCCGGTGCGGCGGCGGCCGTCGCGTCGGCCAAGTTGAAACTGGGCGGGACGGCGCTGGCGGAGGGCGAGCAGTTCTGGGTGAAGCTTCGTGAGCATCGCCTGGATTTCTTTGCCGATGGCGGCCCGCTGTGGCGGCTGTCGGTCGCGCAGACGGCGGCGCCGCTGAAGCTGGGTCAACCGCAGCTGATCGAATGGGGCGGCGGCCTTCGCTGGGTGCGGGGGCCACTCTCGTTGCAGCAGGCTAGGGATGCAGCGCAGCAGGCGGGCGGCCACGCGACGCGCTTTCGCGGTGGTGACCGAGGCGCAGGCGTCTTCCATCCGCTCGCGCCCGCGGTCGCCAAGATACATCGGCGACTCAAGCATGCCTTCGACCCGGCGGGCATCCTGAACCCCGGCCGCATGGACAACTTCCAGGCCTAGCCATGCAGACCCAACTCGCCGACTGGATCAAGGACACACCGGCAGGCCGCGAGGCCGACGCCATACTTCGCAAGTGCGTGCACTGCGGCTTCTGCCTCGCCACCTGCCCGACCTACAACCTGCTGGGCGATGAGCTCGACAGCCCGCGCGGGCGCATCTACCTCATGAAGCAGATGCTGGAGGGCGCGCCAGTCACCGCCAATACGCAGCTGCACCTGGATCGCTGTCTCACTTGCCGCGCCTGCGAGAGCACCTGCCCTTCGGGCGTCGAGTACGGGCGGCTGGTGGACATCGGCCGTCACGTCGTCGAAGAGAAGGTGCCTCGGCCGGCGGGCTCGGCCTTGCATCGCCGTCTGCTTCGGATGTTCCTGCTCACGCCAGCGCTGTTCGGCATGGCCGTGGCATGGGGTCGACTCCTGCGCCCACTGCTGCCGCAGCGGCTCGCTCGCCAGCTTCCGCCGCGATCCGGCGGCGGGCCCTGGCCCGCCCCGCGTCACGCACGCAAGATGCTGGTGCTGCAAGGTTGCGTGCAGCCTGTGCTCGCGCCTGACATCAACGCCGCCACGGCGCGTGTGCTCGATCGCCTGGGAATTTCATTGGTTGCCGTGCCCGAGAGCGGTTGCTGCGGCGCCATCGAGCATCATCTCAATGCGCACGAGGCGGCGCGAGAGCGCATGCGGCGCCAGATCGACGCCTGGTGGCCCTCGATAGAAGGTGGCGTCGAGGCCATCGTCATGACGGCCAGCGGATGTGGCACGCAGGTGAGCGAATACGGGCATCTGCTGCGCGACGACCCGGCTTACGCGAGCAAGGCCGCTCGGGTGAGCGCGCTTGCGCGCGACGTGGGAGAGGTGGTTGCCGCGGAGAAGGGGGGCTTGGCGGCGCTGCTGCCCAGGACGGCAGCACGTGAGCCGATTGCCTATCACGCGCCATGCAGCCTTCAGCACGGGCAGAAGAAGAAAGGCTTGGTGGAGTCGGTCCTGCGCGATGCGGGTTTTACGCTCACGGCGGTTCCCGATGCGCACCTGTGCTGCGGGTCGGCGGGAACGTACTCCATTCTCCAACCGAATCTCTCGCGGCAGCTTCTCGCCAACAAGGTCGCGGCTATCGAGTCCGGCTCGCCAGCGCAGATTTGCACGTCGAACATCGGGTGCCTCACGCATATCAGCGGCGGTGCGTCGAAGCCCGTGTCCCACTGGATCGAGATGCTGGACCGGCGCCTGTCAGGCGCCTGAAAGTACCCCGGCCGGTTTGCTCGGGCGCAGCCTCCTGCCGCGCCGGGGTGGGAAAATGCAGGCTCTTCTTTGGCCTGGCCCTTCGTGGAATCGAGCTCGTCCACCTATCGCGAACGCGTCGCGGACCACGTCGTTGCCGACGTGGCGAGGGCGCGTGCGGAGGAAACGGCGGGGTCAGTCCGCGCACGCCTGGCGGCTGAGCGCCCGGCCTGCGTCGAGATCATCGCGATCGTTGGCCCGCATGGCATGCTCGCCGGCGTGGTGGGCGTCGGCAAGCTCTTCGCGACACCGGAGGGCTCTCCCCTTGGCGAGGTGATGGATGCCGACTACCCGCGCGTTCACGCCGATGATGACCAGGAGCGCGCCGCGTCGCTCGCCCTGCACCACGAAGTCGATGCGCTGCCGGTCATTGACGCGAAAGGCGCCTTGCTCGGCGCGATGCCGCCCCAGGCGCTGCTGCAGGTGCTGAGGCGCGAGCACGTGGAAGACCTGCACCGCTTTGCTGGCATCACGCGGGAGGCGGCCCGAGCCAGGCACGCGATCGAAGACCCGCCCCTGCGCCGAGCCCGGCATCGCCTGCCGTGGCTGGTGGCCGGGCTGGGGGCGAGTGGGCTGGCAACGGCGGCCATGGCGGGATTCGAGACCGTCATCCAGGCGCACGTCGCTGTCGCGTTCTTCGTGCCGGCGCTCGTGTACCTCGCCGATGCGATTGGCACCCAAAGCGAGGCCATCGCGGTGCGAGGCCTGTCGCTCTCCCGGCGCGGGATAGCGCACCTGGTGTCCGGGGAGCTCCGCACGGGCGTGCTGATTGGCGCAGTGCTCGGTTCGGCCGCCTTCGTGATCGTGATGGCGCTCTGGCGCGACGCTCGGCTCGCAGGCGCGGTGGGAACCGCGCTCTTTTGCTCCGGTGCCATCGCAAGCAGCCTCGGAATCGTCATCCCGTGGTGGCTCGCGCGCATGAAGGTCGACCCGGCCTACGGCAGCGGCCCGATGGCAACCGTGGTGCAGGACACGCTTACGATCATCGTGTATCTCGCCGTGCTGCGGGCGTTCCGCTTCTAGCGCGTGAGGCCCGCGACGGCCCCCTGGCACAGCCTGCCCCCCGAATCCGTGGCGGAGGCGCTCGGCACACGGCTAACGCTTGGGCTCAATGGGGAGGAGGCAGCTCGCCGGCTCGCCGCGACGGGCCCCAACGAGCTTCCGGAAGCGGCGCGCCGCGCACCCTGGCGGATCCTGGCAGGACAGTTCGCCGATTTCCTGATCGTCGTCCTGCTCGTGGCTGCGGTGATCGCGGGTGTCGTCGGCGAGCCTGTGGATGCAGTGGCGATCGTCGTCATCGTCCTGCTCAACGGCGCTATCGGGTTCTCGCAGGAGTGGCGAGCCGAGAAAACGCTTGGTGCGCTTCGGCGACTGGGTGCCCCTCATGCTTCAGTCGTGCGCGATGGCGGGGTGACGGTTGTGGCAGCGGGCGAGCTCGTCCCGGGTGACCTCGTGGTGTTGGAGGCGGGAGACAGCGTTCCTGCAGACATGCGGCTCGTGCTTGCCGCCCGTCTGCAAACCCAGGAGGCCGCGCTCACGGGTGAGTCGGTTCCGGTGGAGAAACGAGTGACGGCCCTCGAGAGTGAGGACGTGCCGCTCGCGGAGCGCGCGTGCATGGCCTACCGCGGCACGTTCGTTACCGTCGGGCGCGGATGCGGCATCGTGGTGGCGACCGGCCTCGGGACCGAGCTTGGCCGCATAGCCGCCCTCATCGCAGGCGCTCGCGAAGCCCAGACACCGTTGCAACGCCGCCTCGCGCAAGTGGGACGGAGCCTTGCGCTGGCCGCGCTCGGCATTTGTGCCGTCATTTTCATCGCGGGGGTGCTGCGGGGCGAGCCTGGCAGCGCCATGTTTCTGATGGCCGTGAGCCTGGCGGTGGCCGCTGTGCCGGAGGCGTTGCCGGTAGTGGTGGCCGTGGCGCTGGCGCTGGGAGCCGGCGCTATGGCGCGCCGAAATGCGCTGGTGCGGCGCTTGCCCGCGGTGGAATCCCTGGGCGCTGTCACCGTGATCTGCACCGACAAGACCGGCACCCTCACCCAAAACCGCATGCGGGTGGTGGAGATTTACGGTGAGCCGAAGGCGCTCTATGAGGCGATGATTCTCTGCAACGACGCGACGCCCTCCGTTGCCGCCGGCGACCCCACCGAGACGGCGCTGCTCGAGGCGGCGCTCGAGGCGCGGGCAGCGCCGGAAAGTGTTCGCGCGGCCATGCCTCGCGTGACGGAGCTCCCCTTCGACGCCGCTCGCAAGCGGATGACCACCGTACACGAAGTGGGGAACGTATTCGTGGCGATCACGAAAGGTGCGCCGGAGTCTTTGCTCGGGTGCTGCGCGCAGGAGCAAGGGGTCGACGGCCTGCGCCCACTGGATCGGGCAGGCCTCGAGGCTCGGGTGCAGGCCATGGCGAGCCGCGGCCTGCGCGTGATCGGTTTTGCGCGGCGGGAGTGGCTCGTTTCGCCCGCGGAGCTTCCCGCCGAGGCCGTGGAATCGGAACTCGTCTTCGTCGGGCTCGCCGGGCTAGCCGATCCGCCGCGCCCCGAGGCTGCAGCGGCGGTGGCCGAGTGCCGCGCGGCAGGAATAACCCCCGTCATGATCACGGGGGATCATCCGGCGACGGCCCGCGCGATCGCCACTCAATTGGGTATGGCTGCCAACGACGGCACCGTGATGGATGGCGCAGCGCTGGAGCGGCTTTCGAGCGAGGAACTCCGGGAGCGCGTGGGCCACGTTGACGTCTTCGCGCGCGCCACACCCGAGCACAAGATTCGGATCGTGGCCGCCTTGCAGGCGCGCGGTGAGATCGTGGCCATGACCGGCGATGGCGTGAATGACGCCCCCGCCCTGAAGAGCGCCGACGTGGGGGTTGCGATGGGACGCTCGGGCACGGAAGTGGCACGCGAGGCCTCGCACCTGGTCCTGCTCGACGACAACTTCGCGACCATCGTGGCGGCGGTGAAGGAAGGCCGCCGCATCTACGACAACATTCGCAAGTTCGTGCGCTACGCCCTCACGGGAAACCTGGGCGAGATCGCCACCATCTTCCTGGCGCCTTTTCTGGGGTTGCCCATCCCGCTGCTGCCGACCCAGATCCTGTGGGTGAACCTCGTCACGGACGGGTTGCCCGGCCTTGCGCTCGTGAAAGAAGCGGGAGAGCCAAACCTGATGAGTCGCCCTCCGCGCCCCGCAACGGAAAGCCTGTTCTCGCGCGGCCTGTGGCAGCACGTGGTGTGGGTGGGGCTTCTCATCGCCGGGCTTTCCCTTTCCGTGCACGCGTGGGCGCAGGCGAGTGGCAAGGCCCATGGGCAGACGATGGTGTTCACGGTGCTCGCGCTGGCACAGCTTGCCCATGTGCTTGCGATCCGCTCAGAACGTGAGTCGTTCTTTCGGCTGGGGCCGCGGCCCAACGCAGCTCTCACCGGCGCAGTCCTGCTGTCGGTGGCGCTGCAGCTGGCGGTGGTCTACCTGCCGACGCTCAACGACATCTTTCACACGCAGCCGCTGTCGGCTGGGGAGCTTGCGGTTTGCTTCGCGCTTGCCCTTGTCGTCTTCGTTGCCGTGGAGGCGGAGAAGGCGATGGCGCGCGGAGGGTGGCTTTACCGGCGGGCCTAGCTCGAGCGTCGGTACAGGATGAAGGCCTCGCTCCCGTCACCCGGCCGAGACCCGCGCCAGGTTTCCTGCCAGCGGGCAGCGTCCACTTCGGGCGCCAAGCCACGTGTGGATTGAACGAGCAGCATGTCGCAGGTTTCGGCGCCGGGCGCGGTTGCCGGCGTGAGCCGCAACCCGATGAAGTAATCCAGCAGGGCCCGCTGCGGCACGCCGAGGCCTGCCCCGAGCGTGCAAGTCGAGCCCTTCACCCGCTCTGCCACGGAAGCCGACAGGCCGCGATAGCTGCGGGCCTGGTCGATGATCGGAACCCCCAGCATCATCGTGAGCATCCACACCATCGTGATGCCGGCAGCCCAGTTGACCACGGCACGCCGCGGGGAGCGGAGCGAGCTTGCCACCACCACCACCCACACGCAGGTGAGCAGCGCCGCCAAGGCCACCGGAACGAATCGAAACGAATAGTGGTAGCCGGGCACCTCCCGCGCGAGCCACCGGGCCACCGCCTCGGGGCTGCCGGTCAGCGCGGCGGCGAAGGCAAGCCACAGCAGGAGCGCCACGAGCGCGAAGGTCATGACGCCGAACCAATCGAGCGCGCTGGCCGCGCCGCGCGGCAAGTTGTCGACCTCCGCCACGCCCAGCAGCACCAGCGGTATCAGCAGTGGCATCGCGTTCACTTCGCGCGCCTCGGCAAGCAGCGTGAGCAGAACGAAGAACAGGGCCGTGGCGAGCATCGGCACCCGGAGATTCAGGCGTCCGGCGAGCCCGCGGCGAGATTTCCACAGCGCCCACGCAGCCAGCGGCAGTGCGGGCCAGGCGTACCAGGGCAGGATCTTCGCGAAGTACGTGAGGCCGCTGGCGGCGCCCGTGAAGTCGTCGGTGGCCCAGCGCGTGGCGAACGCCTCCGTGCTCCACGCGCTCCAGAATGCCGGGTCGGCTCGTGACACGAGGAGCGGCCACAGCCCACCCAGCACCAGCGCACATCCAAGCGCAATCGCCGTGGCCAGACCGTACGGCCGCGAGCGGGCCGCCGGCCAGGCCAGAGGCGCCAACGCGGCCAACCCGATGACCAACAGTGCCGAGATCAGCCCGTTGCCCAGAAACGCCGCGGCCAAGCCCACCCCGACGAGCAGGCCGCCCCGCTTGGGCATCTTCGGGGCGAGGGTGACACCTGCCACTCCCATCGCGACGCCGGCGAGCGCAGCCAGGTCGGCGCTCATTTCGTGGGCGCGAATCAACAGGCCGAAGCAGCCGAGGAGCAACAGGCCGGCCAGCCGCCCCGCGCGGGGGCCGTGCAGGGCGGAGGCCGCGACCATCACGCTCGCGAGAGTCACTGCAACGAAGAAACCGGAGGCGAGGCGGGCGGCATCGTGAAGGGGCAGGAACTTGCCCAGC
Organism: Burkholderiales bacterium; assembly: GCA_017853245.1. Taxonomy (GTDB): domain Bacteria; phylum Pseudomonadota; class Gammaproteobacteria; order Burkholderiales; family Usitatibacteraceae; genus FEB-7. Next base: position 49,928 of record JAFMJY010000001.1, on the reverse strand, counting down.
GTGCCGGCGGAAGCCGCCGCCAGCCAGAAAAAGAGCGGAGCCCGCTCGGGGTACGGCTCGCCGGCGAGCGTCGGCACGAGCCAGTTGCCCGAGCGCAGCATCTCGGAAACCACGCCCATGGCGATGGCTTCATCCGACTTCCATGGGTCGTGGCCTACTAGCCCGGGCAGGATCCACGCCAGGCACACGACCACGAAGAGGGCGGTCTTGGCGGGAGTTCGGGTGCCGTCGTAGGCGAGGAGGTTCACGGGGGCAGGCGAAGTTTGGGAGCGGGGGAGCGGGGCCATTGTGGGGCCCCGGACAACAAAAAAGGCAGCCGAGGCTGCCTTTTGTTCCCTGGGGGCAGGCCCCCGGGACGGCGAATCAGGAGGCGCTGGCCGTCTTGCGGGCGTAGCGCTTCTTGAACTTGTCGACGCGGCCGGCCGTATCCACGATCTTCTGCTTGCCGGTGTAGAAGGGGTGCGACTCCGCCGAGATTTCGATCTTGTAGCAGGGGTACTCCTTGCCGTCCTTCCACTTGATCGTCTCGTTCGTGGAGACGGTGGAGCGCGTGACGAAGCCGAAATCGCAGCTGGTGTCGAGGAATACGACTTCCCGGTAATTCGGGTGGATGCCTTCTTTCATGGGGATCGCGCCTTTCTTACGCGGGCGGGGGATCGCCCCGTCCGGTTGCCTAAAAAACGAGCATTATGGCGAAAAGGCCCGCCGAAGGCAAATTTTCGGGCAAAAGCCATGCCAATCAAGGGGTTGCAGGCTCAGGCGACGTGAGCGGGCACCCACAACTAGCCAGGGCGGCGGGGCCGGTTACCCCCGAACGGGTGAGTCAGGGGCATGCCAACGGGCCAGCGCCCGGCCCGACGCCCAGATGGTCGTGGCGAAAAGGCCCACCCCCGCCCCCGCAATCAATACCAGAGCTGCAAACAGCCTCGGAATATTCAGCTGAAACCCTGCTAGCAGAATCTGGTACGCCAACCCCGCACTCGCCCCACCTGTTCCAGCCACGAACTCGGCGACCACCGCCCCAATCAGCGCCAGACCCGACGCAATCCGTAGGCCCCCAAAGAAGAACGGCAGTGCGGAAGGAATCCGTAGCCGGGTGAGCTCCTGCCACCGGTTCGCCCGACAAAGCCTGAAGAGCGCTAGCAGCCCGGGGTCGACGCTGCGCAAGCCGAGAGTGGTGTTCGAGATGATCGGAAAGATCGCCACCACCACGGCGCACACCACCAGGGCTACCTGCACATCCCGCACCCAGATGATGATGAGCGGCGCGATGGCCACGATGGGGGTTACCTGGAGCAGCACCGCGTAGGGAAAGAGGCTCATCTCGATCCAGCGGCTTTGCACGAACAGCAGCGCGGCGAGTACGCCAAGAACGGTGGCGATCGCCAAGGCAGCTAGCGCGATACCCAGCGTCACCCCCAGCGAACGAAACAGCAACTCCCGATCGATGACCAACGTTTCCAGCACCAGCAGGGGCGAGGGCACCAGCCAGGGCGGCACCTCCCAGAAGACCACAGCGCCCTGCCATAGGGCGAGGAAGAGGGCGGCGATGAGCACCGGAGCGCCGTAGCGCAGCCATCGGCCAGGGTTGTCCTCACGGAGTGCCATGTCAGCGAAGCTCCCGAGCGCCTGCTGCAGCCACGAGACCCGTCAGCCGCTGGCAGTAGCCCGCAAACGCGGTCGACACCCGGAACGCCTCACCACGGGGGTGCGGCTCCTCGATCGCGATGTCCGCAAGAATCCGCCCCGGGCGCGCGGCCATCACCGCCACGCGCGTGGAGAGGAATACCGCCTCGTAGATGTTGTGGGTGACGAACACCACAGAGAACCGCCGCGCAGACCACAGGGAGAGCAGCTCCGAATCCAGCCTCTGCCGGGTGAAGTCATCCAGCGCCCCGAAGGGCTCGTCCATCAGCAGCAGGTCCGGCTGTGTCACCAGCGCGCGGGCAATCGAGACTCGCATCTGCATGCCGCCCGACAGCTCCCGGGGATAATGGCGCGCGAACTCCGAAAGCCCCACCAGTTCGAGCGCCTCGCCCACCGAACGCTTAGCCTCGGGCTTGGCGACGCCAGCAAGGTCCAGGGGCAGGCGCACGTTTTCCTCCACGCGCGCCCAGGGCATCAAGGTCGGGGACTGGAACACGTACCCGATCCGCCGGCCGTCCGAACCCGTGGCGCCGAAATCCCCGCCCCACCAGCGCACCTCACCGCTACTAGCAGGAGCCAGCCCCGCCACGATGTGCAGCAGCGTCGATTTGCCGCAGCCCGAGGGACCGAGCAGCGTCAGGAACTCGCCCGAATGCAGCGTCAGGTCATTGGGAGCTAGCGCGTGAGTGCCCGAGGCGTAGGTCTTGGCGACCGCTTCGAGCGAGAGGACAGGGGCGCGATCCATGGGGCCGCGCACGCCGTCAGGGCAGGACCTTCACGTCCCGGACGATGGCGAGCGTGTACGCCTGAGAGTGGTCGACGCCGGGCTTGAGCAAGTTGCCCGCCCGCATGAAATCCAGTGTCTGCTTCCAGCGCGCGTCGGTCATCGCGAAGAGGCCGAGCTGGGGCGCATCGCCGCCGGTCACCAGCCTGTGCTCGCGGATCTTGGCGTGGCCGAACGCGAGCAGGTCATCTGTCATCTGCGGGTTGTCCCGCTTGATCAATGCGTTGGCCGCGGCAGGGTTGCCGAGGTAGCGCTTCCACCCTTCGGCAGAGGCCGAGAGAAACCGCTTCAGCGCTTCCGCCCGCTTGGTCGAACTGGCGCGCGTGACCACCAACGATTGCGCATACGGGGGGTAGCCTGCATCCGCCAGCAGGAACACCGTGGGCTTCACGCCACCCTTTTCGATCGAGTGCGGCTCAGACGTCACGTACCCCTGCTGCGAGAGCGTCTTGTCCGCGAGGAAAGGTTGCACGCTGAAGGCGTACGGCCGCTTCTGGTCATCCGTGTAGCCGTAGCGCTGCTTGAGCCACGGCCAGAAAGTTGTGTTGCTTGCAGCGCCTATGGCGATGGGCCGCCCCTTCAGGTCCGCAAGCGATTTCACCCCAGGGTGCGAGACGATCACCGTCGGGTTGCGCTGGAAAGTTGCCCCGATGGTGACCACCGGCAGGCCCTGCTCAATGGCGCCGAGCGTTTGCAGGTCATCGCCCATGGCGATATCGATCTGGTTGGCCACCAGAAGCTGCAGGGGATTCACCTGCGGGCCGCCCATGCGGATGGTGACATCCAGCCCCGCTTGGCGGTACAGTCCGTCGGCTATCGCCTGATAGAAGCCGCCGTGCTCGGCCTGGGCGTACCAGTTGGTCGCGAAGACGACCTTCTCGAGCGGCGCGCTCTTCGCCGGCGCCTGCGCGAACGCGAGCCCCGACACCGCGGCGAGCGCGGCTGCAACGACGAGGCGTCGGCTCGCTGCGCGCACGATGGGCTCCGATCAGCCCTTCTTCATCGAGGCGAAGAACTCGTCGTTGCCCTTCGTCGCGCGCAGCTTGTCGATCAGGAATTCCGTCGCCTCGAGCTCATCCATGCCGTAGAGGAGCTTGCGCAGGATCCAGACCTTGGGAAGGATGTCCGGGGCAATCAGCAGCTCCTCGCGGCGCGTGCCCGAGCGGTTCACGTTGATGGCGGGGTACACGCGCTTTTCGCTCATGCGCCGGTCGAGGTGAATTTCCATGTTGCCCGTGCCCTTGAACTCCTCGTAGATCACGTCGTCCATGCGGGAGCCGGTATCGATGAGGGCCGTGGCGATGATGGTGAGCGAGCCGCCTTCCTCCACGTTGCGCGCGGCGCCGAAGAAGCGCTTCGGGCGCTGCAGGGCGTTGGAATCCACGCCACCCGTCAGCACCTTGCCGGAGGCAGGCACCACGGTGTTGTAGGCGCGGGCAAGGCGCGTGATGGAATCCAGCAGGATCACCACATCCTTCTTGTGCTCCACGAGGCGTTTGGCCTTCTCGATCACCATCTCCGCCACTTGCACGTGGCGGGTGGCGGGTTCATCGAAGGTGGAGGCCACCACTTCGCCGCGCACACTGCGGCTCATTTCCGTCACTTCCTCCGGGCGCTCGTCGATGAGCAGCACGATGAGGACGATGTCCGGGTGGTTGGCCTTCAGCGCATGGGCCATGTGCTGCATCAGCACCGTCTTGCCGGCCTTGGGCGGCGAGATGATCAAGCCGCGCTGGCCCTTGCCGATGGGCGCCATGATGTCGATGACGCGCCCGGTGAGGTTTTCCTCCGCCTTGATGTCGCGCTCGAGCTTGAGCGGCTCATCCGGGTGCAGCGGCGTGAGGTTCTCAAAGAGGATCTTGGTCTTGGTGTTCTCCGGCGGCTCGCCGTTCACCTTGTCGACCTTCACCAGCGCGAAGTAGCGCTCGCCATCCTTGGGGGTGCGAATCTCGCCCTCGATGGTGTCGCCCGAGTGCAGGTTGAAGCGGCGAATCTGGGAGGGGGAGACGTAAATGTCGTCCGGGCCGGCGAGGTAGCTCGTATCCGGCGAGCGCAGGAACCCGAAGCCATCCTGCAGCACTTCGAGGGTGCCGTCGCCAAAGATGGCGGCGCCTTTCTTGGCGTGGAATTTCAGGAGCGCGAAGATCAGCTCCTGCTTCCGAAGGCGGTTGGCGCCCTCGATTTCGGTCGCCATCTCCAGGAGTTCGGAGACGTGCTTCAGCTTCAGGTCGGAAAGGTACATGCGCGGGGCGTCAGCTCGTTGTGGGAGCGCCCGCTGGGCGGGCGCGGACCGGGTGAAACCGAGGGGGCTGGCAGGCTGCCGGGGAAAACGCTGCGGGGGGGAGTTGCCGCGGGGGGAGAACTGCCAGACGAAATAAGGCTAGCCGGATTCAGATGTTGCTGTCAATGAAAGCGTTGAGTTGGGTCTTCGAGAGGGCGCCCACCTTGGTGGCCTCCACGTTCCCGCCCTTGAACAGCATCAGGGTAGGAATGCCGCGGATGCCGTACTTGGGCGGGGTGGCGGGGTTGTCGTCGATGTTCAACTTGGCCACCGTAAGGCGGCCCTGGTATTCCTGGGCGATCTGCTCCAGCACCGGCGCGATCATCTTGCAGGGGCCGCACCACTCGGCCCAATAGTCCACGAGCACTGGCGTGGTGCTTTTGAGCACCTGCTGGTCGAAAGATGCGTCCGTCACCTCGATGATGTTCTGGCTCACGTTTTTGCCTCTGCTGGGGGTGGGCGGCCGCCTCGGGCGCCGGGGGGGCGCAGGGCCGCAGGGGGATTTGCAGACGAGATCGTAGCGCAAGGCGGCATGGCTGGCAAAAGGGGGCTTTTGAGAGGGGGCGGGCCGCCGCCCCTCTGCTAAAATTACGGGCAAATCCCTGTTGTCGAGAGGCGTTGCCATGACCTACGTGGTCACCGAATCGTGCGTGAAGTGCAAATTCACCGATTGCGTGGATGTCTGCCCCGTGGATTGCTTCCGGGAAGGCCCCAACATGCTGGTGATCGACCCGGACGAGTGCATCGACTGCACCCTGTGCGTGGCCGAATGCCCCGTCGAGGCCATCTACGCCGAGGATGACGTGCCGGAGAGCCAGAAAGATTTCATTGCACTCAACGCCGAGCTTGCCAAGAAGTGGAAGCCGATCGTGGAGCGGCGCGACCCCCCGGCGGATTCCGAGCAGTGGCGTGACGTGAAGGACAAGCGGCACTTGATCGAGAAGTGAGCCACGCGCCGCGTGGTTGGCGCCGTTCAGGAGGCCTGCTTCAGCGCAGCGGCAATGTGCGGGTACCGCAACCACAGCAGTAGCCCCCCCAGCGCGCCCAGTATCGCCGAGCCAACCCAGTAGAGGCGCCAGTAGCGCAGGCCACGCGGGCTGAGACCTTCGCGCGACGGGAGACTCGTCACCAGCAACAGGCCCGGCTGGCTTCCGCCCTGGCCTCGGCTTGCGTGGATCGCGAGCCGGCAGAACACGATGAAGTACACATCGGCGACCAGCCCGGCCATCAAGATGATCTCGAATTTGGTCATGTCAGGCCCTGCGGCCGGCGATGTCCGCGAGGAACTTTTCCTGTCCGATGCGGATCCGGTGGTTGTCGATGGACAGCACCCCCGCCCTCCGAAGGGAGGAAAGAACGCTGGTGGCCGTTTGTCGGGTGGTGCCGACCATGTCGGCGATCTCCTGGTGGGTGAGCGGGGTGTCCAGGACGACTTCGGACCCCTCGCGCCTTCCATAGCGGGCGGATAGCCGCAGGATCAGCTTTGCGATCCGGGTGTTCACATCGTCGGACACCAGGTTCACGAACATCTCGCCGAGCACCCGCAACCGGGAGGCCAGCACCTGCATGCTGAGCAGCGCGACGTGAGGCCGCTCGAGCAGGAATTGCCTGAATTGCTCCTGCGACACGGCGATCACGCCGGAGGGCTCGCAAGCCACGGCGCTCACTACCCGGCCCCCTCCGCGAGCGACCTCCGCCAGCCCACAAATCTCTCCGGGCAGGCAAAACCACAAGATGACATCGCGGCCCAGAGGGGACAGTTGAACGATTCGAAGCTTGCCTGTCTGGAGAAAGTACACATGGCTTCCCGCCTCTCCCGCCCGGAAAACTCGCTCTCCCGACGCGAACTGCCGAACCCTGCCCAACGCTTCGAGCCCGGCTCGGTCCGTGGGGCTGAGTTGGTCGAGAAAGTTGGAGGTAAAGCCGGCGTTGGGCACGATCCCCCCGCTGGACCCCCCCTGCGCGGGCGCTTCCTTCAGCGAATGTCGGCTGGCTGACATCTCGTCGTCTCAGTATTTGCTTCAATCGTCCGGCAGCAGGGGAACAAGAACTATAAGGCAAGGGCCCGGCGGCAACCGTGCGCATCACCTCGGTTTTGTCCGGGCCTGTCCATCGAGCGGTGAACCTCAAGGAGGAGGGGAGCATGGCTGACCAATCACAGCACGCAGGCAATTCGGGTGCGCAAGCCGCCAATGGCGGATTTCTCGCCGCGTTCGCCAACAATATCCGGGCAACAGGCCTCACGCCGCGGAAGACGCTCATCGGTTTCGTCATCGCCTGGGCGCTGTTTTTCTACATCTATTTCGGCATGCCCAAGCCCGCCGGCCTCACTCCCGCTGGCCAGGCAACGCTGGCCGTCATGGTTTGGGCCTGCACCATGTGGATCTTCGAGGCCATGCCGGTTGGCATTTCCGGGCTGCTGATTCCCACGCTGCTGGTGATGACCAACGCGGTGAAGCCCTTTCCGAAGGCCGCCGATGGCTTCACCACGCCGGTGGTGTTCCTGTGCCTGGCGGCGTTCATCTTCGCAGCCATCATGCAGGCAGGCGGGCTCGACCGGCGCATCGCGCTGTCGCTGCTCAAGTGGATGCGGGTGAAGACAGTAAACGGCGTGATCTGGGCAATGTTCGCAGTGAACTTTGCTCTCTCGTTCATCATTCCGGCCGCCAATGCCCGAGCCGCTACGCTGCTGCCGGTGATCAACGGCATCACCGCGCTCTTCGGGGACTCCGAGGCTGAGCGCAACGGCAAGAAGGCCATCGTCATCCAGACGCTGGTCTACGGCTCGATGATCAGCGGCATGTGCATCCTGACGGCGCACCTGCCGAACCTGGTGCTCATCGACTTGTTCGAAAAGCAGCTCAAGCTGAAGCTTTCGTATGTGGACTGGTTCATCATGCAGTGGCCCTACCTTGGCATGTTCGTCATCACCCAGTGGTGGGTTCAGTTCTACTTCAAGACGCGCAACGTGGCCGTCGCCGGGGGCGCGCAGGTGATTGAAAAGCAGCACGCCGCCCTGCACCGCATGAGTCAGAGCGAGTGGCTGATCCTCGTTGTTTTCGCGCTGGTGGCCATTGCGTGGATGACGGAAAAGTCCCTGCACACGGTGGCGCCCCACAACGTCGCGCTGCTGGGCCTTGCCGTGCTCTTCGTTCCCGGCCTCTTCGGGTTCAAGTGGAAGGAGCTCCAGGACCGAACCATCTGGGGCACCTTGCTGCTCCTGGCGGGGGCACTTTCTCTCTCCTCGGCAATGTCCTCCTCCGGGCTGGCCACGTGGCTTGCCGATGTGCTGCACCCGGTGGGCGCTGGCCAATCGTGGTGGATGATCCTGCTGGTCTTCATGGTGGGCACCCACATCATGCGGCTCGGCATGCTCTCCAACATTGCTGCAGTCACCATGATTGCGCCAATCCTGCTCGCGCTGGCGCCCAAGCTTGGGCTTCACCCGGTGGCCTTCACCATGCTCGTGGCTGATACCGACACCTTCGCCTACCTCCTGCCGACCCAGATCACGGCGGCGGTAATCGCCTATTCGAGCGGCACCTTCTCCATGAGCGATTACTTCAAGGTGGGCTGGGTGGCCGTGCTGCTGGCCATCGCCTACGGCATCCTGGTGATGGCTCCCTGGTACGCGTTCCTGGGCGTGCCGGTGTGGGACCCTGCCGCGCCGTGGCCGTTCGGGAAACTGTAATCAACCGCCTCCACTGAAACCTCAACCCATGAACAAGATGAGTGACCCCGCCCGCCCGTCCCAGCCCGCGTTTGATGAGCGCACGATTCGCAAGAAGCTCGGGGACTATTTCGCGCCCGAGGGGCTCTACGACCGCAACAAGGCGCGGCCCTTTGTCGGGAAGGTCACGTGCAATGTCGATCGGCTTGTGGCGGGAAGCTGGACGGAGATCGTTCTCGATTACGAGATTGGCGCCTCGGGTGTAGCCGACGGCGCGTGGTTCAAGGCCACGTTCAAGTTTTACTCGGACTGGGCGCTCTTCCAGACCACCAATCCCTCGGGGGCCAATTACGTGTCGGCGGAGTACCAGGCCGGGAACCTTCAGCCGGGCCAGAGCCCCGCAGCGGTCCAGTCGCTCAAGGTGCGGTTCGACCAAAAGGGACATGAGCGCCCGTTCCAGAAGGCCATCATCGTGGACACGGTGGACGGGTATCTGAACGCCGGCGATCACATCATCATTCGTTTGGGTGACCGGCGCAGCGGCGGGCCGGGAACGCGAGTCCAGACGTTCGTCGAGGACAAGTTCCGTTTCCGGTGCTATGTGGACCCGTTGGGCACGTCGCGATTCGTGGCGGTGCCCGGCGATGTCATCATCGACATCGTTCCTGATGCGCCCAGCGCGTTGTCCCTCGTCGGGCCGCGGATCGTGCGTCCCGATACGCCCATTCCCTTGCGCGTGAGCGCGCACGATCAGTGGGGCAATGCCTGCGTCAATGTGGGCGGCCGCTTCCGGGTGGTTGCTTCGCGGGACGGTACGGAGCTGATTCGCAAGTACATCCCGGTGCCGCAGACGGGGTGGGCAACGGCAGCCATCGATGGCCTGCCTGCAGAGGCGGGCGAGTTGGAAGTCACGGCGGCTCTGGTGGACGCGCGCGATTGCGCCGCCGCCACGGCCTACGTGGCGGTCGACGCGAACTCGCCCTGCCCGAGGCCCTTCTATGCCGACCTGCATGTGCACTCCCACGACACGGTCGGCACCAATAGCCCCGACTACAACACCCGGTACGGACGTGACATTGCGGGGCTGGACGTGATGACCTACACGGCCAACGACTTCCAGATCACGGACCAGAACTGGGAGCTGGGCGTGAAGGTGATGCGAGAACTCAACACCAGCGGCCAGTTCGTCTGCTACCCCGTTCAGGAGTGGTGCGGAAGCTCGACGGCGGGTGGCGACCACAACGTCGTCTTCCTGGCGGACACGCCGCCAGACTTCCCCTTCAACGACAAGGGCGAGCACAACCGAACCTTCGTCTGGAACGAGGACATGAAGGGCACGGGCGTCGAGATTGGGCGGTGGCCCATCGAGGACCTGTGGGCCGCCTACATAGACGATGCGGAAAACCACCTGGTCATGCCGCACGTCGGCGGGCGTCGGTACATTCCGGATTGGCATCACCCCAAGCTCGAGCGGCTGATCGAGATCTCCTCCTCCTGGGGCCACTTCGGCTGGCTCTATCAAGATGTGATTGCGAGGGGCTACAAGCTGGGCGCCTCCGCGTCGGGCGATGAGCACCGTGGCCGGCCGGGTGGGGGGCTGCCGGGCACGCAGGTCTTCGGCACCAAAGGCGGCATCACGGGCGTCATCGCAGACCACCTGGACCGGGCAACCGTCGGGCGTGCGCTGCGGGCCCGCCATACCTGGGCGGCCACGGGCGAGCGAAACGCGGGCCTCACCCGATGCGGCAACTACATCCAGGGCGACGAGTTCACCCACAACGGCCCGGCGAAGATCGAATACCGATTTCTCGGCACGGCTGGCTGGGACGAGATCGCCGCGTTCGACCACACGGGCTGCATCTTTCATCGCGACCTGCAAAAGGACACGGGCCTTTCTAACCGGCGCATTCGTGTCCGGTGGGGTGGTGCGCGCATTCGCGACCGCTACCGCTGGGCGGAATGGCGAGGCACCATCACGATCCAAAATGGCGTCATCAACCGATTTGCGGGCGGTGGCTTCGAGCATCCCGAGGAGTCCGTGTGGCGGGCGGGGCCGACGGATATCGGGTTTCGCACGGATACCTACGGCGACTCGGACTGCGTGGTGATCGACGTCGACAACCTGGCCAATTGCAGCATCCGCATCCACGGGCGCATCGATAGCTACGTCAAAGTCGGCGACCCGCTGGCCGGAAACCCCTTCGTGCACTGCCCGACGTTCGATTGGACGGTGAGCGGTGCGGACCTGCTGAGCAAATGGACGGTGACCGATACAAAAATGGTCGCTAACGAGGGCCGCCTCCGGCTGGAGTTGGGCGGGTGCGAGCTGTTCCTCGCCGTCGAGCGCATGAGCGACCAGCCGACGCCGCGAGACGTGTCGGGAGTGCTCGAGGTTGAGCCGGTGAACGGCCCCATGGGCTTTCGGCCGGTTTATTTCTACGGGCGGCAGGCGGACGACGCGAAGGTGTGGACGTCGGCCATGTTCATCACCTTCAAGTAACGGGCTCGACTACTGTATCGGTCAACCGGGGGCCTCGGCTCTCGCGATGAGCCAGTGGCGGCTTAAGATGCCGCCATGCCCGCTGTACCGACGCTCCCCACTGACCATCAGGCCCTGATCGACCGCTTGGTCGACGCGCCGCAGGGCGTCGTTGTCGTCACGCCCAATCGCCGCCTGGCGCGCGCGCTCGAGCTTGTCGTGGCCGAGCGGCACATCGTCTCTGGCAATCGCAGTTGGCCCGCCCCGGACGTGCTCCCCTGGGATAGCTGGCTGGTTCGCTTTTACGAGGTGGCGTCTTTCGCGGAGGGTGGTGAGCCGTTACCCGAATTGCTTCCCCGCGCCGTGGAGCGCCTGGCCTGGGAGAACATCGTTTCGCGGGACGGCGGGGAGGCCACGCTGGTGGGCGCATCCGTACTGGCGCGCGAAGCGCAAAGTGCGTGGCGCCTGGCGCAGGAGTGGCACGTGACAGTGGGGTCTGGTCGTGAAGCCTTTGCCACGGAGGACACGCAGTCCTTCACTCGTTGGGCTCGCGCGTGGGAGGCGGAGTCGGCGCGACGTCGGTGGATCGACGAAGCGCGCTTGCCCACGATAGTCCCCACGATGCTCGAGCGCGTGGGACATCAGAAGCCCTGCCTTGTCGTTGCCTACGCCTTTGACTTGCTGAAACCGGCCCAACGGGAAGTATTGGCGGCATGCGAGCAAGCGGGTGTGTCGGTGGCTCATGTGGGCCCACCCGCGCAGGTTGTTGTGCCTCGGCGAGTGGCGATGACATCCCCGCGAGAGGAGCTGGAACTCGCGGCCCGCTGGGCCCGCACTCGCCTCGAGGCCTGGCGCGGCGAGCGCATGCCGCGTATCGCGGTGGTCGTTCCCGCGCTCGCCGAGCAGCGTGAGCTTGTGCGACGCGTGTTTTCCCGCGTCCTGGCGCCGGGCGGTGAGGCGGGGCTGTTCGATCTCTCGCTGGGCCGGCCGCTGCTGGAGTTTCCGCTCGTCGATGCCGCGCTCACGGCGATCGATCTCGTGTCGGGCGCCATCCCGTTCGATCGTGCAAGCCGCCTGCTGCGATCGCCTTTTCTCGCGGGCGGTGAGGCAGAGCGAGGGTCTCGCGCCGGCCTCGATCTTGCGCTGCGCGACGTCGTTCCACCGTTGATGGATTTCCATTTGCTGGCAAGGCTCGTAGCCGATGTCTCTCGCGCAGCCCCGGGGCGCGGGAAGCCACCGTCATGCCCGGCGCTCGAACACGTCTTCAGGATGGTCTCGGAGACCGCCCTGCCATCCCGAGCTGCCGAGCCGTCCGAGTGGGCAAGCGCCTATGCGCGGGTGCTAGCCGCGTTCGGCTTTCCTGGCGAGCGGCCACGCAACGCCGCGGAGCACCAGACGCTCGCCAAGTGGAATGAAGCGCTGGCAGCCCTCGGGGCCTTGGGCGCGGTCAGCGGGCGCATCACGGGCGCGGCGGCACGGCGTCATCTGCGTGAGGCTTGCGCGGAAACGCTGTTCCAGCCGGATGCGGGCGAGGCGCCGGTGCAGGTGCTGGGCCTGCTGGAGTCCGTGGGCCTCGATTTCGACGCCCTGTGGGTCTGCGGGCTCACGGATGATGCGTGGCCGCAATCGCCGCGGCCGCATCCGTTCCTGCCCGTGCTTGCCCAGAAGGAAGCGGGTGTCCCGCAGGCAAGCGCCGAAGCGTCGCTGGAGCTCGACCGTCGTATCACGCGCGGATGGGCTCGAGCGGCCAGCGAGGTGGTGTTCTCGCACGCGCTCGCCGATGCGGATCGGGCATTGGCGGCGAGCCCGCTGCTGACGGAAGTCGATGTCGCTGACGCGGGTTCGCTGATGGTCGGCACGCAGCCAACCCGCTTCGACGCGCTATTCGCAGCCGGCCAGGCCCTAGACGCGTTCACGCATTTCGAGGACGAATCGGGGCCCGTGCTGACAGACTCGTCACCCCGAGGCGGCACGCGCATCCTTGCCGACCAGGCCGCGTGCCCGTTCCGCGCCTTCGCGCGCCATCGCCTGGGTGCCGAGGGTATCGAATCCGTCGAACCGGGCTTGGGCGCTGCGGAGCGCGGCATCCTCCTGCATGCGCTATTCGCAAGCGTGTGGGAATCGCTCGTCGATCATGCGAGCCTCGTGAGCAAGACGCCCGACGAGCTGAAGGCGATCGTCGACAAGGCGGCGCAGCGTTCAGTGCGTCGCTTGAAAGCCGAATTGCCGGGCCGATTGGAGGGTCGCTTCGAAGAACTCGAGCGCGAACGGCTCGCTCGCGTGGCGCTGGAATGGCTGCAGGCGGAGAAGGGCCGCACACCGTTCAGCGTGGTACAGACGGAAGAGCGCATGGAACTCGCGGCGGGGCCGCTCACGCTCCGGGGCCAGGTGGACCGGGTTGATCGCCTCGACAATGGCACTCTCGCAGTCATCGACTACAAGAGCGGGCGCGCGTCGGTGGGCGGCTGGCTGGGCGAACGGCCGGATGATCCGCAGCTGCCGCTCTACGCCCACTCGATGAAGGAGCCGGTGGGCGCCGTGGCGTTTGCCACCCTGAGGGCAGGCAAGCGACGCTTCGAGGGCCTTTCCCGTCAATCCGGCTGGATTCCCCAGGTGGGCGTCGTGTCGTCCCACCAGACGGCGAGCAAGCATTACGGTTCGTGGGACCAATTGCTGCAAGGCTGGCGTGAGGCGATCGATGCGCTGGCGGTGGCGTTTGTCAAGGGCGATGCGCGCGTGGACCCCAAGCGCCAGGGCGCCACCTGTCAGCGCTGCGATGTCGGCTCCATCTGTCGCGTGCGCGAGCGGGTGGCGCTCGAAGACGAGGATCGAAGCGACGACGACGGTGAGTCCGAAGAGGCCGAGGCGTCAACGGGAGAGCCCTCGTGACCGCGCGTATCCCAGCCGACGCCGCCGAGCGCGAACGCGCCCTCGACCCCGGCCGATCCTTCATCGTCCAGGCGCCCGCGGGCGCCGGGAAGACGGCGCTGCTCATCCAGCGCTATCTGCGCCTGCTCGCCACGGTGACGGAGCCCGAGGAAATCCTCGCGATGACCTTCACCCGCAAGGCTGCCGCGGAGATGAAGCGCCGCGTCCTCGAGGCGCTTGACACGGGCGGCGCGCCCTTGAACGCCCATGCCGATGAAAACGATCGCCGAACGCACGCGCTTGCCGTCGAGGCGCTGAAGCGGGACGCCGAGTGCGGCTGGCGCCTTCGCGAAAACACCGCGAGGCTGCGCGTGCGAACCATCGACTCCTTCAACGTGTCGCTCACGCGCCAGCTGCCGGTGATGGCGCGCCTGGGCTGGCAGCCAGGCCTCGTCGACGACGCGGGTGAGCTCTTCCAGGAGGCAGCAGTGCGCACGCTGTCCTTGATCGATTCCGACAAGCGCTATGACGAAGCGATTGCAAGCCTGCTCGTGCGCCTCGATGGCAATCAGCACGTCGCTGCCAAGCTGCTGGCCGGCATGCTTGCGCGACGCGACCAATGGCTCGGGCGAGACCAACGCCTGGAGCTCGACCGCCTCTCGGTTGAACGGGCATACCAGTCGGAGCGTCGTGCGTTGATCGGGCAAGCGCTGTCGCTATTCCCGCCGGGCCAGGTTCCGGAGCTCCTGTCCCTCATCGACAGTGCAGCGGGCCACCTTCGCCGAATGGGGATCGCCTCGCGAATCCTGCTTGCGGAGGGAAGGCGAGCCTTGCCGCCGGCCGACGAGCCATCCGCGCCCGCGTGGCTTGGCATCGCAACCCTTCTTCTGGTGAAGACGGGCGAAAAGTGGCGCGAGAGAATCACCAAGGCCGAGGGCTTCCCGCAGGTGAAGGAGGGCGGCACCAAGGGCGCCAAGGAGCGGCTCGAGTCGCTGATCGGGCATCTGAGCGGCGTGCCCAGTCTGCGTGAGGCGCTGAGCGACGTCCTCCTCATGCCCCCGGGGGATGTTTCCGACGACCACTGGCTGGCCATGGAGGCCGCAGCGCGCGTGCTCCCCGTTGCCGCGGCGCAATTACGATTGGTGTTCGCGGAGCGCGGGAGGGTCGACCACGCCGAGATTGCCGGGGCTGCAGTCCACGCCCTGGGCGCTACCGACGAGCCTTCGGACCTCTTGCTTCGCCTGGATGCGCGCATCGCCCACATTCTCGTGGACGAGTTTCAGGACACTTCCCACGGGCAGTGGCGGCTACTGGAGCTGCTGACAGCCGGATGGGCGCCTGGCGACGGGCGCACCGTGTTCGCGGTAGGCGACCCGATGCAGTCGATCTACCGGTTCCGGGAAGCCGAGGTGGGCCTCTTCCTGCGCGCATGGAACGACGGCCTGCCGAACGTGCGTCTCGAGCCGGTACGCCTCACCACCAACTTTCGTTCGCAGGAGGCGTTGGTTGCGTGGGTGAACGAATCCTTCCCGAGCATCCTGCCGGCAAAGGACAACCCGACCGAGGGGGCGGTGTCGTTCGCGGCTTCGACCGCGCACCATCCGCCGCTTGCGGGCGAAGCTGTGCAGTGGCACGCGTTCGTCGACGCGGATGACGATCGGGCCCGGCACGACGAGGCGGCCGCCGTCGTTCGGCTGATTCGCGCGGCGCACGGGGGCGATCCGGGGGCGAAGGTCGCGGTGCTCGTTCGCAATCGCTCTCACCTGGACCGTATCGCGCCGGCGCTTCGTGAGGCGGGCTTGCGGTACCGCGCCCTCGATATCGAACCGCTCGCCACGCGCCAGCCGGTGATCGACCTGGTGGCACTCACCCGGGCGCTCTCGCATCTTGGGGACCGCCTCTCGTGGCTCGCTGTGCTGAGGGCGCCCTGGAGCGGCCTCACGCTCGCCGACCTGCATGCGCTGGTGAACGACGACGATCGCACGGTGATCGAGCTGCTCGCGGACCCTGCCCGGGTGTCGCGCCTGACGGCGGGCGGTCAGGCGACCCTCGCTGACGTCGCGCCAGTGCTCTTCTCAGCCGTCGACAATCGCTTGCGCGGATCGTTGCGCGAGGCGATTGAAAACGCTTGGCTTGCCCTCGGTGGCCCGGCTTGCCTGCCCGCGGCCGTGGATCGCGAGGATGCGGAGGCGTTCTTCGATTGCCTCGACGACATTGCGGAGGGCGACGATCTTCCCGATGTCGCGCGACTCGAGGAGCACTTGGCGAGCCGCTATGGGGCGCCGGACCTCTCCGCACCCGAGGCGCTGCAGGTGATGACCATCCACAAGGCGAAGGGCCTGCAGTTCGACGTGGTCATCGTGCCGGGCCTCGACCGCCGGCCCCGAGGGGATGAGGCGCCGCTGCTGCGCTGGAAGGTGCGGGCCGGCGGCGAGCTGTTGGTCGCGCCGGTGAAGGCCTCGGACGACGCTGCGGATCCGTATACGGACTACCTGAAGAAGCTGGAGCAGCGCGCCGAGGGACACGAGGCCGAGCGCCTGCTCTACGTGGCTGCCACGCGCGCGAAGCATCGGCTCCATTTATTGGGGCGTGTCGGGGTGGAGGAGCCGTCGGCGGGCAATGCCTGCGCACGGCGTCCTTCTGCCACCAGCCTGCTTGGCAAGGCGTGGACGGTGGCGGAGCCGGCTTTCCGGGATGCGCCGGTGCGGTCAAAGGGGCCGGTTGCGGCCGCTGCGTCGTCGCCAGCCGCGAACATCCGCCTCGGCCCGGTTGCGCCGCTACGACGATTGAATCCGGGGGTTCGCCGCGTCACCGTATCGGCCCCGACGGCGGCGTGGCGTTTGGACGTCGAGGCGATCCGTGCACCCGTCGAATTCAGCTGGGCGTCCGAGTCCGCGCGCCTGGTGGGTGTCGTGGCGCACCGTTGGTTGCAACGCATGGCGGAGGAGGGGCTTTCGGCGTGGAGCGAATCCCGCGTGCGGGGGCTCGCGCCGCGGATTGCTGCGGAGCTCGAACGTCGCGGGGTTCCGGAGGTGGAGCGCTCTCCGGCAGTTGTTTCCGTGCTCGACTCGCTGGCGGGAGCGCTCTCCGATGCGCGTGGCCGCTGGATCCTGGGCTCACACGCACATGCGTCGAACGAGCTGCGCATTCAATACATCGACGGCAAGCGCCTGCGCACGGCGGTGATGGACCGCGTCTTCACCACCGATTCCGGCGAGCGGTGGGTGGTCGACTACAAGACCGGGCGCCACGAGGGCGGTGGGGAGGAGGCCTTCCTCGACCGGGAGCGCGAGCGCTACGCGGAGCAACTTCGTCGCTATGCCCGGGTGCTGGGCGACGGGCGCCGTCTGGGGCTCTTTTTCCCGTTGGTGCCGGGGTGGCGGGAGGTGGAGTAGTCGGCCAGGCGAGCGCGTCCTTGTGCGTTCATTCCGCCGCCACGTCTGGGCGAATCGCGTTCCCTTTCGCCGCGGTTCACGTGGACCTCATGCTAAAGGCGGCTGGATAAGCCTCTCGCGGCACTTGGTGGGGCTAGGGCATGCCCAACGGTTCCTCCTGCATCGCCGCCACCTGCTCCCGCAACTCCAGCACCCGATCCTGCCAGTAGCGCTGGGTGTTGAACCAGGGGAACGCCAGCGGGAACGCCGGGTCCTGCCAGCGGCGAGCGATCCACGCGCTGTAATGCAGCAGCCGCAGCGTACGAAGCGCCTCGATTAGCCGCAGCTCCCTCGGGTCGAAGTCGGCGAAATCGCGATACCCGCGCAGCACGTGGCCCAGTTGCGCGGTCATCGAGGCGCGATCCCCCGAGAGGAGCATCCATAAGTCCTGGATGGCGGGGCCGCTGCGGGCATCGTCGAAGTCGACGAAGTGGGGGCCCTGTGGCGTCCACAGCACGTTGCCCGCGTGGCAGTCGCCATGCAGGCGAATGCGTGCGACGCCCCCCGCAGACTTGAACGCGGCCTCGGCACCCGTGATGGCGAGTTCGGCAGCACCCGCCCACGCATCGCGCAAGTCCGGCGGCAGGAAATCATTCGCGAGCAGAAAATCCCGTGACTCGACGCCGAAGCTCGCAATGTCGAGCGATGGCCGGTGCCGGAACGGGTGCACAGCGCCCACTGCGTGGATGCGCCCGAGAAACCGCCCGAGCCACTCGAGCGTCTCGGGGTCCTCCAGCTCCGGCGCGCGGCCGCCGCGACGCGGGAACAGGGTGAACCGGAATCCCTCATGGCGGTGCAGCGTCTCGCTATCGAACGCAAGAGGCGCCACGACGGGTATCTCCCGTTCAGCAAGCTCGCGGGAGAACGTATGCTCCTCGCGAATCTGGTCATCCGTCCACCGATCGGGGCGATAGAACTTGGCGACGAGAAACCGCGCCTCACCCAGCGAGCCCCCGCCACCCTCCTCGAGGCCGACCTGGTAGACGCGGTTCTCGTAACTGTTCAGCGCGAATTGGTGCCCGTCGGCAAGCAGCCCGAGGCTCTCGACGGCGCCCAGGACCACTTCCGGCGTGAGGCCTGCATACGGTGGCGAGGCGCTGGAATCCATGGGGCATTCTACGGCGCTGGGCGCCCCGAGACGTTGACGCTTAGGGCAATAGTGCTTTCACCGTCGCGAGCGGGAGAAACATCAGCAGTGGCTGCTCCGGGAAGGCCATGATTCCGAGGTGGGCGTAGAACGCGGCTGCAGTCGAGTCCCTCCCTTCGACGATCAGGGCGTAGGCGGCGATCTCGCTGGATGCTCGCAGCCTTGGATTTCGGCCGCGCGCTCTACCGTCAAATGCAAGTCATGGCTGATGCGCGCCTCAAGCCGGGCCGTTGGACCTTTGGATCGTTGTGAAAGCGATGGGGGGTCTTGGCTGCCATGGATTGATCTCTTGAGTGGCGCCTTTGTACGGCTAATTGCCGGATGAGTCTTGAGCGGAGGGGTCGGGTGCGAGGGGCTCACGTAAAATCAAGCGAGATGAAGATTTCCCCCAAGCCCCTCGCCGGCAGCCTCATCGTTGGCCTTGTCATAGTGGTTCGTCTCCCAGGATGAGCCAGCCCCCCATGGAGGTGCGCGTCTGGGATCTGCCGACCCGCCTGTTTCACTGGCTGCTGGTGGCCTGCATCACGACGAGCGCCTTGACCGGTTTCTTCAACGGCATCTTCGGGTCCTCGACCATCGATTGGCACCTGCGCTCCGGTTATTGCGCGCTCGGCCTCGTGGTGTTCCGCCTTGTCTGGGGTGTGATAGGCGGCACGTACGCCTGCTTCGTGAATTTCCTGAGGGGCCCGCGCTCGGTCGCTCTCTATCTCGCCGCGCTGTCAAAGCCCCGCGATGGCCCGGCAGCCCTGGGACACAACCCGCTCGGCGGCTGGTCGGTCATGGCGATGTTGATGGCGGTGGGCACCCAGGCCGTCACGGGCCTCTTCATTTCGCTCGAGGATTACGGCTTCGCGGCACCACTGGCCAAGCACGTGAGCCGCGCGGTGTCGGATCGCATGAACGCGATCCATACGGCGGTCATCTGGGTCGTGCTGGCGCTGGTGGCTCTGCACCTGCTGGCAATCGCCTACTACGCGATCGTGAAGAAGGCCAACCTTGTGCCGGCCATGGTGACCGGCTTCAAGCGCGTGAGCTCGGTAAATCCCGAGGATGCCTCGCGCGGTGGCAATATTTTTCTGGGGTTGGCCGTGGCTGCAGCGGTGAGTTACAGCGTGTGGTGGCTGGTGACGAAAGCCTGACGCAGCCTTACTCGTGGCGTAGCGCCTGGATGGGGTCAAGCTGAGCTGCACGCCGTGCCGGGAAAAACCCGAACACCACGCCGATCGCGGCTGAGAACGCGAACGACATCAGGTTGATGCCGGGATCGAAGAGGAACGGCATTCCCATCAGGGACGAAAGCAACAAGCACGCGCCAAAGGCGATGGCGATGCCCACCAGGCCGCCTAAGGCCGAAAGCACTACCGCTTCGATCAGAAATTGCAGCAGCACCTCATGCTCGAGGGCGCCGATCGCGAGCCGAATGCCGATTTCGCGCGTGCGCTCCGTCACCGACACCAGCATGATGTTCATGATCCCGATACCGCCCACCAGCAGGCTCACGGCTGCGACGGCGCCGAGCAGGCCCGTCATCGTGCGGATAGTGCCGGAGAGTGTCTCCGCGATCTGGCGTGTGTCCATCAGGTTGAAGTTGTCGGACTCGTTCTCCGAGAGTTTCCGCCGCTCCTGCATGAGCAGCCGGATCTGTGCCATTGCCGTGGCGGATTCGACGCCATCGCGCAGTGAAATCAGCACCGTTGGAATGTCCTGGTTGCCAGTGATGCGTCGCTGCACAGTCACGAGCGGCAGCAGTATCACGTCATCTTGGTCCATACCCATGCCACCCTGGCCCTTGGAGGCGAGCAGGCCAATGACCTGGCAGGTGAAGCCCTTCAGGCGGATCTGCTCCCCAAGCGGGTTCTGACCCCCGAAGAGCTCCCGCCGAATGGTGTTGCCAATGATGCACACGGCCTTCCCCGCGCGCTCCTCGTCCTCCGAGAATTCCCGCCCGGCGCCGAGCCGCCAGTTGCCCGCTGCAAGGTAGGCATTGGTGGTGCCGTTGACGGTGGTCGACCAGTTATTGTTGCCCGCCACCAGCGTCATGCCTCGGCCCACGACAGGTGCCACCTCCTGCAGCCCGCTGATCTGGGAGCGAATGGCTTCGATGTCGGCGCGTTGGAAGGGCGGTGAGCCGGCGCTGTCCCGCCCGGGGCCGATGCGCTGGCCGGGCCGCATCACCACGAGGTTGCTGCCAAGGCTCGAAATCTGGTCAGCCACCACCTTGGTGGCGCCGTTGCCGAGCGTCACCATGGTGATGACAGCCGCCACGCCGATCACGATGCCGAGGATGGTCAAGAACGAGCGCATCAGATTTCGGCGGATCTCGCGCAGGGCGACGAGGAAGGCGCTCAGGAGCACGCGGGGGCCTGCCTGCGCTCGTCCCTCGCGACGCGACCATCCACAAAGGAGACGATGCGCCGCGCATAGGCGGCCATGTCCGCTTCGTGGGTCACCATGATGACGGTGATGCCCTGCTCGCGATTCAACTGCTCGAGTAGCGCCATGGTCTCGTGGCCGCGCTTGGTGTCGAGGTTTCCCGTGGGTTCGTCGGCTAGCAGCACGGCAGGGTTGGTGACGATGGCTCGCGCGATGGCCACTCGCTGTTGCTGACCCCCGGAAAGCTCTGCGGGCGTGTGGTGTTCCCATCCGGCAAGGCCTACCCGCGCGAGTGCTGCCTTGGCCGCTGCGTGGCGGATCGGCGCCTCGGCGCGTCGATACAGCAGGGGCAGTTCGACGTTCTCCTGGGCTGAGGTGCGCGCGAGGAGGTTGAACCCCTGGAACACGAAGCCCAGGCTGTGCCGGCGCAAGAGCGCCCGTTCATTGCGCGCGAGGTCCTCGACGTGAATACCCTGAAAGAGATACTGGCCCGAAGTCGGCACGTCGAGGCAGCCGATGATGTTCATCGCTGTGGACTTCCCGGAACCGCTGGGCCCCATCACCGCGACGAATTCGCCCGCCTCTACTGTAAGGTCGATGCCCTCGAGCGCCTGAAAGGCTGCCTGCCCGCTGCCGTACGTCTTGGTGATGCCGTGCAGCGCGATGAGCGACGGGGCGCCCGCGGCACTCACTTTCGTGATTCCACGTAGTCCGTCACGACGGCCATGCCGGGTTTCAGCTCGCCGCCAGTGACTTCGGTGACGCGTCCGTTGGTCACGCCTGTGCTGATGGCAATCGCTCGCGGCTTGCCTTCCTCCAGCACCCACACCTGAGGCGCGCCGGTGCGCGCGGCGGATGCGCCGTCGCGGCGGGGTGGCGGCGCGGGCGGCCGCGGCATGAGCTTCGACACCCAGCTCCTCTGCGGTTCCTTGGTCGCCAACGCGTTGGCTTCGGGGGAGAACCGAAGGGCGGCGTTGGGCACCAGCAGCACGTTCTCCCGGTTCGCGGTGATGATCGAGGCGGTGGCAGTCATTCCAGGCCGTAGCGCGAGATCCTCGTTCTTCACATCCAGGATCGTCTTGTAGGTGACGACGTTGTCGGTGAGCGTGGAGCCCAGGCCCACTCGCTTGAGCGTGGCGGGAAACTGCCGCCCCGGCCACGCGGCGACGGTGAAGGTGGCGGGTTGCCCCAATTTCACCGTGCCCACGTCCGCCTCATCCACCTTCACCTGGAGTTCCATGCGGGTGAGGTCCTGGGCGAGCGTGAAGAGCACCGGCACGGTCATTGTGGCCGCCACACTCTGGCCGGGCTCGACCTTGCGCGTGAGGACGACGCCGTCGACCGGCGATCGGATCGTGGCCTTGCCGAGGCTCGTTTCGTCTGAGGTGAGCACGGCGCGCGCCTGAGTCACCGCCGCGCGGGCGCTGGCTTCGTTGGCCACGGCGCGTTTCGCCGCAGCTTCGGCGGTCTCAAGGTCTTGCTGGGAGGGCAGCGTACCTCCCGAGAGCTCAGAAACGCGCCTCAAGCGCGCGAGCTGGGCCCTCGATTCCGCTACGGTGGCGGCCGTCTGCGCCACCATGGCTTCGGCGGCGACCAGGGCGGCCTGGGAGCGGATGACGGCGTCCTTGAGCTTCGCGGTATCCAGTTGCGCGAGCAGCTGGCCCTTCGTGACACGATCGTTTTCCTGGGCCAGCACGGCAGCGACGGTGCCCGATTGCTCGCTACCGACGTCGACCGACGTGGTGGGTTGCAGGGTGCCGGTGGCCGAGACCGTTACCGAGAGGTTGCCCCGGTTGCACGCCTGAGTGACGTACCGCCCTGCGGGCTGCTCGCCATGCGACTGGAGAAGCAGCCAAGCCGACACCGCGAGCGCCAGCACGGCGACGGTGATGCCGATCCACCGCAGGCGGCGCGATTGCCTTCGATGTTCGGCGAGGGCGGGCTGAAGCGCTTGCGTGAGGGTTGGCGCGGTGGCGTTGGCCATCGCGCCAACCTACGCCAGGAGCACCTCAGTGCCCTTGAGTACCCTCAATCAGTTACGGAATTCCTTCAGGCGGAAGTCGTCGTGGCAGCCCTTGCAGGTCTTGCCCAGTTCGCCGAAGGCGGCCTTGAACGCGGCTTCGTTGCCGCCCTTGGCGGCGGCCACGAGCGCGGTGGAAGCCCTTTGCGAAGACTCGGCGGCCTGCTTGAACTTGGCTGCTTCTTTCCAGATCTTCATGTCCGCTTTGGTGGGCGCGCCCTTGTCAGTGCCGGCGCCGAAGGAATCCCAGGGCAGCGACATCATCGTTTCGATGAGCGCCGAGTTCTTCTGCACGACGGCAGCGTTGAACGGCGCCTTGCCTTGTGCCATGGCACCCATGGGCCCCATGGCGCGGCCGACGACGTTGAGCACGGACTGGCGATAGCGAATTTCATCCTCGGGCTTCTGCGTTTGGGCCGAGGCAGGCAGGGCGGTGGCGAGGGCAAGGGCGGCAGCAATCGATGCAGTGGCGAATTTCATGGCGATCCTTTCGGTGGAGGGGGTTGCGGTGTACACGGAGAGGCGTGCTAGCGATACACGACAATCACGCTACTTTGAGGGGCGCGGCAAGCCGGTGACCCGGTCGCCCGCCTTGATCTTTCTCTCCGCAAACCAGCCCACGTTGGTCTCGATGGCGTAGAGCGCCGGGCCTTCGGAGCCATGGTAGTCCACGGTTTGAGGCTGCATGTCGCGAATGTTCAGGACTCGGCCGTCCTTGTCCAGGAACGCCACCGACAGCGGGATCAGCGTGTTCTTCATCCACATGCTTCGATAGGCGAGCTCGTCAAATACGAACAGCATCGCGTCGTTTTTCCCAATGCTCTTGCGGAACATCATGCCGCGCATGTGCTGCTCTGGCGTGGCCGCAACCTCAGCGATGAGCGTGTGGCCACCCACTTGGAGGGGAATGGTCCGGAGCTTCGGCTGGGGCTGGCCGAACTCCTGCGCGAGCACGCCCGAGCCCGCAAAGGCGAGCGACATAGCGGCAAGCAGGGAGGCGAGGGCGTTGCGCAGCACGATGATCGCCTCAGCGCGCCCGGTCGACGACCCAGGCGGCAATGGATTCGAGAATCTCCGGCACGTCGCCGACGGCGGTCTCGATGGTGATGGTGATCCCCGGTATTTCGGCGCGCAGTTCTTCCACGATACGCGGCAGGTCCTTCTTGAGGTGCCCGCCCTGGGCCATGAATATCGGAAAGATGGTGATAGCGCGTGCGCCGCGGCTGGCGAGGCAATGCACCGTGTCGGGGAGCAGCGGCTGCATGAGCTCCAGAAACGCGAGCTCCACCTCCGTGCCCGGCCGGCGCGCGCGTACGCGGTCGCGGATTTCCAGAAATGGCTTGGCCCACCCGGGGTCGCGGGCGCCATGAGCGAAAAGAATGATGCCTTGCATGAGTGGGGTGTCCGGGTGAGTTCAGTGCTTGCCGGTGGAGCCGAAGCCGCCATCGCCTCGGGCGCTGGCCTCGAACGAGTCCACCACGTTCAGCTTCACCTGCACGACCGGCACGACGACCAATTGGGCGATGCGCTCCATCGGGTTCACGATGAAGGCTTCCCGCCCCCGGTTCCAGCAGGAGACGAAGAGCTGGCCCTGATAGTCGGAGTCGATCAGGCCCACGAGGTTCCCGAGCACGATGCCGTGCTTGTGGCCGAGGCCCGAGCGGGGAATGATCATCGCAGCGAGCGTCGGGTCGCCGAGGTGGATGGCGAGGCCCGCCGGAATGAGCGCCGTCTCGCCCGGGTGCAGCGTGAGCGGTTCCGGTAGGCAGGCGCGCAGGTCCAGGCCCGCAGCGCCGGCGGTGGCGTACTGCGGCATCTGCGAGCGCAGGCGCTCGTCGAGAATCTTGACGTCGAGTGTCTTCATTTCTTCGAGGGCCGCGCGAGCGCGGCGGTCAGGACGCACGCCGGATGGGGCGCACAGCCGCCCCACGCCGTTTCGCAGGCATGAGGCGCACGGCATGGTCGACAACCGCGGCGGCAACGCGGGCCTTGGTGGCCTTGGGCACGGGGTGGGCGCCCGAGTCGTCGTAGATCGTGACTTCATTCTCGTCGGCGCCGACCGCGGATTGCACCAGGTTCGCGACGATCATCGGGATTTTCTTCCGCGCACGCTTGGCCTGCGCGTAGTCGGCAAGGTTCTCGCTTTCGGCGGCGAATCCCACGCAGAGCGGCCCGTGCGGCATCGACGCCACGTGGGCAAGGATGTCGATCGTGGGTTCCAGTGCAAGCGTCATGGCCGAAGCCGACTTCTTGATCTTTCGCGAAGACACCGTCGCGGGCGCGTAATCCGCCACCGCCGCGACAGAGAAAAAGAGGTCCGTGCCGGACAGGCTCTCCTGCACGGCCTTCCACATTTGGGCGGCACTCGTCACCCGAACGACGCGCATGCCAGCCGGCTCGGCCAGTGACGTGGGGCCGGAGACGAGAACCACCTCGGCGCCGCGGGCAGCAGCTGCCTCGGCGATGGCGTAGCCCATCTTCCCCGAGCTGCGATTCGTGATGCCGCGCACCGTGTCGATTGCCTCGAATGTCGGCCCGGCTGTGACCAGCACCTTGCGACCCTCCAGCACGCGCGGTGCGAAGGCGCCGAGGATCCCCTCGAGCAACTCCTGCGGCTCGAGCATTCGGCCCAAGCCGGTCTCGCCGCACGCCTGTTCCCCCCTTGCGGGGCCCAGGATGGCCACGCCATCCGCACGCAGTTGCTCGATGTTGCGCTGCGTCGCGGCGTTGTCCCACATCTCCCGGTTCATCGCCGGGGCGACCAGCAGCGGGCAATTGCGGGCGAGGCACAGGGTGGAGAGCAGGTCATCAGCCAAGCCCTGCGCAAGCTTCGCGATGAAGTTGGCGCTCGCCGGCGCAATGACGATGGCGTCGGCCTCCCGGGAGAGCGCGATATGTCCCATGGCGTTCGGGACGCTTTCGTCCCACAGGCTTGTCATGACGGGCTGGCCAGTGAGCGCCTGAAAGGTGGCGGGCCCGACAAAGCGCGCGCCGGCTTCTGTCATCGCGACTCGCACCGAAACGTTATTCCGAATGAGCAGGCGCGCAAGCTCCGCGGCCTTGTAGGCCGCAACGCCTCCCGTCACGCCAAGCAATACCCGCCGGGCGCTAGCCATGGCATTTCCGGGAAAGTCCCGCTGTATCAGTCCCTTGCATGCCCACATTCTACTGGAGAGGCTCCGCAGCCATGCCCCTGCCTGCCCGCG
The DNA here is from genome assembly GCA_017853245.1 of Burkholderiales bacterium. Classification (GTDB taxonomy): domain Bacteria; phylum Pseudomonadota; class Gammaproteobacteria; order Burkholderiales; family Usitatibacteraceae; genus FEB-7. The sequence goes on along the minus strand of JAFMJY010000001.1, from coordinate 24,019 downwards.
AAAGACTTGCCACCCGAGGTGCTGCCGCGCTCTCGGAGGCGGAACTTCTGGCACTCGCCCTGCGCCCTGCCGGCGCCCGAACCCCTCCTGAGGCCGCTGCCAGTGCCCTGCTCAAGCGCTACGGCGGCCTTGCCCGCGTGCTGGATACGCGCGTGGAGGAAGTCGCGTCCGTGCCAGGGGTGGGGGCCCGGGGTGCCGCCCAGTTGGCCGTGGCCCGGGAGCTCGCGCGCCGAGCCATCGAGGAGCAAATGCGCCAGCGGGATAGCCTCGAGTCGCCCGCCGCCGTGCGCGATTACCTGCGCCTTGCCCTGGGCCCGTTGGGGCACGAAGTTTTCTGGGTGGCGTTTCTCGATGCCCGCAACCGGGTCCTCGCCGCGGAGGAGCTCTTCCGCGGCACCCTCACGCAAACCAGCGTCTATCCCCGGGAGGTGGTGAAAAGAGCCCTGGCCCACAACGCGGCCAGCGTCATCCTCGCCCATAACCACCCGTCCGGCGTCCCGGAGCCTTCCTTTCAGGATCAAGCACTTACGCGCGCGCTGACGGAAGCCCTGGCGCTCGTGGACATCCGGGTGGTGGATCACTTCATCGTCGCTCCCGGGGCCTCCCTGTCCTTTGCGGAGCGGGGGTTGTTGTAGGGCTGCGGTCGGCACGGCTATAATCGCGGGCTTTCCGCCTCGGGGGTTGGTCCCCAGGCCCATCCCGGAGAAGTTTCCATGTCTCGCGTCTGTCAGGTCACCGGCAAGGGTCCAATCGTGGGCAACCACGTCTCCCATGCCAACAACAAGACGAAGCGCCGCTATCTGCCCAACCTGCAGTACCGCAAGCTGTGGGTGGAGAGCGAGAACCGCTACGTGAAGCTGCGCCTCACCAACGCAGGCCTTCGCACCATCAACAAGAAAGGCATCGACGTCGTGCTCGCCGAAATGCGCGCCCGCGGCGAGGCCATCTGAGGCAGCGGCCATGCGCGAGAAAATCAAGCTCGAGTCGTCCGCCGGCACCGGCCATTTCTACACGACCACCAAGAACAAGAAGACCACGCCCGAAAAGATCGAAATCAAGAAGTACGATCCCAAGGCGCGCAAGCACGTCATGTACAAGGAAGCGAAGATCAAGTAACGGCCTTCGGTTCGGCAATGAAAAAAGCCCCGCCTCGGCGGGGCTTTTTGTTTGCGGCTTGGACTGCCGCGCGTCAGGCCGGCGCGTATCGCCGCAGCCGGCGCGAAAACTCTGCCAGTGCCTCGATGCCGCTTGCCTCGGCGCGCTCGCACCAATCCTTGAGTTGGTGGACGAGTTGGTCGCTGGAGAGGGTGGAGCGCTCCCAGACGCGAGCCAGTTCCTCGCGCATCCGGTACAGCGTCGCGAGGCGCGGGCTCGAGGCGAGCGCCTGCTCCACGGCAGCCTTCTCGGCCGCCGATTGCGCGTTGCCGCGAGTGACCCACTGGCGAAGCCGCCGTGCTGCGGCGCTGTCGCCGAGAAGCTGGCCCTCGCGCAGGCGCGCCACCTCTTCGTTCCACGCGGTTTTCATGGATTTGGCATAGCGCGCCAGCACTTCATAGCGGTTGGTGGCGATGGCCTGGACGGTGGCGGCATCGACGTCCGATTGGGCGTTGTGCAGCCTCACGGTGGGCGGCGTCTTCTTGGCGTGCGCGAGGCCGAGGGCCGACAGCAGGCGGATGTAGAGCCAGCCGATGTCGAACTCATACCACTGCACCGAGAACTTGGCCGAAGTCGGGAAAGCGTGGTGGTTGTTGTGCAACTCCTCGCCACCGATCCACAGCGCGAGGGGCGTGAGGTTGGTGCTCGCGTCCTGGGTCTGAAACTTGCGGTATCCCCAGAAGTGGCCCGCGCCGTTGATGACGCCGGCAGCCCAGAAGGGGATCCACGCCATCTGGATGCCGAAGATGAGCAGCCCCGGCACCACGCCAAAGAGCGCGATGTCGATCAGCGCCATGACGACGATGCCCCACTTGTGCCGACGGGTGTAGATGTGGCGCTCGAGCCAGTCGTCGGGCGTGCCGTGGCCGTAGCGCTGCATCGTGTCGGGCACGTGCGATTCCTTCACGTAGAGCATCACGCCGCCAAACAGCACGCGCTGGATACCCAGGATTTGCGGGCTGTGCGGGTCGTCTTCGGTTTCGCACTTGGCGTGGTGCTTGCGGTGGATCGCAGCCCACTCCTTGGTGATCATCCCCGTGGTCAGCCACAGCCAGAACCGGAAGAAGTGGGACACCACCGGGTGCAGCTCCAGCGCCCGGTGTGCCTGGCACCGATGCAGGTAGAGCGTGACGCCGGCGATGGTGATCTGGACGAGAACGAGGAGGGCGAGGAGGTCTCCCCACCAGGGGAGGTTCAGCAGGCCTTGCAGCAGCATGAAGTCGAGCCCTTTTTAGGTATGGACGGCCATGAACGGGACTGGACGCCCGCATGGCGTGCCCGCATTCTATCGAAACACCAGCCCACGGCCCGAAATTGCCACGAAATACCACAACGCCATGATTTTATTTAACTTTTTCACTCGTTGTCGGGGCGGTCTCCCGTGACGCTCGGCCCGCTGGCCGTACTCGTGGTGAAGTCGGGCGTCTCCCTGGGGGGGCTCTCCGACGGCGATCGCCTGCTTGCGCTTGCCGTCTGCGCGGGCTCGCTGCCACCAGGCCCGGGAACCACGGAGGCGCAGGCCAATGGCTGCCTCAAGCGTTGCCTCGCGAATGAGGCGGCGTTCCTTGCCACTGACCATGTCGAGCTGCGCCGCTGGCTCGTCGACGCGGGTTGGTGGCGGCGGGACGCCGCCGGGCAGCGTTATCAGCGTGTGCCTCTGGATGATCTCGCGGGCCGGCTGCGAGCGGCGGCGGAGGCGCTGCAACCACTCGACTTGGCGACGTGGGTGGCCGATCGGCGCGCGGCCGATCAAGAGCGTCGGCTGCGGCGGCGTGAGCAGTGGGCTGCGACGAAGCCGTGACCCGGGCGTTCGCCCCATGAGCCTGTTCGACCTTCGCACCGCCTATCTGGTGATGGGCTTCCTCTACCTGCTGATGCCGGCCATCGTGCTGATCGCTTTGCGCGGCAGCCGATCGGATGCCGCTCCCCCTAAACTTGCACCTGCGCCGCCGCCATGCCGGCAAGGCTGCCCGGCAGCCCGCGCTCGCCCGGTACCTTGGCTCGGGCGCGTTCCTGAACGCCGAACCTGGCGGTCCGGCGGATCCCGCTAGGGGTTTCGCTCCAGGACCGCCCCGAAAAAACCATCGGTGTCATGCCGGTGCGGCCAGAGTTGCAGGTAGGCCTCGCAGCCCGGGATGGATAGCCCGAGCCGCGCGAGAACCTCGTTGCACGGAACCAGCTTGAAGCTTGGGTCGGCGGCGAGGAATGCCCCGACGATCGCCTCGTTTTCCGCTTCGAGCAGGCTGCAGGTGCCGTAGACGAGCCGGCCGCCGGGCTTCACCAGGCTCGCGGCTGCGGTGAGGATTGATCGTTGCTTGGCGTTCAGCTCCGCCAAGCTGCTCTCACTCTGGCGGGACTTGAGGTCCGGATTGCGCCGCAGCGTTCCGAACCCTGTGCACGGGGCGTCGACCAGGACGCGATCGGCCTTGCCGCGCAGCCGCTTCACCTTCGCGTCATTTTCCCCGTCGATGCGCTGCGGGTGAACGTTCGACAGCCCCGATCGGCGCAGGCGCGGCGTCAGATTCGCCAGTCGCTTGTCGGATATGTCGAACGCGTAGAGACGGCCATGGGACGCCATGGCGGCCCCGAGCTGCAGTGTCTTGCCGCCGGCGCCCGCGCAGAAGTCGATGACGAGGTCCGAGCGCCTCGGCTCGACAAGCATGCCCAGCAGCTGGCTGCCCTCGTCCTGCACCTCGACTGCGCCGTCGAGAAACATGGGATGAGTGTTGAGGGCGATCTTCTGCTTCACGCGAACACCCATCGGAGAGTACCGAGTGGGGTTTGCCGTGAGGCCGTCGTCTTCGAGCCGTTGAAGAACGGCCGCGCGTGGCGCTTTCAATGTGTTGACGCGCAGGTCAAGCGGCGCGGCGCGCTGAAGTGAGCGGGCAAGTGCGAGGGTTTCCTCGTCGCCCAGGCGCTCGCGCAGTCGGGCGAGCAGCCAATCCGGGAGGTCAGCGCGAACCTCGAAGGCAAGGGCATCGAGATCGAGGGCTTTCAGCGCCGATAGCCACTGGCTCTCATCGCGCCGAAGCAGGCCCTCCAGCTGGCCGACGCCGATGCCTTGCAGCAGCACGAGCGCGGCGAGCACGAGCTCGCGCGGGCTCGCGGTGGGGGTCACGGCTTCCAGCATGCGCCGCCGTCGCAGCACCGCGTACACCGTGTCGGCGATGAAGGCCCGGTCGCGGCCGCCGAGCCCCTTGTGTTCCCGGAAGTAGTGCTTGAGCCCGGCATCGGCGGGGCTGCGCAGGGGCAGAACCACGGTGAGGGCGTGTATCGCCGCCTCGAGAGTCGGGCGGCGAATCGTGGCGGTGTCGGTCACAGGAGCCTTGCGTGGTCAGCGGAAGGAAATCGAGCGAACGGTTTGCTCGATGACCAGCCGGTTGCGGGCGACGGGATAGCGCAGCTTGAGCGGCAGGTAGTGCTGTTCGATGCCAAGCCACACGTCGACGGTTTCGGGCGTATTCGGCGGGCCGTGCCGAAGGCGGAGCGCGCGGACGCGGCCGATGGGAAGCTCGACCTCCTCCACGCCGACAATGTCGAGCCGATACTCGTAGAGGCGGCGCTGGTTGTACACGCGCAACTCGACAGCGCCTTCGCGTGGCGGTTGGTGGGCGAGCTGAAACACCATCGTCAGCCAATCGACCGTGTTGCCCTCGATCGGCATCACCTGCTCGCGCCCGCCGCGGCTTTGCGTGAGCGTGCGCGCGTCCCAGTCGAAGGCGAGGCCCTCGGCCGGCGCGCCCGGGCGCCACTCGCGGAACTCTTCGGGGCGAAGGCCCTCGGCCGTCACGCGGCCGCTGGCCCGCTGGTCGATGCCACCCTCGAGGAACATGGCGAAGAAGCCCACGGCGCGCGCGGCACCGGAGATTTCGTAGCGCTCGCCCTCGCGCCGCCACGTGTACTGCGCTTCGCCTTCGGCCAGTGCGGAGCTGAGCGAGTAGTGGATCGTGAGCTCGCCGGGCAGTGCGTCAGCGGGAAAAGGCGGCGACGCCGGGGCGGAGGGTTGCGCCAGGGCCACCGCCTCGGGTTCGGCGGCGGGCTCCAGCGGCTCCCCAATCGGGGCGAGCTCGGGCAGGTCGTCCAGGGCGGGCGCTTCGGGCGCGGCAGGCAACCGGGGCAGGCGCGCCACGGCCTGCGCGCTCACGAGCGGAAGGGGCTGCGGGGCGGAGGGGGGTGGCTCGGACATGAGCGTGGCCTGCAATCCGCCCGTCAACGGCTCTGCTTCGAGCGGGCCCAGCCCAGCCCAGTCGCCGACGAAGAGTGACGCGTGCAGCGCGACAGAGACGCCGGCGGCGAGCGCCAGCGTGCGAAGCGGTGAGCCGGGCATCACGAGCCTTCGCGAGGCGCGATCAGCGCATCGGTGGCGAAGCTGTTTGCCGGCGAGCGGACGCGGCCATCGCGGCCGACGGTGACTTTGCCCGCTGCCAGCCACCCCGCCACCATGGGATACAGGCGATGCTCCTGGGCCAGGACGCGAGCGGCGAGCGTGTCCTCGGTGTCGCTATCCAGGACCGGCACCGCCGCCTGCGCGATGATCGGGCCGTGGTCGAGTTCCGCGGTGACGAAGTGCACGGTGGCCCCGTGCAGCTTCACGCCGGCCTCGATCGCTCGCCGGTGAGTGTGGAGGCCGGGAAACGCCGGCAGCAACGAGGGGTGGATGTTCACCAGTCGCCCGGCGAAGCGGCCCACGAACTCGGGCGTGAGGATGCGCATGAATCCGGCCAGCAGCACGTAATCGGGCGAGTGGGCGTCGATCGCGTTCGCGAGTGTCGCATCGAAGGCTTCACGGCTGTCGAACGACCGGTGGTCGACGCAGCGCGTGGCGAGCCCCCGAGCTGCAGCCCAGGGCAGGCCCGCAGCGTCCGGGCGATTGGCGATGACCGCGCGGATGGCGAGGCTGGTGCGGGCCTCGACGATCGCCTGCATGTTGCTGCCGCGGCCCGAGATGAGAATGACGGCCTGGGTCACGCGACACGGGTGGCCGCTTCGCCCGGGGCGCGCGCCACGATGGCGCCCACCTCCCAGGCGGAGATGCCATGGGACTCCAGTTGGGTGATGGCCGCTGCCGACTCGGCCTTGGGCACCACCGCAACCATGCCGATGCCGCAATTGAACGTGCGGTGCATTTCGGATTCGGGCACCTGGCCGTGATCTTGCAGCCACTGGAACACCGCCGGCCGCGGCCAGCGAGACTTGTCCAGCACGGCGGCGGTGTTGTCGGGCAGCACGCGCGGAATGTTCTCGACCAGGCCGCCGCCGGTGATGTGGGCGAGCCCCTTCACCGTCACCATCTCCATCAGCGCCAGAACCGGTTTCACGTAGAGGCGCGTGGGTTCCAGGAGCGCCTCGCCCAGCGTGCGCCCGTCGAAGGGCGAGGCGAGGTCTGCGCCGCTGACGTCGAGAATCTTGCGCACCAGCGAGTACCCGTTCGAGTGCACACCGCTCGAGGCCATGCCGATCACCACGTCGCCCGGAGCGATGTGCTCGCCGGTGAGGATGCGGTCCTTCTCCACCAGGCCGACGGCAAAGCCCGCGAGGTCGTATTCGCCATCGGCGTACATGCCGGGCATTTCCGCCGTTTCGCCCCCGATGAGCGCGCAGCCCGAGCGCTCGCAGCCCAGCGCGATGCCTTTGACCACATCCGCCGCCACGTCGACGGTGAGCCGCCCGCAGGCGAAGTAATCGAGAAAGAAGACCGGCTCGGCGCCCGAGACGAGGATGTCGTTGACGCTCATCGCCACCAGGTCGATGCCGATGGTGTCGTGCTTGCCCATCCGGAACGCGAGCTTCAGCTTGGTGCCGACGCCATCGGTGCCCGAGACCATGACCGGGTTGCGGTACTTTTTCGACACCTCGACGAGCGCGCCGAAGCCCCCGATGCCGCCCAGGACTTCCGGGCGCATCGTGCGCTTGGCGAAGGGCTTGATGCGCTCGACGAGCGCGTCTCCCGCGTCGATGTCGACGCCGGCGTCGCGGTAGGTGAGGGGCTTCGTGGGGTGGGACACGGCATTCCCGGGGCGGGAAGAGGAAGCTGAAATTTTACCCCACGCGACTCGCCCGACTGCCCCGGGCGGCTGCTGCGAGGCCCCGTCGGTCAGGCGTCGCCGCTGCCCTTGAGCTGCGGCAAGTGCGTGCTGGCGAAGTCCAGCATTCGCTGGATGGAGACACGGGCGCGAACGCCAATGGCCGGGTCGACTTGGATTTCGTTGCGCCCGGTCTCCAGAACGTCGAGCAAGTTGTGGAGCCCGTTCATCGCCATCCACGGGCAGTGCGCGCAGCTCTGGCAGGTGGCGCCCTTGCCTGCCGTGGGCGCTTCGATGAAAGTCACGCCCGGCAGGCGCTTTCGCATCTGGTGCAGGATGCCGCCATCGGTTGCGACGATGTACTCGGTTGCCTTCAGGCGCTCGGCGGCCTGGATGATCCCGGTGGTCGATCCCACCGCATCGGCCATGGCAATGACGCTCGCGGGCGATTCCGGGTGCACGAGAACCTTGGCCCCGGGATGTTGCCGGCGCATGTCTTCCAGCTGCTGCGCCTTGAACTCCTCGTGCACGACGCAAGAGGCGTTCCAGAGGAGCATGTCAGCGCCGGTGACGCGCCGGATGTAATCGCCCAGGTGCTTGTCGGGGGCGAAGAGGATCTTCTTCCCCTGGGCGTGCAGGTGCGCGACGATCTTCTCGGCGATCGAGGAGGTCACCACCCAGTCGGCGCGCGCCTTCACGGCGGCGCTGGTGTTCGCGTAGACCACCGGCACGCGATCGGGATGGGCGTCACAGAACGCGGCGAAGCGGTCGGCGGGGCAGGCGAGGTCGAGCGAGCACTCGGCCGCCAGGTCCGGCATCAGCACGCGCTTCTCGGGATTGAGGATCTTGGCCGTCTCGCCCATGAATCGAACGCCCGCCACCACGATCGTCTTGGCCGGGTGGGCATTGCCGAAGCGGGCCATTTCGAGCGAATCGGCCACCGTGCCGCCCGTGGCCTGCGCGAGGTCCTGCAGGTCCGGGTGAACGTAGTAATGGGCCACCAATACCGCGTCGAGCGCCTTCAATCGCTCCGTGATGCGGGCAAGGAGGGCGGGCTTCTCGGCTTCGCTGGCCACGCGCGGGGGGCTGGCGGGCGCGATGCCGAGTGCGCCGTCGAAGCGCTCGAAACGAATCTGGATCGGGGCGGGGCTGGCCATGGTGTGCAGCGACTGTTGGACGATTCTGCCATAGGGAAATCAACCCGGCCGTACGGGGGCGCCCGTGCTACACTCGCGCCGCTTTCGCAGGCCCGCTCCCGCGGCCTCTCTCTCCATGCGGCAGCTGCTTCTCGACCTCACCCAGGCGCCCGCGCCCACCTTCTCGAATTTCGTTCCCGGCCGAAGCGTCGAGGCGTTGCTTGCAGCGCGCTCCGCGGCGGCTGGCGCGATGAAGGAGCCGGTGCTCTACCTGTGGGGCGGGCCCGGCTCGGGGAAGACGCACCTGCTGCGCGCGATGTGCGCCGAGGCCGAGGGCGCGATGTTCGTCCGGGGCGCCGAGTATGCGGGGCAGGAAACAGCCCGGGTTCTGGTGATCGATGACGTCGAGCAGCTCAAGGAGCCCGCGCAGGTGGCGCTGTTCAACGCCTTCAATGAAGGCCGGCACCAGTTGATCGTGGCGTCGGCCCGCGCTGCGCCGCGCGAGGTAGCCCTGCGTCGCGACCTCGCCACGCGCCTGGCCCTCGGCCTGACTTACCTGCTGCATGCCCTCACCGACGACGAGAAGCGCGATGCGCTGGCGGCGCATGCTCGCGTGCGCGGCTTTGCGCTTTCCGACGAGGTGCGCGCCTATCTGCTGACCCATACCCGGCGCGACATGCCCTCTCTCATCGCCACGCTGGACGCGCTCGATCGGTATTCCCTGGAGACGGGGCGCCCCGTCACCGTGCCGCTGCTTCGCGAAGCCATCCGGCCGGCGCAAGGGTCCCCTACACCGTGAAGCTCGCGCTCTTCGACCTCGACAACACGCTCCTCAACGGCGACAGCGACTACTGCTGGGCGCAGTACCTCATCGAGCAAGGCGTGCTGGAGCGCGAGTTCTACGAGGCGAAGAACGATTTTTTCTACACCCACTACAAGCAGGGCACGCTGGACATTGTCGAGTACCTGAACTTCCAGCTGGGCCCCGTGGCAGGGCGGCCCCGCGAGGTGATCGACGCCTGGCACCGCGAGTTCATGCAGGCCAAGATACGGCCGATCGTGCATCCGGGAACGCCGGCGCTATTGGCGCGCCACGGCGAGGACCTGCGCGCCATCGTCACCGCCACCAATCGCTTCATCACTGCCCCCATCGCCCGCGAGCTGGGCGTTGAGCACCTCATCGCCTGCGACGTTGAGGAGTTGCCGGACGGCCGCCTCACCGGGCGCCCGCGGGGCACGCCGTCGTTCCGGGAGGGGAAAATCGCCCGCGTTCACGAGTGGCTTGATACCCTTGGGCATCGCCTCGGGGACTTCGAGGAAACCTGGTTCTATAGCGACTCCCTGAATGACCTGCCGCTTCTCGAGTTGGTGTCCCACCCGGTGGCGGTCGACCCGGACCCGACGCTCGAGCGCGTGGCCGGCGAGCGGGGCTGGCCCGTCATGAGGCTCAAGGCGTGATCACGAAAATCATCTCCAAGGTGTTCGGGCGGCGCAAGGCGACGGCGAGCCCCGCCAAGGCCGGGCCCGTCATCTATGGGCCGTCGAAGCACCACATTCGCAAGGACCTCATCAGCCGAGGCGCGCGCAAGACCTGTGAGGAGCTGCAGCGCGCGGGGCATACCGCCTTCGTCGTGGGCGGCGCGGTTCGCGACCTGCTCCTGGGGTTCCAGCCGAAGGACTTTGACGTGGCCACCAGCGCTCACCCCGACCAGGTGCGCGCCCTCTTCCGGCGCTCCCGCATCATCGGCCGGCGTTTCCAGATCGTTCACGTGATGTGGGGCGCGGAGACGGTGGAAGTTTCCACGTACCGTGCGCACTTCACGAAGGAGGCCGAGGAAGAGCGGCAGGACGAGCATGGCCGCGTGCTGTCGGACAACGTGTTCGGCACCCAGGCCGAGGATGCCGTGCGGCGCGATTTCACCGTCAATGCCCTGTTCTACGACCCGGTGAAGGAAGAGGTCTGGGATTACCAGCACGGCGTGAAGGACCTGATCGCCAAGAAGCTGGTCATGATCGGCGACCCGGCCACGCGCTACCGCGAGGACCCGGTTCGCATGCTGCGGGCCGCTCGCCTGTCGGCAAAGCTTGGTTTCGACATCGAGCCCCGCACGGCGCAGCCCATCCGGGAACTGAAGCCGTTGCTGGCCCACGTGCCGCAGGCCCGGCTCTTCGAGGAGATCCTCAAGCTGCTGCTCTCGGGCAGCGCTGTGGCGTGCGTGCAGCGCCTGCGCGAGCTGGATCTGCACCACGGCCTCCTGCCGCTTCTCGATAACGCCCTTGAGGACCCGGTCACCGGCCCCTTCGCGCTCGCTGCCCTTCGCGCTACCGACGAGCGCCTGCGAGATGACAAGCCCGTGTCGCCCGCTTTCCTGCTGGCGGCGCTGCTGTGGGGCCGCGTCGAGAGCCGTTGGAAAGCGCTGGAAGCGGGCGGCGAGCCCTCCACGCCAGCCCTGCACTCGGCCATGCACGATGCGCTCGACGCGCAGCGCGGCAAGTTGGCCATTCCCCGCCGATTCGACGCGACGATGAAGGAGCTGTGGCTGTTGCAGCCCCGGTTCCTCCAACGCGGCGGCCAGCGTCCCCATCGCTTGCTGGAGCACCCGCGTTTCCGGGCGGCCTACGATTTCTTCGAGCTGCGCGCCCGCTCGGGGGATGCGCCGCTCGACGTGGCGAAGTGGTGGGAGGATTTCCAGGAAGCGGCGCCGCACGATCGCGACGAGCTGCTTCGGGCAGTGGTCCACGACGGGCAGCACGAGGGTGGCCAGAAGAAGCGCCGTCGCCGGCGCGGCGGGCGGGGGCGCAAGCCGGCCGAGGGCGCCGCGGCGGAGGAGAGCCCTTGAGCGCTGTGCACGCAGTGGTCGCCCTGGGCGGCAACATCGACGGGCCCGAGGCGCACGTCACACGTGCCTTCGGGGAGCTCGCACGCCTGCCGCAAACCTCGGTGTTGGTGCGCTCCTCGCTGTATCGCACGGCGCCAGTCGGCTACACGGACCAGCCGGCGTTCATCAACGCGTGTGCGTTGCTGGAAACCGCGCTGGCGCCGCGGGCGTTGCTTGAAGGGCTCCTCGCCATAGAGCGCGCCCATGGCCGGGTTCGAGACATTCCCAACGGCCCTCGCACGCTCGACCTCGATATCGTCTTGTTCGGCGAACAGTTGGTGGACGAGCCGGGGCTCGTGATACCGCATCCCCGAGCGCATGAGCGGGCCTTCGTGCTCGACCCGCTGCTCGAGGTCTGGCCTCAGGCCGTGCTGCCGGGCCGCGGCCCGGCGGCCGCCTGCCGCAAGCGGTTGGCAAGCGGGGGCATCGAGCGGCTCGTGGAGGCGCGCGCATGAAGCACCGGTTCATCGTCGTCGAAGGGCCGATCGGCTGCGGGAAAACCAGCCTCGCAAAGCTCCTGTCGGCGCGGCTGGGCGCGAGCCTGCTCCTCGAGGACGCCCAGTCGAATCCCTTCCTGCCGCTTTTCTACCGCGACATGAAGCGGCACGCGCTGTCGACCCAGCTGTTCTTCCTCTTCCAGCGGCTTCAGCAACTCGAGGGCCTGCGCCAGCCGGACCTGTTCGAAAAGCCCACGGTGGCGGATTTCGCGCTCCAGAAGGACCCGCTATTCGCGAGGCTCACGCTGAACGACGCGGAGTTCGGCCTGTATTCCCGCATCTGGGAGCACGTGCGGCCCCAGGTGCCAGCGCCGGACCTGGTGATCTACCTGCAGGCGAAAACCGACACGTTGCTCGAGCGCGTCCGCCGCCGCGGGGAGCCGATGGAGTCCACCATCTCCGAGGAATACCTGCGGTCGCTGTCGGAGGCCTACACCCGCTACTTTTACGAATATGACGAGAGCGCGCTCCTGGTGGTCAACAGCGAGCGGCTCAATTTCGTCGACGTGCCGGACCACTTCGACCTGCTGGTCGAGCGCGTCAAGGCCATTCGCGGCGGGCGGGAATTCTTCAACCGCGCCTGATCGGCCCGGGATCGCCCCGGATGCTGCATTGCAGCGAAAGCGTGGCAGAATGCGCGTCCCATCGGCCCCGGACAGCCCGACGATGCGAGTGACCATCCCCAAGCTCCAGGAGCGCGCCCGCGGCGGCGAGAAGCTCGCCATGCTCACCTGCTACGACGCCAGTTTCGCGGCCCTGTCGGATGCAGCGGGCGTCGACATGCTCCTCGTGGGCGATTCCCTCGGCATGGTGGTGCAGGGCCACGATTCAACCCTGCCTGTCACCATGGCCGACGTGCTCTATCACACGCGGGCCGTGGTCCGCGGCTCGAAGAACGCGCTGGTCCTGGTCGACATGCCCTGGGGCAGCTACCAGGAGTCGAAGGAGCAGGCCTTCCGCAACGCGGCGCTGGCCATGGCCGAAGGCGCGCAGATGGTGAAGCTCGAAGGCGGCGCGCTCATGGTGGAGACCACGGGCTTCCTGGTCGAGCGCGGCATTCCCGTGTGCGCGCACATCGGCCTCACGCCGCAGTCGGTCAATACCTTTGGCGGCTACCGGGTGCAGGGGCGCGGTGACGACGCAGCCTCGCGATTGGTTGCCGACGCCAAGGCTCTCGAGGCAGCCGGCGCGGCGATCGTGCTGATGGAGGCCATGCCAGCCACGGTGGCCAGGCGCGTCACCGAGTCGCTCTCGGTGCCTACCATCGGGATCGGGGCCGGCGTGGACGTCTCCGGGCAGGTGCTGGTCGTCTACGACATGCTCGACATCTACCCGGGCCGCAAGGCGCGGTTCGTGAAGAACTTCATGTCGGGCGCGCCCTCCATCCAGGCAGGCATCGAGGCCTACGTGAAAGCGGTGAAGTCGCGCGCCTTCCCGGCGCCCGAGCACGCGTTCTAGGCGCGGCCCGGGGCCGCCGCGTTTCCCTCATGGACACCATCGAGCAAATCCCGGCCCTGCGCCAAAGGCTTGGCGGCGAGAAGTCCGTGGCCTTCGTGCCGACCATGGGAAACCTGCACGCGGGCCATCTTGCCCTGGTGCACGAAGCCCGGCGGCGGGGCCAGTGCGTGGTGGCTTCCGTTTTCGTCAACCGTTTGCAGTTCGAGCCGGGTGGTGACTTCGATCGCTACCCGCGCACCCTCGAGCGCGATGCGACGATGCTCGCCGAGGCGGGATGCGACGTGCTGTTCTGCCCGACCGAATCGGAGCTCTATCCGCAGAAGCAGGAAATCGTTCTCTCTGCGCCCGCGGTGGCGCGCCAGCTGTGCGGGGATTTCCGCCCGGGGCATTTCGAGGGTGTGGTCACGGTAGTGGCCAAGCTGTTCAATGCTGTCACACCGCAGGTCGCCATCTTCGGGCGCAAGGATTACCAGCAGCTGCAGGTCATCCGTGCGCTGGTGAAACAACTCAACTACCCGATCGAGATCGTCGGCATCGATACCGTGCGTGAGGCCGATGGCCTCGCCATGTCGTCTCGAAACGGGTATCTGTCGCCAGCCGAGCGCGCCGAGGCGGTGCGGTTGAATCGCGCGCTTCGCAGCGTGGTCGATGGCATTCGGGCCGGAGCCCGCGACGCCCACTCGCGCTGCGCCCTCGCCGCCGACGAGCTCTCCCGCGCGGGTTGGAAGGTCGACTACGTCGCTGCTCGGGATGCCGATGGCCTGGGCCCCGTGGGCGCCACGACTCGAGAGCTGGTTGTGCTCGGGGCTGCGTGGCTCGGCAAGACGCGGCTCATCGACAACCTCTCGGTCTCCCTCGTGGCCGCGGCCTCCGGGTCGGGTGCCGTGGCGATCGCCTGACGCCCATGCTGCCTGCTGCCGTCAGCGGCGAGCGGGTTCAGCGAGCCGGTCGCGCCGGTCGCCTCGGCATTTACGTGGCGGGTGAGGGGCCGCCGCTTCTGCTCGTGCACAGCGTCAACGCCGCAGCGTCTGCTGCGGAGGTTCGCCCGCTGCATGAGCATTACGCGCGGCAGCGTTCTGTGATCACGCCGGACTTGCCCGGCTTCGGCATCTCCGAGCGCAGCGATCGCCCCTATTCGCCGCGCCTGATGACCGATGCGCTGCATGACGTGCTTGACCTCATCCGCGAGCGCTACGGTGACGCGCCGGTGGATGCGCTCGCCGTGTCCTTGGGGAGCGAGTTTCTCGCCCGGGCAGCAGCCGAGCGCCCCGAGCGCTTCCGGTCGATTGCGTTGGTGAGCCCCACGGGGCTGCGCGGCGGTCGTTCACTTCGTGCAGAGGCGGAGGCAACGCTCGGGATGGGCTGGTTCCAGTCCGTGCTTCGCGGCCCGGGCTGGGGCGGGGCGCTGTTCCGTGGCCTCACCAAACCCGGCGTGGTGCGCTATTTCCTGCGCCGCACCTGGGGTGGGGACGCCATCGACGAGGAGATGGCCCGCTACGCCATCCTCACCGCGCGGGAGCCCGGCGCGGAATTCGCGCCGCTGAGGTTCCTTTCCGGGCATTTGTTCAGCGCTGACATTCATGCGGTCTATGACAAGCTGCCCATGCCGGTCTGGGCGAGCCACGGCGTGCGTGGCGATTTCACTGACTATCGCCAGAAGTCGCTCTATGAATCGCGGGGCAACTGGCGCTTCACGGTGTTCCCCACCGGCGCCTTGCCCTATTTCGAGGCGCAGGAGGACTTCATCGCGCACTATGATGCGTTCCTTCAATCGACGAGGACAACTTCATGACTCTCCTGCTCGCGGGCCTCTTGCTGTTCCTCGGCAGCCATCTCACTCGCGTGGTCGCCAACGACTGGCGCACCTCTGCCCGGGAGCGCGTTGGCCCCGGCGCGTGGAAGACGATTTACTCCGTGATCGCCATTGCCGGGCTGGTGCTGATCGTCCAGGGCTACGGCCTGGCGCGCCAGGCGCCGATCGAGGTGTGGTCGCCGCCCGCCTGGACGCGACATCTAGCTGCGCTCCTCATGGCGCTGGCATTCATCCTGCTCGCCGCCGCCTTCGTGCCGGGAACGCACATCAAGGCGCGGGTCGGGCACCCGATGACGATGAGCGTCAAGGTATGGGCGTTCGCACACCTGCTTTCCAACGGCAGGCTCGCGGACATCGTCCTGTTTGGTTCGTTCCTAGTTTGGGCCGTGCTGGTCTACATCGCCGCCCGCAGGCGCGACCGTGTGGCGGGCATCCAATACCCCGCCGTCGCGGCATCCCGCGACATCATCGCCGTGGTCGTCGGCCTGGCGGTCACCGTGGCGTTTGCAAAGCGGTTGCACGCGTCCTGGATCGGCGTGGCGCCATTCGGCTGACCACTGCAGCATGATCATCGACTGTCACGGCCACTACACGACGGCGCCCAAGGGCCTCGAGGGCTGGCGCGCGAAGCAACTGGGCGCGCTGGAGCGCGGCGAGGCACTGCCTGCACGCGCGGCGCTTGCGTTCAGCGACGACGAGCTGCGCGAGGGGCTGGAGCGGGCCCAGCTCAGGCTGCAAAGAGAGCGGGGCACGGATCTCACCCTGTTCTCGCCGCGTGCCATGGCCATGGGGCATCACGTGGGCTCCGGGGAGGCCAACGCCGAGTGGGCTCGCGCCTGCAACGATGTCATCCACCGCGTATGCTCGCTGTATCCGAACAATTTCGCGCCGGTCTGCCAATTGCCCCAGGCACCAGGGGTGCCGGTCGCGCAGAGTGTTGCGGAGCTCGAGCGTTGCGTCGCGCAGTTGGGCTTTGTCGGCTGCAACGTGAACCCGGACCCTTCCGGCGGCCATTGGCGCGACCCGCCGCTCACGGACCGCTTCTGGTACCCGCTCTACGAAAAGATGGTGGAGCTGGACGTGCCGGCCATGGTGCACGTGAGCGCCAGTTGCAACCCGTGCTTTCACGCCACGGGCGCGCACTACATCAATGGCGACACCACGGCCTTCATGCAATTCCTCACGTCGGACCTGTTCAAGGATTTTCCGACGCTTCGCTTCGTGATCCCGCACGGCGGTGGCGCGGTGCCTTACCACTGGGGCCGCTATCGCGGGATCGCCCAGGACCTGAAACGCCCGCCGCTCGGGGAGTTGCTGCTGAAGAACGTCTATTTCGACACGTGCGTCTACCACCAGCCGGGCATCGACCTGCTGCTCAAGGTCGTGCCGATCGACAACATCCTGTTCGCCTCCGAGATGGTGGGTGCCGTTCGGGGGGTAGACCCGGAGACGGGCTTCTACTTTGACGACACGCGGCGCTATATCGAGGCGGCTCCCGGCCTTTCAGCCGAGAGCCGCCGCAAGATCTTCGAGGGCAACACCCGGCGCGTGTACCCGCGCCTGAAGATCCCGGCCTGAATTTTTCCTAACTGTTTCGTGGAGAACTTTCCCATGCTGCTCAGCCTTCGTGTCGCGCTTGCCAGCGCCACCCTCGCCGTACTGGCGTTCGCCTCGCCCCCCGCACTCGCCCAGGCGTACCCGAACAAGCCGGTGAAGATTCTCGTTGGCTTCGCTCCGGGAGGGGCCATGGACATCGTCGCGCGGGCCGTAGGCGCGAAGATGGCCGCTGGCCTCGGCCAGTCGGTGGTGATCGAGAACAAGCCTGGCGCGGCGAGCAACATCGCGCTGCGGCAGCTGATCGACAGCCCGCCGGACGGCTACACCGTCATGCTGGTGGCCAACGGGCTCGCGGCAAACACGTTCCTCTACAAGCAGCAGCCATTCGACCCGAACGCGGACGTGGTGCCGATCTCGCTCGTCGCGCGGCTGCCGGTGGTGATCGCAACCGGGGCCAGCGCCGACCTCACTTCGATCAAGCGCTTGGTGGACGCCTCGAAGGCGAAGCCTGCGAGCGTGGCTTACGGCACTCCCGGCAGCGGCTCCACGCCACACCTGGCGGTCGAGCTCTTCGCGCGCGCGGCTGGTATCTCGCTCACTCACGTGCCGTACAAGGGCGGCGCGCCTGCCATCTCCGACGTTCTTGGGGGGTCGCTCCCGATGGTGGCGGTGAACGCCATCGAGGTGTTGCCGCACGTGAAGGCCGGCAAGCTGCGGGTGATCGCGGCGTTGAGCAGCGAGCGGGTCGCCACGCTTCCGGATGCCCCGACCATCGCCGAATCCGGGTTCGCCGGTTTCGAGGCGTCCGTCTGGCACGCCTTCATCGCGCCGAAGGGCACGCCGGCTGCCGTGGTCGAGCGGTTGCGTGCTGAAGTGCACAAGGCGCTGGCCGACCCCGAGGTGCGCGATCGGCTGGTGAGCCTGGGGGCGGTGGTGTCGCCTTCCTCACCGCAGGAGCTGGCGGCCCTGGTGCGGCTCGAGCACGAGCGCTATGGCAAGCTGATCCGCGAAGCGGACATCAAGGCGAACTAAGGCGTCCGGCGCAGAAAGTCGAAGTCCACGCCTTGGTCCGCCTGGGTGACGGTGTCGAGGAAGAGTTTCCGGTAGCCGCGATCGGCTGATGGCTCCGCGACCGGCGCCGCCTTGGCGCGGCGGGCCATCTCGGCGTCCTCCACCAGCAGGCGCAGTTCGCGCGCCGGGACGTCGAGCCTGATGCGATCGCCCGTGCGCACGTAGGCGAGCGGGCCACCGATCGCCGATTCCGGCGTGGCGTGCAGCACGATAGTGCCCGAGGCTGTGCCGCTCATTCGGCCGTCGGAAACGCGCACCATGTCCTTCACGCCCTGGCGCGCGAGCTTGCGCGGGATGGGGATCAAGCCTGCCTCCGGCATGCCAGGCGCACCCTTGGGGCCGATGTTGCGAAGCACGAGGACGTCGTCCGCCTGCACGTCGAGGTCGTCGCGGTCGATGCGCTCGGCGAGGTCGGCGAGGTTCTCGAACACGACCGCGCGGCCTTCGTGCTGCATGAGGACTTTCGACGCTGCCGACTGCTTGATGATCGCCCCGCCTGGCGCCAGGTTGCCCTTCAGCACCGCGATGCCGCCTTCCGGGTGAATGGGGTTTGCACGCGAACGGATCACATCCTGCGCAAAGCCAGGTCCGGAAGCCTCGATCTCCTCTCCCAGCGAGCGGCCGGTGACGGTCATCGCCTCCAATCGGAGCAGGGGCTTGAGCTCGCGCAGCAGCGTGGCCATGCCGCCAGCGTGATGGAAATCCTCCATGTAATGCTGGCCCGAGGGCTTGAGGTCCACCAGCACGGGCGTATCGCGCCCGAGCCTGTCGACCAGCTCCAGCGGCACGGGGATGCCCAGGCGGCCCGCGATGGCGGTCAGGTGAATCACGCCATTGGTCGAGCCCCCGATGGCGAGCAGCACGCGCAGGGCGTTCTCGATGGAGCTGGGCGTGATGATCTGTGCCGGCGTGAGCGTCGATTTCGCGATCCCGACCGCCACGGCGCCCGAGCGCTCCGCCACGCGCATGCGGTCCGAGGTGACAGCGGGCGGCGAAGCGCTACCCGGAACCGCGATGCCCAACGCCTCGGCCACGCACGCCATGGTGCTCGCGGTGCCCATCACAGAGCACGTGCCCACACTCGCCACCAGCTGGTCGTTCACGCGCGTGATCTCGTCGGTGTCGATCTCATCGGCGCGATAGCTCGCCCAGAAGCGCCGGCAGTCGCTGCAGGCGCCGACGCGCTTGCCGTCATGCGAGCCGGTGAGCATCGAGCCGGTCACCAGCTGAACGACCGGCACGTTCGCCGAGGCGGCCCCCATCAATTGCGCCGGCACCGTCTTGTCGCAGCCGCCGATCAGCACTACGGCGTCCACCGGCAGCGCGCGGATCATCTCCTCCGTGTCCATGGCCATCAGGTTCCGGAGGTACATGCTTGTGGGGTTGGCGAAGCTCTCGTGCAGCGATATGGTCGGGAACTCGACTGGCAAACCGCCGGCGAGCATGACGCCGCGCCGGATGGCCTCGATCAACTGCGGCGCGTTGCCGTGGCAGGGGTTGAAGCCGCTACCGGTGTTGGCGATGCCGATGACGGGCCGGCCGAGCGCGTCATCCGTGTAGCCCGCGCCCTTGATGAAGGCCTTGCGCAGGAAGAGCGAAAAGCCCGTGTCGCCGTAGCTCGTGAGGCCCTTTGAGAATCCGGAACTCATTGGAAGTCAGGCTGCCCGCAGTGGCTCACTGCGGCTGAACGCCTGCGTCGCGCACGACCTTCACCCAGCGCGTGTTCTCGGCCTTGATGTAGGCGCCGAACTCCGCCGGCGTCATGGCGCGGATTTCGGCGCCCTCGTCGATGAGGCGCTGGCGGATGGCGGGGTCGGCGAGCACTGCCGACACCGCTGCATTCAATTTCTGCACCACCTCGGCGGGCGTGCCCTTGGGCCCGACGAAGCCCGTCCAGGTGCCCACGTCAAAATCGGCAGCGCCCATCTCGATCAACGTCGGCGTATCGGGCACGGCGGGGTTGCGCGACTTCGACGCGAGGCCCACGGCGCGAACCTTCCCGGAGCGGATTTGCGGCACGACGGCCGGCAGCGTGGCAAAGGACATCTGCGCCTCGCCCGACATCACGGCCACCACGGAAGGCGAGCCGCCCTTGTAGGGCACGTGCGTGATCTTGGCACCGAGCGCCTTGGTGAGCAGCTCGCCCGCGAGGTGCCCCGGCGAGCCGATGCCCGAGGAAGCGTAGAAGAGATTGCCCTTGCCGGCGGCTGCCTTGAGCTCCGGCAGCGTCTTGAAGGTGGTCTGCGGCGCAGCGATGAGGATCATCGGGTAGGACGCGACCATCGCGATCGGCACGAAGTCGTTCACCGGGTCGAACCGCCGCGCCTTGTAGAGGCCCGGGTTGATGGCATGCAGCGCCACCGTCGACATGAGCAGCGTGTAGCCATCGGCCGGCGCCTGCAGCATCACTTCCGCTGCAAGGTCGCCCGCGCCGCCAGGCTTGTTCTCGATCACCACCGGCTGGCCGAGGCGCTCGGAAAGCTTCGGTGCCAGCAGGCGGCCAACCACATCCGTCGACCCCCCTGCGGCGTATCCGATGAGGATCTTCACGGGGCGCTCGGGCCAGGCTGCGAGCGCTGGCGAGGCGAGGGTGAGGGTAGCGAGCAGAGCGGCGAGTCGGCGAATCATGGTCGTCTCCTGAATGCGGGTGGGGCGGACTGGGCTCATTTCCCGCGGAACGCGGGCTTGCGCTTTTGCATGAAGGCGGCGCGGCCCTCGGCGTAATCCTCGCTCTCGAAGCAATCGAGGATCAGCTGTCGGCAGAGCGCCATGTCAATGTCGGCATCGGCTTTCAGCACCTCGCGGATGATGCGCTTGCCCGCCTTGATGGTCAGCGGCGCGCCGGTGGCGATCATGTCGACGTATTCCTTCACCAGCGCCTCGAGGCCATCGGCGGGCGCAACACGGTTGATGAGGCCGATCTGCGCTGCTTCATCGGCCTTGATGCGGCGAGCCGTGAAGAAGAGGTCCTTGGCGCGCCCGGGGCCGACCAAGTCCACCAGGTTCTTGAGCGCCGAGAACCGGTAGCCCAGGCCCAGCCGCGTGGCGGGGATGCTGAACACGGCGTCCTCTGACGCGAGCCGAATGTCGCAGCTGATCGCGACGTTCACGCCACCGCCGATGCAGTAGCCGTGGATCGCGGCGATGGTGGGCTTCGAGAAATCATGAATGCCCATCAGCGCATCCTCGGCCATGGCCTCGTAGCGCTTCACCGCCTCCTTTGCTGCGCGATGGTCCTCAAACTGCGAAATGTCGGCACCCGAGACGAAAGCTTTCGGTCCTTCGCCAGAGAAGACCACGAGTCTTACGCGATCGTCGGCCTCTGCCTGCGCGAGCAGCTTCGGCACCGCCTCCCACATGTCGACGGAAAGCGCGTTGTGCTTGGCGGGGTTGTTGAAGCGCAGGTGCAGCGCCGGGCCGTCGAGCCAGGCCTTGACTCGCTCCGTGGGGGACATGAAGGCGGCATGACTCATCAGAACACTCCGGCGGACTTGAGCCGCGCAAGGGTCGCGGCATCGTAGCCGATCTCGGTGAGCACTTCCTCCGTGTGCTCGCCCCGCTTCGGCGCCGCGCGGGCGATGGTGGAGGGCGTGCGCTCGAGCGTCACCGGTTGGCCGACCAGCTTTTGTTCGCCGTGGTGCTTCGAGGCCACAGTCTTCACCATGCCGAGGTACTGCACCTGCGGCTCTTCGAACACCTGCTTCATGTCGTTGATTCGGCCACACGCCACGCCGAGGCCGTTGAAAAGCTCGATCCAGTGGGCGCTGCCGTGGGCGGCGAGGCGCTCCTCGATCGCGGCGTTGAGCGAGTCACGATTCACCGAACGCGCGGACTTGTTGTGATAGCGCGAGTCGTTCACCCACTCCGGGGCGCCCAGCGCATTGCAGAAGCGCTCCCAGATCTTCGAGCCGAACACCGCGATGTTGATGTGCCCATCTTTCGTGCGGTAGACGCCAGTCGGAATGCTGGTGGGGTGGTAGTTGCCCGCCTGCTTGGGGATCTCGCCCTCGACAGTCCAGCGCGCGGTCTGGAAATCCATCATGTACACCATGGCCTCCAGCAGCGAGGTGTGCAGCCATTGCCCGCGTCCCGAGCGCTCCCGCTCGAGGAGGGCGACCGTGATGCCGTAGGCGGCGAAGATGCCGGCGGTCAAGTCGGCGATCGCGATTCCCACCCGCATGGGGCCCTCGCCGGGGGATCCGGTGACCGACATCAAGCCGCCCATGCCCTGGGCAATGTGGTCGAAACCGGGGCGGGTAGCGTACGGCCCCGTCTGGCCGAAACCGGAGATGCTCGCGTAGACCAGGCGTGGGTTGTCCTTGCAGAGCGATTCGTAGTCGATCCCCAGGCGGCTTTTCACGTCCGGGCGAAAGTTCTCGATCAGCACGTCGGCCGTGGTGGCGAGCTTCTTTAGCGCCGCAATGCCCTCGGGATTTTTGAGGTCCAGCGTGATCGAGCGCTTGTTGCGATGCGTGTACTGGTAGTCCGATCCGTCCTGCCCGCCGAGGGTGTCGTCTCCGCGCATGTGCTCGGGCATTTGAACCTGGATCACGTCGGCGCCCCAATCGGCGAGTTGCCGGGCAGCGGTGGGCCCGGCACGAACCTGCGTCATGTCGACAACGCGAATGTGAGCGAGGGCCTGGGAGGCGGGCAAATGGGGCATGGGGATGAAGGCGGAGAGCCCGCCGATCGATGTGGACGCCCTGAGGATAATAACTCCGAGGCTCGCCCCTTCGGTCATGCGGCAAAATACGGGTTACCCAAGAACATGCTCGGGAACTACGACGATGACCCAACGCCTTCATCCGCTTCGCGCGACCCACGCCCTCGCTTTCGTTCTCGCTATCGCTGCGTGGTGGCCTATCGCAGCACTCGCGCAGGGTGCCGCCGCATTCCCGGGCAAGCCGATTCTCTTTGTCGTCACGTCGCCACCGGGCGGCTCGAACGATACGTTTGCGCGGGCGATCGGCAAGAAGCTTTCTGAGTCGTTCGGCAAGCCCGTGGTGGTGGAAAACCGCCCCGGCGCCACCGGCTCTATCGGCGAGGGCTTCGTCGCCAAGAGCGCCCCCGATGGCCATACGATCGTCATGATCTCTTCGACTTACACGACGAAGTCGGCGATTGCGACCAACCTGCCCTTCGATCCGCTCACGGCATTCGCGCCCGTGGCGATGGTGGGCAAGGGCCCGATGCTGCTGGCCGTAGCGCCCTCCACGCCGTTCAAGACCACCGAGGAGCTCTTCGCGTTTGCGAAGGCAAACCCCGGCAAGCTCAACTACGCCACCTCGGGCACGGGCAGCATCAACCACTTCGCCACCGAGCTGATGGGCGAGGCGGCGGGCGTGAAGCTCACGCACGTGCCCTACAAGGGCATGGGCCCGGCCACCGCAGACCTGATGGCGGGGCACGTCCAGGTGCTGATCGCGAGTGCGCCATCGATGCTTGCGCAAGTGAAGGGTGGCAAGGTGCGAGGCCTGGGCGTCACCACGGTGAAGCCTTCCGCGATCGCGCCGGGCCTGGCGCCGGTGGCGGGCGCTGGCGCCCCGGGCTACAACGTCGAGCTGTGGTGGGGCATCCTCGCGCCAGCCGGAACCCCGAAGGATGTGATCGCCAAGCTCAATGCGGAGATCAACAAGGCGCTCGCCACCGACGAGATGAAGGAGTTCCTCGCTCGCGAGGGCGCGGAAGCCGCTCTGGTATCGCCGGAAACGTTTGGCGAGGTGATCCGCTCCGACATCGCCCGGTGGAAAAAGGTCGCTGCCACGGCGGGTATCAAGGCAGACTGAGATGGCCAAGCTCGACGAATCCGCCCGTGGCGTCTACCTCATCACGGTTACGCCGTTCACGGATTCCGGCGCGCTGGACCTCGAGGGTATCGACCGCGTCACCGATTTCTATCTCGAGAAGGGCGTCACTGGCCTGACGGTTCTGGGGGTGATGGGCGAGGCACCCAAGCTCACGGCCGAGGAGTCGCGCACGTACGTGAAGCGCGTGCTCGGCCGCGTTGGCGGCCGGGTGCCGGTGATCGTAGGGGTTTCCTCTCCCGGGTTTGCGGCGATGGGTGAGCTCGCCAAGAGCGTCATGGATCTCGGCGCCTCCGGCGTGATGGTGGGGCCGGCCGCCACCGTGAAAACGGACGACCAGGCGGTGGCGTACTACGAGATGGCTGCGGAGACACTGGGCCCCGACACGCCGTTCTGCGTGCAGGACCACCCGCTCGCCTACGGGCCGCAGCTGCCGCTGCCGGTGCTCATCCGGATCTTCAAGGCCATCCCCGCTGCGGTGATGCTCAAGCATGAGGATTGGCCGGGCCCCGGGCTCGCCAAGCTCTCGGCGTTGCGGGCGGCGAGCGATCGCGGCGAGATCCGGCGCATCTCGATCCTGGCGGGCAACGGCGGCGGGCTCTTCCTGCCGGAGGAGTTGTCGCGCG
>JAFMJY010000129.1 GCA_017853245.1 Burkholderiales bacterium | reverse complement strand
CCCAGTAGTCCACCACCACGGTCGCGTTGCCGGTGACCACCTGCTCGAAATTGTCCTTCGTGAGCTCGACGACAGCCATTTATTTCTCCAGGAGGGCGCGGAGCATCCACGCCGTTTTCTCGTGAACCTGCATGCGTTGGGTAAGGAGGTCGGCGGTCGGCTCGTCCGCGGCCTTTTCCACCACCGGGAAGAGCCGCCGGGCGGTGCGGGCCACGGCCTCCTGACCCTCGACGAGCAGCTGGATCATCGCTCGGGCTTCGGGCACCCCCTCCGTCTCCGGAATCGACGAGAGCCGCGCGTATTCCTTGTAGGTACCCGGCGCCGGGTGGCCAAGCGCGCGGATGCGCTCGGCAATGAGGTCGACCGCCAACGCGAGCTCGTTGTACTGCGCTTCGAACATCAGGTGAAGGGTCTGGAACATGGGCCCCTTCACGTTCCAGTGAAAATTGTGCGTCTTGAGATAGAGCGTGTAAGAGTCGGCGAGCAGGCGCGAGAGGCCCTCCGCAATTCGTTGCCGATCCTTGGCCGAGATGCCGATG
The DNA here is from genome assembly GCA_017853245.1 of Burkholderiales bacterium. Classification (GTDB taxonomy): domain Bacteria; phylum Pseudomonadota; class Gammaproteobacteria; order Burkholderiales; family Usitatibacteraceae; genus FEB-7. Next base: position 5,382 of record JAFMJY010000129.1, on the reverse strand, counting down.
TCGATGTCCGCAGCGTTCGTCTTGTTACGAGCCATGTCCGATCCCCTTTTTTAACTACCTGCAGAAGTTTCTCGCGCAGGCGCCCTGCCCGGCAAATGAATATTTCCAATCCGCGCCATGGGGTCGGGCCCTGCCCAACCCGCAACCGGATCAGTCGGCAGGGTAATCCGTGTAGCCCTTCGCGCCAGGGGTGTAGAAGGTGCTGAAATCCGGCTGCGCGAGCACAGCGCCGGAGCGGAGCTTATCGACCAGCCGAGGGTTGGAGATGAAGGGCCTGCCGAATGCCACCAGGTCACCCCGACGGGCAATGAGGTCGGCGTTCGCACGGGCGGCGTCGTAGCCACCCGAGAGGATCAGCGCACCCGGAAACGCCTCGCGCAGGCGCAGCTTGAGCCCTGCGCTGGGCCCTGGGGCGCCCATGGCACTGTGGTCCACGATGTGCAGATAGGCAGCGCCCAATCCTCCCAGGGTTCCTGCGAGCCTCAAGTAGACATCGTCCTGCTGCGGGTCGGGTGCCATGCCGTTGAAGTTGTTGGCGGGCGAGACGCGCATCCCTACGCGACGCGAGCCAATCGCCCCCGTCACCGCTTTCGCCACAGCCTCGGCAAAGCGGACGCGGTTGGCCACGCTCCCTCCCCAACGATCGGCCCGCTGGTTGGTGGCTACGTTCAGGAACTGGTCGATGAGGTAGCCGTTCGCGCCGTGGAGCTCCACGCCATCGATACCGGCCGCCACCGCCCGCCTGGCGGCCGAAACGTATTCGCCAATCGCCACCTCGATGTCAGCTTCCGTCATCTCGACGGGCACCGGGTGAGGCTGATTGCCACTCGAGTCCGTCCACATTTCGCCGGGCGCGGCCACGGGCGAGGGCGCCAGGATGCGCGCGCCCGCCGGGAGGTTGGCGGGATGCCCCACTCGCCCGGTGTGCATGAGCTGGACGAAGACCTTTCCGCCTTTCGCGTGCACCGCGTCGGCAACGGCTTTCCAGCCCGCCTGCTGGGCGTCGTCGAACAGGCCCGGGATACGGGCGTAGCCCAGGCCGTTTGGCGAGGGTGACGTGCCCTCGGTGATGATGAGCCCGGCGCCCGCGCGCTGCGCGTAGTACTCGGCCATGAGGGCGTTGGGCACGTTGCCGATGGCGCGGGACCGGGTCAGGGGCGCCATGACGACACGGTTGCGAAGCGGGAGGCCTGAAAGATCGAAGGCGGCGTAAAGGGGAAGGGACATCGGGCAACTCCAGGTCAAGTTCACAGGCCCTCGGGGCCCAACGACTAACTCCAGGGTGGAGAGTATCGCTGAACACGCCACCCACCGCCCCGCACAACATCGGTGCGGGCTCGGCTCGGTCACGCACCGCATCGGCGCGTGCGCCCAGTCACGACCGGCCTCGTCCCCAATGAAAGCGTGTTGGCGCGGCAATTGCTAGGGAGTCCCGTGTCCTTCAACCGCACCCCCTTTCGGAGAGATCTCATCATGAAACCTACCCGTCGCTCGTTCCTCACCGCCGGCGCCGCCGCCGGCACCCTCGGCTTCCCGATGATCGCCAAGGCCCAGTCGCCGATCATCTGGAAAATGACCAGCGCCTACCCGAAAGGCTCGCCCTTCTACATGGACGGGCCGGGCAGCGCCACTGACCTTGCCCGCCGCATCGACGCCATGAGCAAAGGGCGTCTCAAGATCCAGGTCTACGGCGCCGGCGAGCTGATTCCCGCGCTCGAGGGCTTCGACGCCGTGCGCGCCGGCACGGTGGAGATGAACCACGCCAACAGCTACTTCTGGACCGGCAAGACCTTCGCCGCCCAGTATTTCACCGCCGTGCCCTTCGGCCTCAATTTCCAGGGCATCAACGGCTGGTTCTACGACGGCGATGGCATCAAGCTGTGGCATGAGGTGTACGCGCCGTTCGGCATGGTGGCGTTTCCGTGCGGCAACACCGGCGTGCAGATGACCGGCTGGTTCAAGAAAGAGATCAAGTCGGTCAGCGACTTCAAGGGCTTGAAGATGCGCATCCCCGGCCTCGCCGGCAAGGTGTACGCGGCGCTAGGCGTGGACGTGAAGCTGCTGCCTGGCGGCGAGATCTTCCCCGCGCTCGAGCGCGGCGTGATCGACGCGGCCGAGTTCGTGGGCCCCTTCCAGGATCGCCGCCTGGGCCTGCACAAGGCTGCGAAGAACTACTACACCACCGGCTGGCACGAGCCCGCCACCGTGTCGGAGCTACTGATCAACAAGGCGGCATGGGACAAGTTGCCCAAGGAGCTGCAGGCGATCGTCGAGAATGCCGCCGCCGCGTGCAACGTGATCAGCGAGGGCTGGTGCCAGAAGACCAACGCCGAGGCGATGGAAGACCTGGTCAAGAACCACAAGGTCATGGCGCGCCCGCTGCCCGACGACGTGATCAAGGCTTTGCGTACGCAAACCGCCAAGGTGCTGGACGAGGCCATCGCCAAGGACCCAGTGACCAAGAAAGTGCACGACTCCTACATGGCCTACAAGGCGAAATTCGACGCTTGGAGCAAGTACAGCGAGACGCCTTATCACAACAAGATCCAGGCGTAAGCCATGAAGGAAGGGATCGAGCGCGCGGTCGACTGGGTCGGCCGCGCAACCGCCTGGCTCGCGCTCGCGATCGTGGTGCTGATGGCCACGAACGTCGTGCTGCGCTACTTCTTCAGCCTCGGGTCCGTCTGGGCCCAGGAGCTGGAATGGCACCTGCTCGCCCCGCTGATCCTCTTCGGCATTCCGTACGCCCTCCTCAAGGGCGAGCACGTGCGGGTGGACGTCGTTTTCGAAAAGCTCTCCGAGGCGAATCAGCTGCGCATCGACGCCCTCTCGCAGGCGCTCGGCCTCGTGATCTCGGTGGCGTTCGTCTGGCTCTCGTTTCGGTACTTCCAGCAGTCCTTCGCCATCGGCGAGAAGTCGCCGGACCCAGGTGGCCTGCCGTACCGCTGGGCGCTCAAGGCGCTCATCCCGATCGGCTTCACGCTGCTTGCCTTGCAATCGGTCGCCACCTTGCTGCGGGTCATCGACCGGCTCCGCGCGCTGAAAGCCACGTCATGACCGGCCTCGAGCTGCTTGCCATCGCCATGCTGGTGGCCTTCTTCGTGCTGCTGATGGCGGGCGTGCCGGTGGCCATCACGCTCGCCACCGTGGGCTTCGGCTTCGGGCTCGCGGGCTTCGGCATGGGGCTCTTCAACCTGCTGCCCTCCCGGATTTACGGCGTGGTGGCGAACTACCAGTGGCTCGCCATTCCGTTGTTCGTATTCATGGGAGTGATGCTGGAAAAGTCACGCCTGGCTGATGACCTGCTCGACGTCGTGGGCCACCTCGCGGGCGGCCTGCGCGGCGGCATGGCGCTCGGCATCATCGGGGTGGGCGTGCTGATGGGCGCCACGACCGGCATCGTCGGGGCCACGGTGATCACGCTCGGCTTGCTTACCCTGCCCACGCTGCTGAAGCGCGGCTACAGCCCGGGCCTCGCCTGCGGCGCCATCTGCGCCTCCGGAACGCTCGGCCAGATCATCCCGCCCTCGCTGATCCTCATCCTGCTCGCCGACATCATGCAGCTCTCGGTCGGCACCCTCTTTGCCGCCGCAGTCATTCCAGGCCTGCTTCTCGCCGGCCTCTACTGCGCCTACATCGTGGTGCTCGGCATGATCAGGCCCGAGATCATGCCTCCGCTGCCCAAGGCGGAGCGAGACGCACTGGCACGGCGGGACCTCTGGGTGCGCTTCTTCAAGGTCGTGGTGCCACCCGTGCTACTGGTGCTGGCGGTCCTAGGCTCGATCATCGGCGGCGTAGCCGCCCCTACCGAGGCTGCCTCCATGGGGGCGCTGGGCGCCATCCTGGTGACCGTGTTCGCCGGGCGCTTCTCCCTCGCCGTCCTGCGCGAGGTGGTGCAGTCCGTCACCAAGATCACGGCGATGATGATGTTCATCCTCATCTGCGCTCAGGTGTTCGGCCTCGCGTTTCGCGGGCTGCAGGGCGAAGAGCTCATCAACAAGATGTTCGCCTGGCTCCCCGGCGGGGTGAATGCCGATATCTGGTTCCTGATGCTGCTGATCTTCGTGCTCGGGTTCTTCCTCGAGTGGATCGAGATCAGCTACATCGCCGTCCCGCTCTTCCTTCCCGTGTTCGTGGCGCAGAACGTGGACCTGGTGTGGCTCGCGATGCTGATCTGCGTGAACCTGCAGACGTCGTTCCTCACGCCACCCTTCGGCTGGGCACTGTTTTTCCTGAAGGGGGTAGCGCCGCCAGAAGTGACCACCCGGCAAATCTACCTGGGCGTGATTCCGTTCATTGCCCTTCAGGTGGTGGCAGTGGTGCTGGTGTTCCTGTACCCGCAGCTTGCGCTCTGGCTGCCCAAGCTGATCGGCTGGTAAGCCGCGCGTGACAGAATCGCCCGATGCGCACCATCGGGCGATTCGCCCCCTCCCCCACCGGGCCGCTGCATTTCGGCTCGTTGGTTGCCGCTGTTGCCAGCTGGCTCGATGCCCGCGCCGCGGGCGGCGAATGGCATCTGCGCATCGAGGATGTCGACACGACGCGCACCGTGCCCGGCGCAGAGGCGACGATACTGCGCCAACTCGAAAGCCTTGGCCTCACGTGGGACGGCCTGGTGGTGCGCCAGAGCGAGCGCACGGCCCGCTACGACGAGGCGCTCGAGCACCTCGCCAGCGCGCGCCTGGCATACCGCTGCCGATGCTCCCGCAAGGAAATCGCCGACTCCGCGCTGCGCGGCATCGACGGAGTCGTCTATCCAGGGACCTGCCGCGATGCACACGTGCCTGACCAGGAGGCCGCCGCCGTTCGATTTCGCGTGAGCGCCGGGAGGGTTGCGGTGCAGGACCGAGCGCAGGGTGACATCGCGCAGGACCTTCCCCGCGACCTTGGGGATTTCGTCGTGAAGCGGCGCGATGGGCTCCACGCTTATCAGCTGGCCGTCGTGGTCGATGACGCCGACCTCGGGGTCACCGACGTCGTTCGCGGCGCAGACCTGCTCGACTCGACGCCCCGGCAGGCCGCCCTTCAGCGCGCGCTAGGCCTGCCCACTCCCCGTTACCTGCACGTGCCGGTGGCGACGAGAAATGGCGAGAAGCTTTCCAAGCAAACGTTGGCGCCCGCCATCGAGGCCTCGCGCGCGATGGAAGCCTTGAGAAACGCCCTCGTGTTTTTGGGCCAGGAACCCAGCGCAGGGGGGACAGTGAGAGCCCTGCTTTGCGACGCCGCTGCGCGCTGGGACCCCAACCGCATCCCGCGACACCGTGCGATGGAAGCCCCCCCGGCGCCCTGAGCAAGGCGCCGGCGGGATTCAGAACCCGACCGCGCCACCGTCCTTGCGGTGGTCCGATCCGGCGCAGTAGCCGCCGTCGAGCTTCCAGATGA
>JAFMJY010000128.1 GCA_017853245.1 Burkholderiales bacterium | reverse complement strand
CCTGGGAGCCCTCGATGCGCTGGCGGCCCGCTCTGCACCCGCCGGGGGCGCAGGCAAGTAGGGGGATGGCGAGCCCTCCCCCAGCGCTGCTCGCTCGCGAGTTGGCCGCGTAATTTGGCACGCGCATGGCGACTGCGCTCAGTGGTACGCAGCGTAGGATTCCCGACCCCATTTCGTCGCCAAGAGCCCTCCCCATGTCCCTGCATCGAGCCCTTCAGCAACGCGCCGCTGCTGGCAAGCCTGTGCGTGTCGGCCTCATCGGCGCCGGCAAGTTTGGCGCCATGTATCTCTCGCAGGCGCCCCGCACGCCGGGCATCCATCTCGCGGCCATCGCGGACCTCTCGCCCGCCCGTGCGCGCGAGTCGCTTGCCCGCGTGGGCTGGGCGCCGGAGCGCTCGTCGGCGAAATCCTTCGACGACGCCGTCAAGCAAGGCACGACATTCCTCACCGACGATGCCGATGGCCTGATCGCGAGCCCGGCCGTCGACGTGGTCATCGACGCCACGGGAAGCCCCGCGGCGGGCATTCACCACGCGCTGCAGTGCTGCGCCCACCGCAAGCACGTCGTGATGGTGAACGTCGAGGCAGATGTGCTGGCGGGCCCGTATCTCGCGCGCCGGGCGGCGGAGGCGGGCATCGTCTACTCGATGGCCTCGGGCGACCAGCCCGCGCTCATCGCCGAGCTGGTGGACTGGGCGCGCACCACGGGGTTCGAGGTCGTCTGCGCAGGCAAGGGGACAAAGTACCTGCCGATCTACCACCAGTCGACACCGGACACCGTGTGGGGCCACTACGGCTTCACGGCCGAGCAGGTGGCGGGTGGTGACTTCAACGCGCAGATGTTCAACTCGTTTCTCGACGGCACCAAGTCGGCCCTCGAGATGGCGGCGGTCGCAAATGCCTGCGGACTTGCGCCGCCCGCCGGCGGGCTCGCGTTTCCGCCGTGCGGCGTCGACGACCTGCCGCACGTGCTGCGCCCGGCAGCGGATGGCGGCGTGCTGCCAGGGAAAGGCACAGTGGAAGTCGTCTCTTCAGTGGAACGCGACGGGCGACCGGTGTTCCGCGACTTGCGCTGGGGCGTGTACGTGGTGATCGAGGCGCCGTCGGACTACGTGCGTGATTGCTTCCTGCAGTACGGCCTGCGCACGGATGCATCGGGCCGTTACGCCGCCATGTACAAGCCGTATCACCTCATCGGCCTCGAGCTCGGCCATTCGGTGGCGAGCGTGGCCCTTCGTCGCGAGGCAACAGGGGCCACGGAGGCCTGGCGGGGCGATGTTGTCGCCACGGCCAAGCGCGCGCTGCGCACGGGCGAGAGGCTCGATGGCGAGGGCGGCTACACCGTGTACGGGAAGCTCGTGCCCGCTGCTCGTTCGCTCGCGCTGGGCGCACTTCCGATCGGCCTTGCCCATGGGGTCACGTTGTTACGCGACGTCCCAGCAGGCGAAATCGTGCGCTGGGAGGACGTGCGCTACGACGATAGCCACGAGGCCGTGCGCGTGCGGCGCGAGATGGAGCAGCACTTCGGCAGCATGGCTTAGTACGTCCCCGAAGCGCCCGCTGCCGGCTTCGGTGCGCTGGATCGCATCTTCGCGAGCACTTGCTGCGATCCCGCCGCCATCAGGCGCGCGTCGGAGGCGATGGTGACGAACTGGAAGCCCTTGGCGATGCGCTTGAGCGCCGCCTCGGGTGTGCCGTTGTGGATGCCAGCGACCACGCCGTGCGCCTTGGCGCGCGCGAGGATGTGGTCGATCGCCGCCGCGACCGGCGGCTCCACGTCATCAAACTGTGGCGTGCAGCCGAGGGCAAGCGAGAGATCCGCCGGGCCGATGTAGACGGCATCCAGCCCCGGCACCGACAGGATGGCATCGAGGTTGTCGAGCGCCTGGCGCGTCTCGATCATCGCGAAGACCACGATCGTCTCGTTCGCCTTCGGCTGGTAGTCAGCGCCGCCGTAGAGCGTGGCGCGAATGGGACCCATGCTGCGGTTGCCCATCGGGGGGTAGTGCGTCGCCGCCACCAGCCGCTCTGCATCTTCGCGCGTGTTCACCATCGGGCAGATGAGCGCATAGGCGCCGGCATCGAGCATCTTCATGAGGATGCCCGGCTCGAGCCAGGGCACGCGCACCACGGGAACCGTCTGCGTGGTCGAGATGGCGGTGAGCATGTTCACCGCCGCCTGGTAGTCGACCACGCCGTGCTGCATGTCGATGGTGAGCGAATCCCAGCCCTGGTGGGCCATCGTTTCCGCCGAGAAGCCGGTGGGAATGGCGAGCCAGCCGTTGACGATGGCGCCGCCCTGCTTCCAGGCTTGGCGCAAGCGGTTTTCACGCATGGTGGTGTCTCCTCAGGGAACCCGGACCCAGGTGGCTTCCAGGAAATTGTCGGCACGGTGGTGGACCGCCACGCCCTTGCGGACGGCCCACGGGATGAACTGGCGGTGCAGCGGAATGGTGTAAGCCTCGGCGCGCACGCGCAGCAGCGCCTCCTCGAGGAGGGCTGTGCGCCGCTTCACGTCCAGCTCGGTCTCGCTGCGCTGGATCAGCCGGTCGAGCGCCGGGTCCCTGAACTTGCCGGAGTTGAAGTCGCCGCGTCCCGAGCCATCCTGCGAGTGGAGAATCGGGCCGAGCACCAGCCCGGGGTCTGTCGGCGCGCCCCCCCAGCCGTAGAGGTGCATCGCGAAGTCGCCCTGGTCGACCTTCTGGAAGAACTGCGCCCTCGGCAGCAGCGTGAGCGTCACCTTGACACCCACTTTTGCGAACATCGCGGAGAGCGCGGTGCAGATGCGCTCGTCGTTCACGTAGCGGTTGTTCGGGCACATCAGCTGCGTCTCGAGGCCGTTCGGGTAGCCCGCCTCGGCGAGCAATTGCTTCGCACGCGCTGGGTCGTAGGGGTAGGGCCGCGGCTCGGCGGTAGCCGGGCTTGTCATCCGGGAAGGAACCATCGACCCGGTGGGCGCCGACAGGCCTCGCATCACTTGGGCACGGATCGCCTCCGTGTCGATGGCATGCGAAAGCGCCTGGCGGACCCGCGCGTCGCGGAACGGGTTCTTTCCCCGAACGTTACCGAAGCGCAGTTGCTCGCTGCCCTGGTCCATCACCAGGAAGATCACGCGGTTTTCCGGCCCCTCGACGATCGCCACCTGGGCGCTCTTGCGAAGCCGTGCGATGTCCTGGAGCGGCGGGTCGAGCACGAAGTCGAGTTCGCCGGAGACCAGCGCCGCCATTCGCGTGGCGTCCGACTTGATCGGCCGGTAGGTGACCTCCGTGACGTTGCCCTCAAAGCGGCCATCCGCGACACCCCACCAGTCAGGGTTCTGGCGCAGGACGGTGCGCACCTCCGGCTCCCACGAGACAAATCGATACGGGCCAGTGCCGTTGGCATTGCGGGAGGCGAAGGTGTCCTCCGAATTCTTGTAGTCCTGCGGCTTGGCCGCGCCATGCTTCAGCGCCCAGGCCCGGCTCATGACCTGGATGGTGTTGATTTCCTCGAGGAGGATGGGCGAGGGGCGTGGCGTGACGAGCTCGACCGTATGGTCATCGACGCGGCGCGCCTTGCCGAGGTTCGATGCGAACGCCTTGAAGTTGGAGCTGGGCAGCTGCGCGCGCTCGATCGAGAACACCACGTCCTCCGCGGTGAAGGGCGTGCCGTCGTGGAAGCGAACGCCCTTGCGCAGGTGAAATCGCCAGGTAAGCGGGTCGACCTGCTCCCAGCGCGCTGCCAGGGAGGGCTTGAGGCGAAGCTCCTTGTCGCGGGTGGTGAGGCGCTCGTAGACGTGCGACAGGATCGTGTTGTTGACCCCTTCGTTCATCGCGTGCGGGTCGGCGGTGAGGAAGTCGCCCTGCGAGGACCAGCGAAGCGGCTTGGCCGTCGCGTCGGCAGACACGCCCAGGCCGCCCAGCGCGAGGGCGGCAGCGAGGAAAAACGCCGGGAGGCGCACGGGACGTCCCCGGTGCCGTGCAGTCAATCGGCGCCCGCGCGGGTCAGTTGATCTTCACCCAGGTCGCCTGCAGCCAGTTGTCGGCGCGGTGCACGACCTCGACGTTGGCGCGGGAGGCCCACGGGATCACCTGCAGGTGCAGCGGGATGTGCAGCACGTTGTCGTGGTGGAACTGCATCGCCTTGATGATCGACTCCTGGCGCTTCTTCATGTCCGTCTCGCCCTTGGCGGCGTTGATCAGCGCGTCGAACTCGGGATGCTTGTAGTTCCCCCAGTTGTAGTCGCCGTCGCCCTTGTCGTTGCGGCTGTGGAGCACTGGCTGGAGCGTGAAGATCGCGTCCGTCGTGCCGCCTCCCCAGCCCAGCATGTACATGCTGGTGTCCAGCTTTTGCGTCTTCGGGAAGTACTGCGCGCGCGGCATGGCGTTCACCTTGATGCGGATGCCGCCCTTGGCAGCCATCGCCGCCACGGCCACGCAGATTTTCTCGTCGTTGATGTATCGGTTGTTCGGGCAGTCGAGCGTCACCTCGAAGCCATCGGGGTAGCCCGCGTCGGCGAGCAGCTTGCGGGCAGCAGCCACGTCGTGGGGGTAGCGCTTGTCCATTTCCTTCGGGATGCCGGCGCGGGTAGGGTTGGGCAAGTTGATGGCAGTGGGCACCGACAGGCCTCGCATGACCGCCTTGTTGATCGCGTCGACGTCGATCAGGCGGTACATGGCTTCGCGAACGCGCCGGTCCTTGAACGGGTTCTTGCCCTTCACGTTCGAGTAGAGGAGCTCGTCGCGGGCCTGGTCCATGCCAAGGAAGATGATGCGGTTTTCGCGCCCGTCATAGACGCGCACCGCCTTGTTCTGCTTGAGTTTCTCGACGTCCTGGACTGGCGGGTCGAGGACGAAGTCGAGGTTGCCGGAAAGCAGCGCTGCCATGCGCGTGCCCTCGGCCTTGACGGGCGAGTAGACGATGTCGGTCGCGTTGCCCTCGAACAGGCTTTCCTTCAGGCCCCACCAGTTCGGGTTCTTCTTGAACACGCTCTTCACGTCCGGCTCGCGGGAGACCAGGGTGAACGGGCCCGTTCCCATTGCGTTGCGGGAGGCGAAGCTTTCCTCGCGGTTCTTGAAGTCCTGCGCGCGCTCGACGCGGTTCTTCTCGCACCACGCCTTGTTCATGATGAACAGGCTGTTGGCCATCATCTCGAGCATTACCGGGTTGGGCACCGGCGTGGTGAACTCCACCGTGTGGCTGTCGATCTTTCGTGGCTTGCCGACCGCGTTGCCATAGACCCGGAAGTTGGAGGTCTCACCCTGGGCGCGCAGTATGGAGAACACGACGTCGTCCGCCGTGAAATCCGAGCCGTCATGCCACTTCACGCCCTTGCGGAGGTTGAAGACCCAGACCGTGGGGCTCGTCTGCTTCCAGCTCACCGCGAGCTGCGGAATGATCTCCAGGCTCTTGCCGCGCGTGACCAGGCCCTCGTAGACGTGGCCGTTGATCGAGTTGGTGAGCAGCTCGTTCTGGGCGTGCGGGTCGGCGGTGATGTAGTCGCCCTGGCTCGACCAGCGCAGCGTCTTGGCCTGCGCAAGCGGAGCGGCAATCAGGAGGGCGGCGAGAAGGGCGGGGAGCAGTCGGGCCATGGCGGTCTCTTCTCTCAAAGGGTCCATCGATCATACCGGAGCAGCGTTTGCCGGGCGGCGGCCCGACGGGGCCAGCCGATATACTTTGGGCGACGTTTTTCACAGGAAACCGCCATGACCTCACCCGCCGCCCGCCCCCCCGTGCTGAAGGATCCCTCCCTGTTTCGCGACCGCGCGTATGTGGACGGCGCCTGGGCGGAGGCGGACTCGGGACGACGCTTCCCGGTGGACAATCCCGGCGACGGCTCGATCGTCGGGAGCGTGCCCGACATGGGCGCGGCGGAAACGGCGCGGGCGATCGCCGCTGCCGAAGCCGCGCTTCCCGCCTGGCGGGCGCTCACCGCCAAGGAGCGCTCGCGCATCGTTCGCA
>JAFMJY010000038.1 GCA_017853245.1 Burkholderiales bacterium | reverse complement strand
TGGAGCCACGGCATGAGCGGCACGTCGTCAGCCAGGCCACGAAGCAGCGTCATCGCGGTGTGGCAGTGGAGGTTCACCAGGCCCGGGATCAAGGCGTGCCGGGGAAGCTGCACGGTTTCCCGGGGAGCGAACTGCGCCCGTGCCGCCTCAGTCGGGGCGATGCCCACGACCAGCCCGTCGCGCACGGCAACGGCATGGCCATGGAGAACGACTCCAGCCGGCTCAACCGGAACCACCCAGCGGGCTTCAATCAGCGTGTCGACGTTGTCCATGGCGCGGGCAACAAAAAACCCCGCCGAAGCGGGGTTTCCTGTGGGTTTGCCGAGGCGGTTACTGCTTGACGCCCTTGAACTCGATGTCCACGCGGCGGTTCTTCTGGCGGCCTTCCGCGGTCTTGTTCGTGGCGACCGGCTGGCTCTCGCCCTTGCCGATGGTCGTGATCTTGGCTGCCGGGATGCCCTTCGACACCAGGTAGTCCTTCACGGCCGCGGCGCGGCGCTCCGACAGTTTCTGGTTGTAGGCATCCGTGCCGATGGAGTCCGTGTGGCCGGTTGCGATGACCATCTCGATGTCCACGCCCTTCAGCTTGGCGATGGCAGCGTCGATGCTCTTCTTGCCATCCGGGCGAACCACCGACTTGTCGAAATCAAACAATGCGTCCGCCTGGATGACGATCGATTGCTTCACCGATTTCGGCGCCGGCTTCGGTGCCTCCTTCTTGGGCGGCGGGGGCGGCGGGGCCTTCTTCGGCTCTTCCTTCTTGGGCGGCGGCGGGGCCTTCTTCGGCTGGCAGTCGGCGTGCTTGATGCCGCTTGTCTCGACACAGGCACCCGAGGCGTCGCGTACCGGGGCGCCCTGGGCATCCGTGAGGTTCGGGTAATCGCCCGCCATGACCGAGCCGGAAGCCAGCGCGAGGGCGGCTACCGAACCGGTGAGAAGCTGACCAATGGACGAAATCTTCATAAAGGGAACTCCCAAGAGTTTTGGATGATTTTTTTCGGTGCCGCGGGTTCGGTCCGGCGGGATTCTGAAACAACGGCAGGATGATACCGAAGGGCTCCCCTCCCGACAACCGCCCCGCTGGAAGCCTTCCCGAGGCCGCCATGGGCGTCGGTCGGTAGCCGTGTCCGGACAAGCAAGCCAAGGGTAGCCACGGCAAGGCTCGGCGTGCTAGAATTTCCGCTTCGCAGGGCTTCATTTAAGCCAATTAAATCAATAACTTAGCAGCGCCACCGGCCCTGCCTTCGCCCCCCGCTGACCATGGAACCATTCGCCAAGGAAACTCACCCGATCAGCCTCGAACAGGAGATGCGCCGCTCCTACCTCGATTACGCCATGAGCGTCATCGTCGGTCGCGCGCTCCCCGATGCTAGGGATGGCCTGAAGCCCGTGCACCGGCGCGTTCTCTACGCCATGCACGAACTGTCCAACGACTGGAACAAGGCCTACAAGAAGTCGGCTCGCATCGTCGGCGACGTGATCGGCAAGTACCACCCGCACGGGGACACGGCTGTCTACGACACCATCGTGCGCATGGCGCAGCCGTTCAGCCTGCGCTACCCGCTGATCGACGGGCAAGGCAACTTCGGCTCGGTGGACGGCGACAACGCCGCTGCCATGCGGTACACGGAAATCCGCATGTCCAAGGTCGCGCACGAGCTGCTCGCAGACCTCGACAAGGAAACCGTCGACTTCGGCCCCAATTACGACGGCAGCGAGCAGGAGCCGCTCATCCTGCCGGCGCGACTTCCGAACCTGCTGGTCAACGGGTCGTCGGGCATCGCGGTGGGCATGGCCACCAACATCCCGCCGCACAACCTGAGCGAGGTGGTGGATGCCTGTGTCGCGCTACTGAACAACCCGGAGATTGACCTCGAATCCCTGATTGCCATCGTGCCGGCGCCGGATTTTCCGACCGCCGGAATCATCTATGGCACGGCGGGCGTGAAGGAGGGCTATCGCACCGGCCGAGGCCGCGTGGTGATGCGCGCGAAAACCCACGTCGAGGACATGGAGAAGGCCAACAAACAGGCCATCATCGTCGACGAGTTGCCCTATCAGGTGGGCGGCGACCAGCTGCTCAAGCGCATCAGCGAGCTGGTGAACGACAAGAAGCTCGAGGGCATCGCGGACTTGCGAAACGAGTCCGACAAGAAGGGCATGCGCCTCGTCATCGAGCTCAAGCGCGGCGAGGTGCCGGACATCGTCCTGAACCACCTCTACAAGAACACGCCGATGCAGGAAACGTTCGGCATGAACATGGTTGCCCTCCTGGAGGGTGAGCCGCGCCTGCTGAACCTGAAGCAGTTTCTGGATGCCTTCCTTCGTCACCGTCGTGAGGTGGTCACGCGCCGCACCGTGTTCGACCTGCGCAAGGCGCGGGACCGGGGCCACGTGTTGGAGGGCCTCGCCGTGGCGCTCTCCAATGTCGATGAGGTGATCGCGCTCATCAAGGCGGCGGCCACCCCGCCGGCGGCGAAGGCTGCCCTCATGGGCCGCGTATGGCGCTCGGCCCTTGTGGAGGAGATGCTGGCGCGGGCCAGCGCCGCTCAGTACCGGCCCGAGAGCCTCTCGCCGGATTTCGGCTTGTCCAGGGAGGGGTATCGCCTCTCGGATGTGCAGGCGCAGCGCATCCTCGAGATGCAGCTGCAGCGGCTCACCGGCCTCGAGCAGGACAAGATCCTTGCCGAATACCGCGAGGTCATCGCCACCATCGAGGACCTCCTGGACATCCTGTCGCGCCCGGAGCGTGTCACGCAGATCATTGCCGACGAGCTGCGGGAGATCAAAAGAGAGTTCGGCGACAAGCGACGCAGCGTGATTGTCGAGAACGCCGAAGACCTCTCGATGGAGGACCTCATTGCGCCCGAGGATGTTGTCGTCACCCTCTCGCACGCGGGCTACATCAAGAGCCAGAAGCTCGACGAATACCGGGCGCAGAAGCGAGGCGGCCGCGGCAAGGTGGCCACCACCACCAAGGAAGACGATTTCGTCGAGAAGCTCTTCATCGCCAACACGCACGATTACGTGCTGTGCTTCTCAAGCCGCGGCAAGGTCTACTGGATCAAGGTCTACCAGGTGCCCCAGGGCAGCCGAACCAATCGGGGCAAGCCCATCGTGAACCTCCTGCAGATGGAGGCCGACGAAAAGATCAACGCCATCCTGCCGGTGCGCGAGTTCGTCGAAGACCGCTACGTTTTCTTTGCGACCGAGCAGGGCGTGGTGAAGAAGACCTCGCTGTCGGACTACTCGCGCCCCCGGCCTTCCGGGATCATCGCCGTGGACCTGGACGAGGGCGACCGGCTGATCGGCGTCGCCCTCACGGATGGCAAGCACGACGTGATGCTCTTCTCGGACGAGGGCAAGGCGGTTCGCTTCTCCGAGGAGGAGGTGCGTTCCATGGGCCGCGGCGCACGAGGCGTTCGCGGCATGAATCTCGCGAAGGGCGGCAACGTCATCGCTCTGCTGGTGGCGGAAGACGAGTCTCAGAGCGTGCTCACCGCAACCGAGAACGGCTTCGGCAAGCGCACGCCCATCGTGGAATACACCCGCCATGGCCGCGGCACGCAGGGCATGATCGCCATCCAGACGTCGGCCCGCAACGGCAAGGTGGTGGCGGCGTCGCTCGCGACCGCCGAGAACGAGATCATGTTGATCACCTCCGGCGGCGTGCTCATCCGCACCCGGGTCGCCGAGATCCGCGAGATGGGCCGCTCCACGCAGGGCGTCACGCTCATCAACCTGTCGGAAGGCGAGAAGCTTTCGGGCCTGCAGGTCATCGCCGACCCGGATGAAGAGGAGAGCGGTGGCGAGAGCAGTGGCGAGGCCGATTCCGCCGCGCCCGCCACTGACGGGGCGTAACTCTCGCGCAGGCAGGCCGAACCATGCGTATCTGGAACTTCGGAGCCGGTCCGGCAATGCTGCCGCCAGAAGTTCTTGCCCGGGCCCAGTCGGAGTTGGTGAATTGGCATGGCGCGGGCCTGTCGATCATGGAGATGAGCCATCGGGGCAAGGAGTTCATCTCGGTGGCCACCGCAGCGGAAGCCGGCCTGCGCAAACTTTTGGCCATTCCCGGCAACTACAAGGTATTGTTCCTTCAGGGGGGGGCGACGGCGCAGTTCGCCGCCATCCCCATGAACCTATTGCGCGGCAAGCGGGCGACGGATTACGTGCTCACCGGCGAATGGTCCCGCAAGGCTCACGCCGAGGCGGGCAAGTATTGCCAGGCGAAGGTCGCCGCCAGCAGCAAGGAAACGCGCTTCGATCGCGTTCCGCCCCCGGCCGATTGGAAGCTGTCGCCCGATGCCGCTTACGTTCACGTCTGCACGAACGAGACCATCGGTGGCGTGGAATACCACTGGGTGCCGGACACCGGCGAGGTGCCTTTGGTGGCCGACATGTCGTCGCACATCCTCTCGCGCCCCGTGGATGTCTCCCGCTTCGGCGTCATCTACGCCGGCGCGCAGAAGAACATCGGGCCGGCAGGCCTTGCCATCGTGGTCATTCGGGAGGATTTGCTGGGGGCCGCGCTCCCCGCCACGCCCAGCGTGCTCGATTACACGCAGCAGGCTGGCGCCGAGTCCATGCTCAACACGCCGCCGACGTTCGCCGTTTATCTCGCGGGCCTCACCTTCGAGTGGCTGCTCGCGAAGGGGGGGCTCGAGGTGATGGAGCGGGAGAACGTCGCCAAGGCGACGCTGCTGTACGACTTTCTGGATGGCCAGGATTTCTATTCCAACCCGGTCGCGCCCGCGGACCGCTCGCGCATGAACGTCCCGTTCCGCCTGAAGGACGAGCGCCTCGATGCTCCGTTTTTGGAGGAAGCCGAGGCGCGCGGCCTATCCCAGCTCAAGGGTCATCGCTCGGTGGGCGGCATGCGGGCGTCGATCTACAACGCAATGCCCATCGACGGCGTGCGCGCGCTTGTCGATTTCCTCGCCGATTTCTCCCGTCGCCACGGGTGAGGCTCCCATGACGGCCACCCCCGCGCGTTTTCGCATCGCCACTTACAACGCCATCTCGCCCAAGGGGCTCGCGCGTTTCCCGACGGCCGGCTACGAGGTTGGCCCGGCGCTCACGGCCCCTGACGCCATCCTGGTGCGCTCCCATGTTCTTGCCGAGGATGAGGTCGGGCCGAGCGTGAGGGCCATTGCTCGCGCTGGCGCCGGGGTGAACAACATTCCGGTGCAGCAAATGAGCCGGCGGGGCATACCGGTCTTCAACGCCCCTGGCGCCAACGCCAACGCGGTGAAGGAGCTGGTGATCGCTGCCATTTTTCTCGCTGCGCGCAACGTCGTGCCCGCCATCGATGGTGTTCGCGCCCTCGTGCCGGGCGCGGACTTCGACAAGCGAGTCGAGGAGGGGAAGAAGCGCTTTGCCGGCGTCGAAGTGCATGGCAAGACGCTCGGGGTCGTGGGCCTCGGCTCCATCGGCCGTCTCGTGGCGGAGGCGGGGCTGCGGCTGGGCTTGCGGGTCATTGGTTTCGACCCGGCGTTGGGCGCGGAGGAACAGTCGCGCCTGCCCGCGGCGGTCCGGCGCCTGCAAACGGCGGAGGAAGTGTTTGCGCAGTCCGATTTCGTGAGCCTGCATGTGCCGCTCGTCGATGCCACGCGCGGGCTGGTCAATGCGCAGCGCCTGGCCCAGTTCCAGCCTGGCGCCACGCTGCTCAACTTCGCGCGCGCGCCGGTGGTGGACGAGGAAGCTGTCGTGGCCGCCGTTTGTTCAGGCCGCCTGAAGTCCTACGTGTGCGACTTCCCGAGCCCGCGCTACGCCGGGATCCCGAACATCGTCGCCTTGCCGCACCTGGGCGCCTCGACCGAAGAGGCCGAGGACGCCAGTGCCATCATGGTGGCCAATCAACTGCGCGAATTCCTGGAAGAGGGCGCCATCAGCATCGCCGTCAACTTCCCGTCGGTTGAAATGCCCCGGGAGTCGCCGTTCCGGGTGGCCATCGCCAACGCCAACGTTCCCAACATGCTTGGCATGATTTCCTCGACCATGGGCCGAAATGGGCTCAACATTCACAACATGGTGAACAAGTCCAAGGCCAACATGGCCTACACGCTGGTCGACCTGGATAGCGAGCCGACGCCCGCTGCGCTCGCGGAGCTCGCGCGCATCGATGGCGTGCTCTCCGTGCGGCAGCTGCAGCTGATCGGCGGCGGGGCGGGCGCGTGAGCGAGGAGCTTGCACGGTTGCGCAGCGAGATCGACCGCGTTGACGCGGACATCCTCCGGTTGCTCAACCAGCGGGCGCAACTCGCTCGCGCCGTGGGCAGCTTGAAAGTAGGCCAGGCCTACCGCCCGGAGCGCGAGGCGCAGGTGCTTCGTCGGGTGAAGGAAATGAACGAGGGGCCCCTCTCGGGTGAGACGGCCGCTTTCCTGTTTCGCGAAATCATGTCGGCGTGCCTTGCCCTCGAGCGGCCCATCACCGTTGCGTACCTCGGCCCGCAGGGCACGTTCAGCGAGAGCGCCGTGATGAAGCAGTTTGGCGTCGCGGCCGTCGCTGTTCCCCAGGTGTCGATCGACGAGGTGTATCGCGCGGTCGAGTCCGGCGCAGCCGACTTTGGTGTCGTGCCCGTGGAGAACTCCACCGAGGGCGCGGTGGGGCGCTCGCTCGACCTGATGCCCCAGACCACCGCAAAGGTCTGTGGCGAGGTGATCATCCGCATTCACCACCACCTCATGGCCGCAGGTCCGGTGAGCGAGTTGCCCGCAATACGGCGGGTGTACTCCCACAGCCAGTCGCTCGCCCAGTGCCACGAGTGGCTCAACATGCATGTTCCGAACGCCGAGCGCATGGCCGTGTCGTCCAACGCGGAGGCGGCCCGCCGTGCGGCCGAGGAGCCTGGAACCGCAGCCGTGGCGGGTGATCGCGCCGCGGCCCACTACAACCTCACGATCCTCGCGTCCAACATCGAGGACGAGCCCAATAACACCACCCGGTTTCTCGTCTTGGGCGACTACGAGCCGAAGGCCTCGGGCCGGGACAAGACCTCGCTGGTGCTCTCGGCCCGGAATCGAGCGGGGGCGGTGTACGAAATGCTCACGCCGTTTGCAACGCGTGGCGTCTCGATGACCAAGTTCGAGTCCCGGCCGTCCCGGGTGGCGCTCTGGGAATACCTTTTCTTCGTCGACCTCGATGGTCACCGGGACGACCCGCAGGTGGCGGCCGCCCTGGCGGAGGTCGAGCGAATCGCCGGGTACCTGAAGCTCCTGGGCTCCTACCCCCAGGCGGTCCTCTGAGGCGGGCATGAGCATTCGCGACCTGGCGCCCGAGCATGTTCGGGCCATCGCCCCGTATGTTCCCGGCAAGCCCATCTCGGAGACGGCGCGAGAGCTGGGCATCCCGGAGCGGGATATCGTGAAGCTCGCCTCGAACGAGAACCCGCTTGGCCCCTCCCCGAAGGCCATCGCGGCGCTCGCGGGAGCGATGGCGGACCTAGCCCTCTACCCGGATGGCAGCGGCTACGAGCTGCGACGCGTAATCGCACGCAAGCAATCCGTCTCGCCCGAGAATGTCGTACTGGGCAACGGCTCCAACGACGTGCTCGAGCTGGTTGCCCGCACCTTTCTTGGGCGAAATGAATCGGCGGTGTATTCCCAGCACGGTTTCGTCGTGTACCGGCTCGCGGTGCAGGCGCTGGGGGCGGCGCACATCGAGGTGCCGGCGCGTCAGTTCGGCCACGACCTCGAGGCAATTCTCGCGGCCATCCGTCCCAACACGAAGCTTGTATTTCTTGCGAACCCCAACAATCCTACGGGAACGTTCCTGCCCTGGGCGGAAGTGGAGCGCTTCGTGGCACGCGTGCCCGATCACACGCTGGTGGTGATCGACGAGGCGTATGGCGAATACCTCGATCCGGAGATCGCCTCTCCCACCTCGTCGTGGATCAGCCGCTTTCCCAATCTCGTCGTCTCGCGCTCGCTGAGCAAGGCCTACGGCCTTGCAGGCCTGCGCATCGGCTACGGCCTGGCCAACGCGACGGCGGTGGAGCTGATCGACCGGGTGCGCCAGCCCTTCAACGTGAACCATCTGGCCATGGTGGCCGCGTGCGCCGCGCTGGACGATGCCGATTTCATCGCCCGCAGCCGGCGCGAGAACGCGGCCGGGCTTGCCCAGTTGCAGAAGGGCTTCGAGGGGCTGGGGCTTTCCTTCATTTCGTCGGTGGCCAACTTCATCACCGTGAAGGTGGGCGATGCGGCGCGGCTGTACGGCGCCTTGCTTCGCCGTGGCGTGATCGTGCGGCCGATCAGCGCCTACGGCCTGCCGGAGCACCTTCGGATCACGGTCGGCACGCAGGCGCAGAACGCCCGCTTCCTCTCGGCGCTCGCCGAGGCGTTGGCGGAGCGGTAGGGCGCCGTGCGCCGATTTCGCACTGTTGCAGTCATCGGGGTCGGGCTGATCGGCGGCTCTTTCGCGATGGCGCTGCGCCGGGCGGGCGGGGCCACGCGCATCATCGGCGCCGACCGCGATCGGGAAGCGCTCGAGCGCGCCGCGGCAATGGGGGTCATCGATACCGCCGCCGAGTCGGTCTCCGAAGCGGTGAAGCAGGCAGAGCTGGTGTTCGTGTCCGTCCCCGTGCGCGCGATGGGCCCCGTGCTGCACGCCGTGAGCCGGGCGATGCCGGCCGAGGCCGTCGTGACGGATGCCGGCAGCACGAAAGGGGATGTGGTCCGCGACGCAGCGCAGGAGATGGGCGATCGCGTGGCCCGCTTCGTGCCGGGCCATCCGATCGCCGGGCGAGAAACGAGCGGCGTGGAGTCCGCGTTGCCGGATCTCTTCCGCGGCGCGCGCGTCGTGCTCACACCCACGCCGGCAACCGCGCCGGATGCGCTCGATACCGTGCGCACCTGCTGGGAGGGTTGCGGCGCCCGCATCTCGATGCTGTCACCCGAAGCCCATGACCAGGTCTTTGCGGCGGTCAGCCATCTGCCGCACCTGCTCGCCTTCGTGCTGGTGTCGGAGCTCCTGTCGCGCCCCAACAGCGGGGAACTGTTTGGCTTCGCGGGTGGTGGCTTTCGCGACTTCACGCGCATCGCCGCGAGCTCCCCGGACATGTGGCGCGACATCGCGGTGGCCAACCGCGCGGCGTTGCTGGAGGAAATCGACCGCTACGCGGCGCGCCTTGCGGTGTTCCGCGAGCTGGTCGACAAGGCTGATGGCCCGGGATTGCATCGCCTGATGACGGAAGCCCGTGCCGCGCGCCGGGGGATGGCGCCCGGCAAGCCGCGCGCCACCGCGCCGGAATGAAGCCGGACTGGCTGGATCTCCCGCCCGCGACGACGGCGCGGGGCAACATTCGGCTGCCGGGCTCGAAGAGCATCTCGAACCGTGTGCTGCTGCTTGCTGCGCTCGCCGAAGGGCGCACCACGCTTCGCGGTGTTCTCGCCGCGGATGACACCGAGGTCATGGTGCAGGCGCTGCGAGGCCTGGGCGTGTCACTCCACTCGCCCGCCGAAGGGCATTGGGACATCGTCGGCGCCCCGGATGGCTTCCCCGCGCCAGAGGCGCAACTCTTTCTCGGCAACGCGGGCACAGCCTTCCGCTCGCTCACGGCGGTACTGGCCTTGCGCGGCGGTAGCTACCGGCTCCACGGGGTGCCGCGCATGCACGAGCGCCCGATCGGTGACCTGGTCGAGGCGCTGCGAGCGGCCGGCGCGCAGGTTACTTGCCTCGAGAACGAAGGGTTTCCGCCGCTGCAAATCGGCGCGCGGGCGCGGGCGCCTGGCTCAGTGGTGCGCGTGCGCGGCAACGTCTCCAGCCAATACCTGACGGCGCTGCTGATCGCGATGGCGGCATCGGGCGGCGGCGTGCGAATCGCGGTCGAGGGCGAATTGGTCTCTCGCCCGTATGTGGACATGACCATCGCGTTGATCCGCCGATTCGGCGTCGACGTGGGAGAGCCTGAGCGAAACCACTTCGACGTGCCTGCGGGCGCGCGCTTGCGGTCGCCCGGCGCGCTTGAGGTCGAGGCGGACGCGTCGTCCGCGTCCTATTTCCTGGCTGCAGGCTTGCTCGGAGGCGGCCCCGTCAGAGTCGAGGGCGTGGGGCGGGGCTCGCTGCAGGGCGATGTGGCCTTCGCAAACGTCATTGAAGCCCTGGGCGGTCGTGTTGTCATGGGAGACGGCTGGATGGAGTCCTCGGGCCAGAGGCCACTTCGCGCGATCGATCTCGACATGGTCGCCATTCCGGATGCGGCCATGACCGCTGCGGTCCT
Source organism: Burkholderiales bacterium (assembly GCA_017853245.1). GTDB lineage: Bacteria > Pseudomonadota > Gammaproteobacteria > Burkholderiales > Usitatibacteraceae > FEB-7. Next base: position 13,480 of record JAFMJY010000038.1, on the reverse strand, counting down.
CGCGCTCTTTGCCCCGACGCCCTCGGTATTGCGAAACATTGGCAGCTGGCGGGTCAAGGAAACGGACCGCATCCTCGCGATGGCCACGGAGCTCCGGAAGCTCGGGGCCACGGTGGCGGAGGGGACCGATTTCCTGAGAGTCGAGCCTCCGGCGGGGTGGGGTGACGCCCCGCGCGGCGGGCCCCGGGTTGCGATCGACACCTACGATGACCATCGGATGGCCATGTGCTTCGCCTTGGCGGCGTTCGGGCCGCAGCCCGTCCGGATCAACGACCCGGGGTGCGTGTCGAAGACCTTTCCCGGATTTTTTGAAGCCTGGCGGAGCATCGTCCGGTGAGCCTGGCCCCGGTCATTGCCGTCGACGGTCCCTCGGCCTCCGGCAAGGGAACGGTGGCGGCTCGAGTCGCCGAAGCCCTCGGTTTCCACTATCTCGACAGCGGGGCGCTTTACCGGTTGGTGGCTGTTGCAGCAGGCCGGGCAGGGGTTTCCCTGACCGACGAGCCGGGCCTCGCGGGCCTGGCGATCAAGATAAATATTTCATTCAAGAACAATGAGTTGTGGCTGGATCATGAGAACGTTTCTGAGCTCGCGCGTGCCGAGGAAACCAGTGCCTCGGCCTCGCGTGTCGCGGCCTTCCCGGCGGTCCGGGAAGCCCTCCTTCAGCGTCAGCGGGCGCTGCGTTGCGCGCCCGGGCTGGTGGCGGATGGGCGTGACATGGGGTCGGTGGTCTTCCCGGACGCCACCCTCAAGGTTTTCCTCACCGCGGACCGGGCCGTCCGGGCGGAAAGGCGTCATAAGCAGTTGATCGAAAAGGGAATGCGTGTGAAAATCGCGTCCGTTGTGGAGGAGTTGCAGCGGCGTGACGAGCGGGATAGTTCCCGTCCCGTGGCCCCGCTGAGGCACTACCCGGACGCGCAGTTGCTCGATACCACGCACCTCTCCATCGACGAGGCGGTGCAAACCATCCTCGGTTGGTACGGGCAAGGCGTTCGCGGGCAGCCTCGATCCCCCTAGACCGGGCGAAAAGCCCAACGGCGTCAATCGGTTAAGCGTTCATTGCCCGGCGGCTTCGCCAGACCGGACAAGGGGCGCTTCGCCGCTTGGCATGGCTCAACCAACCCGGCCCCGGCGCCTGCCGAAGGCCACCATCCGCAAGGCTAACCCTCAACCATGTTGTCCCAACCCGCCACCAGCAGCGCCCCCGAAAGCTTCGCCGCCCTTTTCGAAGAAAGCCTCACCCGCCAGGAGATGCGCTCCGGCGAAGTGATCACGGCCGAAGTGGTGTCCGTCGACCCGAACGTGGTCATCGTGAACGCCGGCCTCAAGTCCGAAAGCGCCATCCCCACCGAAGAATTCCGTAACGACCGCGGCGAACTCGAGGTCAAGCCCGGCGACTTTGTCTCTGTCGCCATCGAGGCGCTCGAGGATGGCTTCGGCTCCACCAAGCTTTCCCGCGAAAAGGCCAAGAAGCTCGCGGCCTGGTCAGAGCTGGATGCGGCGCTCGAATCCGGCAAGATCATCACCGGCGTGGTCGCCGGCAAGGTGAAGGGCGGCTTGACGGTCATGGTGAACGGCATCCGCGCGTTCCTGCCGGGCTCACTCGTGGACCTGCGCCCCATGAAGGAAACGTCGCACTTCGAGGGCAAAGAGCTCGAGTTCAAGGTCATCAAGCTCGACCGCAAGCGCAACAACGTCGTTGTGTCGCGCCGCGCGGTCATGGAGGAGACGGCGGGCGCCGAGCGCCAGCAGCTCCTCGAGCAGCTCAAGGAAGGCGCCATCGTCAAGGGCATCGTCAAGAACATCACCGATTACGGCGCGTTCGTTGACCTGGGGGGCATCGATGGGCTGTTGCACATCACCGACCTCGCCTGGCGCCGCGTGAAGCACCCCACCGAAGTGCTCGCCGTGGGCGACGAAGTCACCGCCAAGATCCTCAAGTTCGACGCCGAGAAGAACCGCGTGTCGCTCGGCCTCAAGCAACTGGGCGAAGACCCGTGGGTCGGCATCGGCCGCCGCTATCCGCAGGGCACGCGCCTCTTCGGCAAGGTCACCAACATCACGGATTACGGCGCGTTCGTCGAGATCGAGAGCGGCATCGAGGGCCTGGTGCACGTCTCCGAAATGGACTGGACCAACAAGAACGTCCACCCGGCCAAGGTCGTCTCGCTGGGCGACGAGGTCGAGGTGATGATCCTTGAGATCGACGAGGACCGCCGCCGCATCTCGCTCGGCATGAAGCAGTGCATGCCGAACCCGTGGGAAGACTTCTCGATGAACCACAAGAAGGGCGACAAGGTCCGCGGCTCGATCAAGTCGATCACCGACTTTGGCGTGTTCATCGGCCTGCCGGGCAACATCGACGGCCTCGTGCACCTCTCGGACCTCTCCTGGCATGCGCCGGGCGAGGAGGCCGTCAAGGAGATGAAGAAGGGCGAGGAAGTCGAGGCCGTGGTGCTCTCGATCGACGTGGAGCGCGAGCGCATCTCGCTCGGCATCAAGCAGCTCGAGGGCGACCCCTTCAACAATTACGTCACCATTCACGACAAGGGCGCGGTGGTGAAGGGCAAGGTCACCTCCATCGAGCCCAAGGGCGCGGTGATCGAGCTGGACAAGGATGTCGAGGGCTACTTGCGCGCCTCCGAGATTTCCCGCGACCGCGTCGAAGACGTGCACGCGTTCCTCAAGGAAGGCGAGGAGATCGAGGCGGTCATCGTCAACATCGACCGCAAGAACCGCTCCATCAACCTCTCCATCAAGGCGCGCGACGCGGCCGACGAGGCGGCCACGCTCCAGAAGATGCAGTCGGAGACGGGCGCGCAGTCGGGCACCACCAACCTCGGCGCCCTGCTGAAGGCGAAGCTCGGCGGCACGGCGAAGGAATAAGCCCGGGCCCGCCATGGAGGATGGTTTCCCGCATGCCATGACGAAGTCGCAGCTCATTGAGCTGCTAAGCGCCCGGCATACCCAGCTGTCCCCGAAAGACGCGGAGCTGGCGGTCAAGACGATGCTCGACGCGATGGCGCAAGCCCTCGCGTTGGGCAATCGCATCGAAATCCGCGGGTTCGGCAGCTTCGGCCTGAACTTTCGCCCGCCCCGCGTCGGGCGCAACCCGAAGACGGGGGAGCGGGTGCAGGTGCCGCGCAAGTACGTGCCACATTTCAAGGCTGGCAAGGAACTGCGTGAGCGCGTTGACGGCGACGAGCAGTAGGTCGCCGGATCCGGGGCGGCCATGACGGCGATCCTCTGGGCCCTGCGCCTGGCGGTTGTCCTCGTGCTGGTCTGGTTCGCCGTGCGAAACAGCCAGGTTGTCACGCTGAACGGCCTTCCCGGCCAGTCGTGGCAGGCGCCCCTCGTGTTCGCGCTGCTGATCGCCTTCGTCGTGGGCGTTGTGGTGGGTTTGCTCGCCTGGCTCCCCACGGCGATCCGCCATCGGCGGGATATAGCCCGGCTGAAGCGCCAGTCCAGCGCGATCGCGGCGCCCGCGCCGGCTGCGCCCGGCCGCCCGGAGGTCCGCCATGGAGTTTGAGTTCTGGTGGCTCCTCGCCTTGCCGGCTTTCTTCGGCATGGGATGGGTTGCGGCGCGGGTGGATCTCAAGAGCCTGCTGTCGGAATCCAAGCAGCTGCCGACGTCTTACTTTCGCGGGCTCAATTTCCTGTTGAACGAGCAGCCCGACCGGGCGCTCGAGTCGTTTCTGCAGGTGGCCAAGGAGAACCCCGACACGGTCGAGTTGCAATTCGCGCTGGGCAGCCTCTTCCGGCGCCGGGGCGAAGTGGATCGCGCCATCCGCGTGCACGAGGCCCTCATTGCCCGGGACGACCTGCCGGCGGAAACGCGCCGCCAGGCTTCGTACGAGCTCTCCCAGGATTACTTCAAGGCGGGGCTGCTCGACTATGCGGAGAAGGTGCTGGTAGGCATTGCCCAGGACGACCCCACGCCGGAGGTTCATCGCCACCTGCTGGATATCTACGTCCACGAGAAGGATTGGGCCAAGGCGATCGGGGCGGCGCGAAAGCTCGAGACCAGCGCCAAGCGGAACTACCAGAAGGAAATCGCCAATTATTTCTGCGAGCTGGGGATCACCGAGCAGATCCACGGGCGCCAAGAGGCAGCCGAGGCTCACCTCGATGAGGCAATCAAGGCCAACCGCAAGTGCGTGCGGGCCAACCTTCTGCGTGGCGAGTGGCTCGCGCGGGCCGGACGCCATGCCGAGGCCATCGAAGCCTGGAAGGCGGTCGAGTCCCAGGATCCGTCCTACCTCGGCCTGGTGGCCGACGGCATGGTGGAGAGCTTCAAGGCGCTCGGCCGTCCGGGCGAGGGGCTGACGCTGCTGCGAGGCCTGCAAAACCGCTACCCCGGCCTGGATTTGCTCTCGGTCGTCTATCAGGCGACAGCCGAGCATGAAGGTGATGAAGCGGCTTGGCGGCTCGTCCGCGACGAGGTGCGTCGCAACCCCACGCTGGTGGGGCTGGATCGCCTGATCGACGCGGAGTTGGTGCGTGCCCCCGCGGAACGGCGGCAGGACCTTCAGCTGATGAAGTCCCTCGTGCACTCCCACGCGGAGGCGCTCTCCGTCTACCTCTGCAGGCAGTGCGGCTTCAAGGCGCGGCAGTTTTACTGGCAATGCCCGGCGTGCGGCGGCTGGGAGAGCTCCTCTCCACGCCGGACCGCCGAGCTGGAAACCGCAGGCCGACACCTGGCGAGGATGCAGCTTGGACAGTAAGCGCGTCATCGTGCCCCTCGATTTCCCGGACGCCGCCCGCGCGCTCGCCATGGCGACGCGCCTGGATCCGTCGCTATGCCGGGTGAAGGTGGGCAAGGAGCTCTTCGTGGCCGAAGGCCCGGCGATCGTGCATCGCCTGCAGGATGCGGGTTTCGACGTGTTCCTGGACCTCAAATTTCACGACATTCCCAATACGGTGGCGGGCGCTTGCCGCGCCGCGGCACGGCTTGGCGTCTGGATGGTGAATGTCCATGCCACGGGTGGGGAGGCGATGCTCAAGGCGGCTCGGGAGGCAGTGGCCTCATCGGCGCGCCCACCGCTGCTCATCGCCGTCACGGTGCTCACCAGTCTTGCAGATGCGGAGCTTGCGGCGGTGGGCCTCTCGGGATCGGCGGCCGACAACGTCGGCCGTCTGGCTGCGCTGACGGCGCAGTGCGGCCTTGATGGCGTCGTGTGTTCGCCCCTCGAGGCGCGCGCGCTCAAGGCCCGGCATGGGGAGGCCTTCAAGTTGGTGACCCCCGGCATTCGCCTCCCGGATTCCCCCGCTGACGACCAGCGGCGCGTGCTCACGCCAGCCGAAGCGGCTCGTGAGGGCGCCGACTACCTCGTCGTCGGCCGGCCGATCACGCAGGCGCCGGACCCCGTGGCCGCCCTGCGCGCCATCGGGGCCCAGCTGAGGGAGGCGACATCATGAAAGTGAGCATGATCGGCACCGGCTACGTGGGCCTGGTCACAGGGGCCTGCCTCGCGGATGTGGGTAACCACGTGCTTTGCCTGGACGTGGATGCGCGCAAGGTCGAGCGCCTCCGGGCTGGCGAGATTCCCATTTACGAGCCGGGCCTCGAGGCTATCGTCCACGCCAATATGAAAGCGGGGCGCCTCGCCTTCACGACGGATGTCGCCGAGGCGGCGCGCTACGGCCGGATCCAGATGATCGCGGTAGGCACGCCCCCGGGCGAGGATGGCTCGGCGGATCTCCAGTACGTGTTGGCCGCGGCGCGCGGCATCGCACAGCATATGGATGGCCCGCGCGTGATCGTGGATAAGTCCACGGTTCCCGTGGGCACCGCAGACAAGGTGCGCGCGGAAGTGGAGAAGACCCTGGCCTCCCGGAACGCGAAGCATGCGTTCTCGGTGGTGTCGAACCCGGAATTCCTGAAGGAGGGGGCTGCAGTCGAGGATTTCATGCGCCCGGACCGTATCGTGATCGGCGCGGATGATCCCGCTGCGATCGAGGCCATGCGCGAGCTCTACGCGCCATTCCAGCGCAGCCACGACCGCCTGCAGGTCATGGACATCCGCTCCGCCGAGCTCACCAAGTACGCCGCCAACGCCATGCTCGCCACCCGGATCTCGTTCATGAACGAGCTGGCGCTACTGGCTGAGCGCCTGGGCGCGGACATCGAGGATGTCCGGCGCGGAATCGGCTCGGACCCGCGCATCGGCTACCAGTTTCTGTACCCCGGGGTGGGATACGGGGGCTCGTGCTTCCCGAAGGACGTCACCGCGCTGCTGCGCACGGCGCAGGACAACGGCATCGAGCTCAAGGTCATGAGGGCGGTGGACGAGGCGAACAACCGGCAAAAGCGCGTCCTGATCGACAAGGTCGTGGGCCGTTTTGGCGAGGACCTGAAGGGCCGCTGCATCGCGCTTTGGGGGCTGGCGTTCAAGCCGAACACCGACGACATGCGGGAGGCGCCGAGTCGCGTGGTGATCGAGGGTTTGCTCGCCCGCGGCGCCACCGTTTGTGCCTACGACCCGGTGGCCATGCCGGAGGCGAAGCATCTCTACCGGCAGGAGCCGCGGGTGAGCTTCGCCGACACCGCGGAGGCGGCAACGGATGGCGCCGACGCCTTGGCGATCATCACGGAGTGGAAGGCCTTCCGAAGCCCCGATTTCGACGAACTGAAGCGGCGGCTGAAGCGGCCCGTGATATTCGATGGGCGAAACCTCTACGAGCCCGGCGCCGTTCGCGCCCACGGCATCGAGTACTTCCCGATCGGTCGATGAGCAAGGCGACGCTGCCCGACTTTGCCTCCTGCCGCGTGCTCGTGGTGGGCGACGTCATGCTGGACCGCTATTGGTTTGGCGAGGTCAATCGCATCTCCCCGGAGGCGCCGGTCCCGGTGCTGCGCGTGACGCGAACGGAGGAGCGCCCTGGAGGGGCAGCCAACGTCGCCCGCAACATCCGCGCGCTTGGCGGCCAATGCCTGCTGCTGTCGGTCATCGGCGACGATGAGGCGGGCGACTCACTGGAGCGTCTCTTGGCCGAGGCCGGTGTCGCCGCGGGCCTGCATCGCGATGCCGGGTTGTCCACGACGGTCAAGTTGCGCGCCATCGGCCACCAGCAGCAGCTCCTGCGAATCGATTTCGAGAAGCCCCCTGGCCACGAGGTGCTGGCCGCCAAGCTCGAGGCCTTCGAGGCCCGGGTCGACGAGTTCGATGCCGTCGTGCTCTCGGATTACGGCAAGGGCGGCCTTGCCCATGTGGCCCGCATGATCGAGGTGTCGCGCCGGCACGGCAAGCCGGTGCTGGTGGACCCGAAGGGGTCGGACTACTCGCGCTATCGGGGCGCAACGCTACTCACGCCGAACCGCTCGGAGTTTCGCGAGGTGGCGGGGCGGTGGTCGGACGAGGCGGATTTCACGCGGCGTGCGCAGCAGCTTCGCCAGGACCTGGCGCTGGAGTCGCTGATCGTCACCCGCAGCGAGGATGGCATGTCGCTCTTCACGGCCGACCGGGCGCACCGCGAGCCGACGAAGGCGCGGGAGGTGTTTGATGTGAGCGGTGCGGGCGACACCGTGATCGCCACGCTGTCGCTCATGATGGCGGCCGGCGCGGACCGGGCCGATGCCATGCGGGTCGCCAACCATGCTGCCGGCATCGTGGTGGCCAAGCTTGGGACGGCCGTCGTCAATCGCAGCGAGCTCCTGGAGAGCCTCGCACAGGAAGGTGGGGGGAGCCCGTCATGATCGTGGTCACCGGAGCCGCCGGCTTGATCGGCGCCAATATCGTCAAGGCGCTCAACGCGAGAGGGGAGTCCGACATTCTTGCGGTGGACAACCTCACCCGCGCGGAGAAGATGCCCAATCTCGCCGATTGCGACATCGCGGATTACCTGGACAAGCAGGATTTCATCGAGCGCGCTCGCCAGGACAGGCTGCCGTCGGGTATCTCGGCCGTGCTCCACCAGGGCGCATGCTCCGACACCATGGAGCAGGACGGCCGCTACATGATGGAGAACAATTACCGCTACTCGCTCGACCTGCTCGAGTGGTGCCAGCGCCGCAAGGCGCCGTACCTCTATGCCTCCTCCGCGTCCGTGTACGGCGGCGGAAGGGTGTTCAAGGAAGCGCGGGAGCATGAGAGGCCGCTCAACGTCTACGGCTATTCGAAGTTTCTCTTCGACCAGGTGGTGCGTCGACGCATGGGCAGCTTCGCGGCGCAGGTCGCCGGGTTCCGATACTTCAATGTCTACGGGCCGGGGGAATCGCACAAGGGCCGCATGGCCTCGGTGGCCTTCCATTTTTACAACCAGTACCTCGCCTCGGGCCGGGTGCGGCTGTTCGAAGGGTCGGGCGGCTACGGTCACGGCGAGCAGGTCCGCGACTTTGTGAGCGTCGAGGACGTGGTCAAGGTGAACCTTTTCTTCCTCGACAATCCGCGCGTCTCAGGCATCTTCAACGTGGGAACCGGGCGGGGCCAGACGTTCAACGACGTGGCGTGCGCCACGGTGAATGCGGTTCGGCGCCGCCGGGGCGAGGCAGTTCTGACGCTGGCCCAGCTCCGGGACACCGGCGTCCTCGAATACACTCCGTTTCCCGAGGCGCTCGTCGGCAAGTACCAAAGCTTCACGCAGGCGGATGTGTCCGCCCTGCGGGCGGCAGGCTACCGGGAGCCCTTTCTCTCCGTCGGAGATGGGGTGGCTCGCTACGTGGAATACCGATTGACGAAGGAGGCAGGTCGATGATCGCGTTACGTCGTTTGGTCGCGCCGCTCTGCCTGATTCTGAGTGCAGCTGGATGCGCCGCACCCGCGGGCAACGCTCCGGGTGTTTCCCCTGCGGCTGCCCCTACGTCGTCCGCAGCACGGGGCCCTGCGGTTGCGGTAGCTGTCGGCAACGCGGGTTTCGAGGACCCCGGCGAGGGTCCGCCCCGACGCAACTGCCCGCCGAAGTGGTGGTGCACCATGCACGCCGATCCCACGTCGTTCAAGTTTGCCTCGGTGCCCGATGGTCCTTCGGGGCGCCACCTGCGAGTCGAGCGGGTCAAGAATGAACCCTGGGCGATGGTGACGCAGGTCATCCCCTCGAAGGGCCTGGAGGGGCGCACCTTGCGAGTGTCAGCCGATGTCGCCACCCGCGCGATGAAGGATGGCGATGGTGCAGGCCCCGTCGTCCGGCTCTATGTGCCCGGGGGGCGCGTGAGTGCAGCAGAGAAGACGCTGCGTGCGCCCGGTGCCGGGTGGGGTCGCGTGGTGGTGGAGATCAAGGTCCCCAAGGGTATCGAGCTCGTCGAGATTGGCTTGGTCATGTACGGCGATGGAGTCGCCGATTTCGACAATATTGCCGTGGAGCACGTGAGCGGGTAATGGCGGTGGCCGTGGATTCCCGGTCGATCGAATCCTCGGTGGGCAACACCCCGCTGGTTCGGCTGCGCCGCATTCCGGGCGCGACGAGCAACGTCCTGCTCGCCAAGCTTGAGGGCAACAACCCCGCAGGATCCGTTAAGGACCGCCCAGCCCTTGCGATGATCCTCGGCGCCGAACGGCGCGGCGAGATCAAGCCAGGCGACACGCTCATCGAGGCAACCAGCGGGAACACTGGCATCGCGCTGGCGATGGCGGCCGCCGTCCGGGGCTATCGCATGGTCCTCGTCATGCCCGAGCACCTGTCGATCGAGCGCCGGCAGGCCATGGCGGCGTTTGGCGCGCGCTTCGTCCTCACTTCCAAGAGTGGCGGCATGGAGCTCGCCCGCGACACGGCCGAGCGAATGCGCGATGCTGGCGAGGGCGTGATCCTCGACCAGTTCGCCAATCCCGACAACCCACGCGCGCACTATGAAAGCACCGGGCCGGAGATCTGGCGCGACACCGGCGGAAAAGTCACGCACTTCGTCGCCACCATGGGCACCACGGGGACGATCATGGGCTGCTCCCGGTACCTCAAGGAACAAAACCCTGCCGTCGAGGTGATCGGCGTCCAGCCGGTGGAGGGCGCGAACGTGCCCGGCATTCGCAAATGGCCGGAGGCGTACCTTCCCGGGATCTTCGACCGCTCGCGAGTGGATCGGATCATCGAGGTGACCCAGGAGGAGAGCGAAGCCATGGCGCGGCGGCTCGCAGCGGAGGAGGGCATCTTCGCGGGCGTCTCTTCGGGCGGCGGGCTCGCGGCGGCGCTTCGCCTGTCCTCGGAAGTGGAAAACGCCGTCATCGTGCACATTGTTTGCGACCGGGGCGACCGGTACCTGTCCACGGGCGTGTTCCCGGCAGGCAGCTGACTTCCCGCGCCCCGGCACCTCGACGCTCGGAAACCCGCATGACACCCACGCTCGTCTTTGACATCGAAACTATCCCCGACGTCGCGGGGCTGCGAAAGCTCTGGGAGCTCGACCCGGCCGCGTCAGACAAGTCCGTCGCCGAGCTGGCCTTTCAGCGCCGACGCCAGGCCACGGGCAGCGACTTCCTACCCGTGCACCTGCATCGCGTGGTGGCGATCTCCTGCGCCTTTCGCGACCGCGAGGGCTTCAAGGTCTGGTCGCTCGGCGCGCCGGAGGATGGCGAGGCGGAGCTGGTCCAGCGTTTTTTCGACGGCATCGAGCGCTATACGCCGCAGCTGGTGAGCTGGAATGGCAGCGGCTTCGACCTTCCAGTGCTGCACTGCCGCGCGCTGATGCATGGCATCGCGGCGCCCCGTTACTGGGACCAGGGGGAGGACGACCGGGACTTCAAGTTCAACAATTACCTGTCGCGGTACCACTCGCGCCACCTGGACCTCATGGATGTCCTGGCGGCGTACCAGAACCGCGCCTTTGCGCCGTTGGACGACATCGCGCGCCTCTGTGGCCTGCCGGGCAAGCTGGGCATGGATGGCTCCCAGGTCTGGCCGGCGTACTGCGAGGGGCGCCTGGCGGACATCCGTAACTACTGCGAGACCGATGTCGCCAACACCTACCTCGTGTTCCTGCGCTTCCAGAAAATGCGAGGCGCCCTCTCCGCAACGGATTACGAGCGGGAGGTTGGCGTCGCGAAGGCGTTTCTCCGGTCGCAGCCGGCTCCGCACTGGAAGGCCTATGCGGAGGCGCTGGGCTAGCTCTGTCGCCGGAAGGGAGAGCGGTCGGCCAGCTCCCCCACGTATTCGGTGATGCCGTCGCCTTCCCGCGCGAGGAAATCGTCGACGGCCTGGGCGAACCTGGGATCGGCGAGCCAGTGGCAGGAGCGTGTCCTCTCCGGCAGGAATCCCCGCGCGTGCTTGTGGGCCCCCTGGGCGCCACCCTCGATGAGCGGAATGCCTCGGCCGATGGCGAAGCCGATGGCCTGGTAGTAGCAGGCTTCGAAGTGCAGCCCGGGCACGAATTCCATTGCGCCCCAGTAGCGCCCGTACATCGCACTATGCGAAAACAGGTTGAGCGCTGCCGCCACTGGCGAGCCTGCCTGCTCGGCAATCACCAGCAAGACGTTGTCCGGCATGCGCTCACCGAGCATCCCGAAGAACTCGCGGTTGAGGTAGGGCGTCGAGCGGTGCTCATGGTAGGTGCGCTCGTAGCAGCGGTTGAAAAAGTCCCAGTCGCTTGCCTTCGCTTCGCGCCCAGTGGCCAGGCGAAAGCCGACGCCAGCCTCGGCAACCCGGCGGCGCTCTTGCCGGATCTTCTTGCGCTTGTCATGTGACAAGGCAGCCAGGAAATCCTCGAAGTCGCGGTAGCCGGCGTTGCGCCAGTGGAATTGCACGCCGGACCGCACCATGCATCCTTCACCCTCGAGGGCCTCGCCGTCCTCGGCCGAAGGGAAGAGCACGTGCAGCGATGAAACGCGAAGCCGTTTCGCCTCGGTGAGCAGCGCCTGCGCCAGTTGGGCTCGCGTGGCCCGGTCTTCCGCCAGCAGCCGGGGGCCGGTGGCGGGCGTGAACGGCACGGCAGCCAGAAGCTTGGGGTAGTAGGCCAGCCCGTGGCGCTCGTAGGCCTCTGCCCAGGCCCAGTCGAAAACATACTCGCCGTACGAGTGCGCCTTCAGGTAGAGCGGCACCGCGCCGGCGAGCGCCCCTTCCCGCCAGAGGGTGAGATAGCGCGGGCGCCAGCCGGCTTTGGGGGCCGCACATCCCGTGCGATGGAGGCTGTCGAGAAAAGCGTGGGCGAGAGTGGGGTTGCCGCCGTGCAGACGGTCCCAGTCCTCGGGGGCGATGTCCTCGAGGCCTACGTCGAAGCGCGGGGCGTCAGGCAAGGGGCTGGACCTATAATTCGGAAGCGCCGTCATTTTATCTGCCAGCCTCCGGCTGCACCTCGAACTCTCCATGAAAATCGCCGTCGCCCAGATCAACACCACCGTGGGCGATTTCGCCGGCAACGCGGCGCGCATCCGCGAGGCGGTGGCGGCCGCGAAAGCGCGGGGCGCGAGCCTGGTCGTCACGCCGGAAATGGCCCTCTCGGGCTACCCGCCCGAAGACCTGCTCCTTCGGGACGACTTCCACCGGCAGTGTGAGGCGGCGCTCGCGGGCCTCGCCGCCTGCACGCAAGACATCGCGCTGGTGGTTGGCCACCCGATGCGAGAGGCAGGCGTGCGCTTCAACGCCGCATCCTGCCTGCGTGACGGGCGCTTCGAACGGGCTTATCGCAAGCAGCGGCTGCCTAACTACGACGTTTTCGACGAGCAACGGTACTTTGAGCCAGGGGACTCGGCGTGCGTGATCGAGGTGGCGGGCCGGCGGATCGCGCTCACGATATGCGAGGACCTCTGGTTCCCCGGGCCCGCTGCCCAGGCGAAGCAGGCCGGCGCTGAGCTATTGCTGTCGCTCAACGCCTCGCCGTTCAACCGCAACAAGGTGGCCCAGCGTTGCGACGTGATGGCGGCGCGCGCGAAGGAGACGGGGCTGCCGGTCCTCTACGTCCATGGCGTGGGTGGCCAGGACGAACTGGTGTTCGATGGGGCGTCGTTTGCCGTTTCGGCGGCCGGCGAGGTCACGTATCGGGCGGCGGCCTTCCGGGAGTCGCTGGACCTGGTGTCGCTCGAGCCCGGGGCGCTACGCGGACTGCTCGCGCCGGCCCTGGGGGATGAGGAAACGGTCTATCGGGCTCTCGAGACGGGCGTGCGGGATTACGTCTCCAAGAATGGCTTCCCCGGGGTGTTGATCGGGCTCTCGGGGGGGGTCGATTCGGCGCTCGTCGCGGCGGTGTGCGCCGATGCTCTGGGCTCAGACCGGGTGCATGCCGTGATGATGCCGTCGGACTACACCGCCGCCATGAGCGTCGAGGACGCGCGCGAGATGGCAGCGCTACTGGGAATCCGCTACACGGAGATCGCCATTCGCCCGGTGTTCGATGCCTTCCGGGCGCAACTCGCCCCCGCGTTCGAGGGCCGGCCCGAAGACTCGACCGAGGAGAACCTCCAGGCGCGCACGCGAGGCACGCTCCTCATGGCTTTGTCCAACAAGCTGGGCTACCTCGTGGTGAGCACCGGCAACAAGAGCGAGATGGCCACCGGCTACGCCACGCTCTACGGCGACATGGCGGGGGGCTTTGCATTGATCAAGGACGTGGCGAAGACGCTCG
>JAFMJY010000127.1 GCA_017853245.1 Burkholderiales bacterium | reverse complement strand
GGCATCCCGGCGCTCATCGAAATCGACAGCGACGGCCACCGCGCTGGCGTCAAGCCCGGCTCGCCCTACCTCCTCGAGGTGGCGCGGGCGCTCTCCGCGGGCGGCGAGTGCCGAGGCGTGATGACTCACGCGGGTGCCTCCTACGACTGCCGGTCACGGGAGGCCATTGCCGAAATGGCTGAACAGGAGCGACGTGCGGTAGTTGACAGCGCCACGGCCCTGAGGGCTGCCGGTTTCCAGGCGCCAGTGGTCAGCGTCGGCTCGACGCCGACGGCCACGTTTACGCGCAACCTCGACGGCGTCACGGAGGTTCGCGCGGGCGTCTTTGTGTTTCAGGACCTGGTGATGGCGGGCCTCGGCGTCTGCGCCGTACAGGACATCGCCGTTTCGGTCCTCGCCACCGTGATCGGCCACCAGGCCGAGAAAGGCTGGGTGATCACGGATGCGGGCTGGATGGCGCTTTCCCGGGATCGGGGCACTGCGAAGCAACCAGTCGACCAGGGCTACGGTCTTGTGTGCGACGAATGCGGCAGCGCGTTATCCGACGTGATTGTCCATCAAGCCAATCAGGAACATGGCATCGTCACGGGGCGGGGTGGCGCGCCCTTGGACGTAGCGCAGTTTCCCGTCGGCACACGCCTTCGCGTGTTACCCAACCACGCTTGCGCGACAGTCGCGCAACATGATGGCTACGACCTCGTGCGCGGCGGAACCGACGTGCTCGGACGCTGGGCGCGATTCAACGGCTGGTAAAAGGACATCGCATGGCTATCCACTGCTTCAACGCGCCGGGCATCAATCCACCCGCCGGCCATTATTCCCACGCGGTGGTTCATAACGGAGTCGCTTATCTCGCCGGACAACTGCCGCACGTGCCCGGCAAGCCCCCCGGCAAGCCGGGCTCGATCGCCGAGCAGACCGCCCAGGTGCTCTCGAACATCGACCAGGCACTGCTGGCTTGCGGCTCCAGCCGCAACAAGGTCCTTCGCTGCACGGTTTACGTTGCAGACATTGACCACTGGCCGGAAGTGAACCGCATCTGGGCCGAGTTTTTCGGCAGCCACAAGCCCGCCCGCGCCGTGGTACCCGTCAAGGAGCTTCACTACGGGTATGCGCTGGAAGTGGAAGTGACTGCCGCTGTCGGTTGACACCCCGCAGCGATGAAATACCCGGCGCTCCTTGCCGCCTGCATCGGTTTCCTGGGGTTGTCCTTGGCGTGGCCGCAGCCATCGGCGGCTGCGGCCGATCTCGCGTTGCCGTGGGTGACGTCGGAAGCAAAGGCGCCGCGTGTCGCTTTCCGTGCCTTCAAAAGCGAGACCGTGGGCAGCAACGTGAGCTATCACGTCTACCTGCCGCCCGCCTACGACGAGCCTGGCGTGCGCCTGCCGGTTCTGTACTGGCTGCACGGCACGGGGGGAGGCATCGGCGGAATCGGGCCCACGGCCCGCCTCTTCGGCGAGGCGATGACGTCCGGCCGAATTCCTTCCATGATCGTCGTCTTTGTGAACGGGCTGCCTCGCAGCCTGTGGGCCGACTCGAAGGATGGCCGAGCGCCCGTCGAGACGGTGTTCGTGAGCGACGTGATCCCGGACGTCGACCGGAACTTCCGCACCATCGCACGACGCGAGGGCCGCATCCTCGAGGGGTTCAGCATGGGGGGCTATGGCGCGGCTCGTATCGGCCTGAAGCATCCGCACCTCTTCACCGGCATCTCGATCCTGGCCGGCGGCCCCCTGGACATCGAGCTGAGCGGCCCGCGGGCGCTGCGAAACCCCCGCTTGCGAGAGGCCATCCTGCGGGATGTCTGCGAGAACGACCTGGCGTATTTCCGGGCGATCAGCCCGTGGATGATTGCCCAGGGTGCTGCCGCGCGCCTGCAGGACAACAACACCGTTATCCGCCACGTCATCGGTGATCGGGACGACACTGCCACGCTCAATCGCCAATTCCACGCTCGAATGTCCTCCCTCGACATCGTCCACGAGTATGTCGAGGTTCCAGGCGTCGGGCACGATGCCCGGGCATTGCTCAACGCGCTGGGCGAAGACAATGGCCGCTTCTACCGTCGCGCGCTCGGGCAATCACCGCCTCGTTAAGGAGATTTCCATGCAAGGAACTATCGACGCCGCCGTCGCCCAGCGAGCCGACTCCCTCGTTTCCACGCTGCTGGATTCCGTCCGCATTGCCTCCGTGAGCCTCACGGGGGAAGGCATCCAGGACCAAGTGGATTTTCTGGTGCGTCGCCTGCGCGGGTGGGGCTTCGAGGCGGAAGTCTTCCCCACGACGTCACAGCCGATCATCTACGCCGAGATCGGCCCGAAGGACGCCGCCTTCACCTGGCTCACCTACGGGCACTACGACGTGTACCCCGCCGACGAAAAGGTCGAGGGCTGGCGCACCAACCCCTTCGTTCCGACGGTGGAGGGCGATCGCATCTGGGGGCGCGGCACTGGCGACAACAAGGGGCAGCACCTCGCGATGCTCAGTGCCATCGCGCTTTACCGAGATCTGAACGGCGAGCTCCCGATCCGTATCAAAGTCATTCTCGAGGGCGATGAGGAAACAGGCAGCCGGCCACTACCCGGTTTCGTCGCGGAACACCGTGAGCGGCTGAAGGCGAACCTGTGCTGCTACTCCGACGGCCCGATGTTCCCGAACGATCAGCCCGTGCTGCTGATGGGCGTTCGCGGCGTGCTGGGCATCGAGTTCCACGCTACCGGCGCCAAGCGGAACCTGCACTCCGGAAACTTCGGCGGTGTCGCTCCCAACCCCACGCTGGATCTCATTCAGTTCCTTGCGCTCATGGTCGACCGCCAGGGGCGATTACGCGTGCCAGGTGCTGGCTACGGCGACGTCACCGTGACGCCGCTCGAAGCCGAGGCATGCCGCGCGCTACCGCTCGACAAGGACGGCGTGGTCGCCAGCATGGGTGTGAACCCGGTCGTATCCGACACCGAGTTTCACGAGCGACTGATGCTGCGGCCCTCGTTCAACGTCTCTGGCCTGCAGTCCGGCTACACCGGCAAGGGCCACAAGACCATCATCTTCAAGGAAGCGCTGGCGAAGGCAGACATCCGCCTGGTGGGCGGCCAGGATCCCGCAAAGGTTCTGGCTGCGGTGCAAAAGTTCGGCGTCGACAACGGCTTTCCCAACATCGAGGTGCGTGAGCTGAAAGCCACCCCGGCCTCGCGCACGCCGCTCGACAGCCCCTTCGTGCCGATCGTGAAGGAGGCCGTCTCGAAAGGGTTCGGCAAGCCGCCGCACGTGGTGCCAAGCCTCGGCGGCACGACGCCGGATTACGTCTTCACTCGCGACTTGGGTGTGCCGTCGATCGTGGTGCCGCTCGCCCCCTACGACGAGAACAACCACGCGCCCAACGAATCAACCAAGGTCTCGCTTTATCTCGCCGGCATCCGCAGCTATATGCGGCTCATCGAGGCACTGGGCAAACGCTCGGCGGCGTGACTCTCCTGCGAAAGGTTTCCATGAACTATCGATCTCTCGGCCGCAGCGGCCTCAAAGTCTCTCCCCTGTGCCTGGGCACGATGATGTTCGGCGACCGCACGGACGAGAAAGAGTCGGCGCGCATCGTCGACTCCGCCCGCGCCGCCGGCATCAACTTCATCGACACCGCCGACGTATACGCCAAGGGCGAGTCTGAGCGAATCGTCGGCCGGTTGATCGCGAGGGACCGGGACGATTGGGTCCTGGCCACCAAGCTCGGCAACCCGATGGGCGAGGGCCCCAACCGCCGAGGAACGGGCCGCAAGTGGATGCTGCAGGCGATCGACGAGAGCCTCGAGCGGCTCGGCACGGATTACGTCGATATCTATTATCTGCACCGGGATTTCGACCACACCCCGCTCGAGGAAACCCTGGGCGCCATGGCCGACGTGATCGCCGAGGGCAAAGTGCGCTTTTTCGGGCTCTCCAATTTCCGGGCGTGGCGAATTGCCGAGGTGGTTCGCGTGTGCGGCGAGCTGGGCATCACGCCCCCGGTGGTCTACCAACCCTCCTACAACTTGATGAATCGCATGATGGAGTCGGAGACGTTTCCGGCCTGCAAGCACTACGGGATCGGAATTGCACCCTACAGTCCGCTCGCGCGCGGGGTGCTGTCAGGCAAGTATCAGCTGGGCCAAGAGCCCGACCCGGAAACGCGAGCCGGCCGCAAGGATGCGCGCATCCTCGAATCCGAGTGGCGGCCGGAATCGCTGACTCTCGCGCAAACGCTCAAGGCCCACGCCGAGAAAAAAGGCATGACGCTCATCCAGTTTGCCACCGCGTGGGTGATGGCGAACCGCATCGTCACCAGCGCCATCGCGGGGCCGCGCACGCTCGCGCAGTGGGAGTCCTACCTGCCCGCGCTCACGACCACGCTGGATGCCGAGGATGAAGCCCTGGTAGATTCGTTCGTGAAGCCGGGCCACCCTTCGACACCCGGCTACAACGACCCCAAGTTTCCGATGGTGGGGCGCCCCCTGACAGATTGAGGACGTTCAAACGGCCGCAATGACCAGAATCTCGATCTTGTAGGCCGGATTTGCCAGCTTGGCCTCGATGGTCGCGCGGGCAGGCGGATTGCCGGGAGAGACCCACCGCTCCCAAACGCTATTCATGGCGGCAAAGTCTGCCATGTCGGGAAGAAAGATCTGCGCCGAGAGAATCTTGGACTTGTCGCTGCCCGCCTCGGCCAGCAATCGGTCGATGCTCGCGAGCACGTCCTGCGTCTGGCCGATGATGTCGCCAGTCATGTCGGAGGCGACCTGCCCCGCAAGGTAAATCGTGCCGTTGTGCACCACCATCTCGGAGAGACGCTTGGCGGGATGGAATCGCTGAATGGCCATGGTTGATGCTCCTTGAGCAGGTGGAAAGTCAGTCGTGGAAATTCGCGAGGCGGGCGTCAAAGCCGGCCGCGCCGAGTGCTGCAACGACCTCCGACACATGATCGTGGTTCCGGCATTTGAGAACAACCTCGAGCTCGGCGTGTTGAGCGGCCAGGTGCGTGAAGGCACGCTGGTGATGCACCTCCTCGATGTTGGCGTTCTGCTCCGCGATGACGGAGGCCACTTTTGCAAGCGCCCCGGGGAGGTCCCTCACCGCCACGCAGATGCGAGCGAGGGCGCCGGATCGCACCATGCCGCGCTCGATGATGTCGGCGAGCATCAGCAGGTCGATGTTGCCGCCGCAGAGGACAAGGCCCACGCGCCGGCCGCGGAACCGCTCGGGGGCCGCAAGCAGGGCAGCGAGGCCTGCTGCGCCCGCCCCCTCCACCACGGTCTTCTCGATGTCGAGCAGCATCACGATGGCCTGTTCAATATGTCCTTCCTCGACGAGCACGATGTCCGAGACCAGTTGCCGGACCATGTCGCGGGTGATGCGCCCGGGCTCCCGGACCGCAATGCCTTCGGCGATGGTCGAGTGGCCGAAAGCTGGCGTCGTGCCGCGCAGCGCGTGATACATGGAGGGAAAACGATCGGCCTCCACCCCGATGACCTCGAGGGCGGGTGAGAGTGCCTTTGCGGCCGTTGCCATGCCCGCGATGAGCCCGCCGCCGCCAATCGCGATCACCATGGCGTCGAGGGACGGCTGTGCTGCCAGCATCTCGAGCGCGATGGTGCCCTGCCCGGCGATCACCTTTTCGTCGTCATACGGATGCACGAGGGTGAGGCGTCGATCTGCCGCGAGCGAGAGCGTGAATGCCTTCGCTGCGTCGAAGTCCTCGCCATGCAGGATCACCTCTGCGCCATGACGGCGCGTCTGCTCCACCTTGACGAAGGGAGTGTGACGGGGCATGACGATCACGCACGGGATGCCCAGGCGACGTGCGTGGTAGGCAACGCCCTGCGCATGGTTACCCGCCGAGCAGGCGATGACGCCGCGCTCCCGTTCCGCCGCCGTGAGGGACAGCAGCTTGTTGAGCGCCCCACGCTCCTTGAAGGAGGCGGTGAACTGGTGATTCTCGAACTTGAGCCATACCTCCGC
>JAFMJY010000037.1 GCA_017853245.1 Burkholderiales bacterium | reverse complement strand
TCGCCGCCCACGAAGTCCCGAAGCGTGCTTCCGCCGGCCTCGATGGCTTGCGAGAGCGTGTCGACAATCGATCGGGCAACTCGCTCCCAGCGCGCCCGGGATAGCCGGCCGGCGGCCGTCGAGGGGCGCACCCCCGCTGCGAAGAGGGCTTCGGAGGCATAAATGTTGCCCACGCCCGCGACCATGCGCCCATCCATCAGGAACGACTTCACTGGCTGACGCTTGCCGCGGGCGAGGCGAGCCAGGGCTTGCGCGGTGAAGCCACCCTCCAGTGGCTCGAGGCCGATGGAAGCGAGCAACGGGTGCCGGCCGAGCTCCGCTACCCACAGCACGGCACCGAAGCGCCGGGGGTCATGGAACCGGAGCGTGGTCCCGTCGTCGAGCGCCAGGTCGACGTGGTCGTGCTTCCCCGCACGGCGAGTTGGAGGGCACACGCTCAAGGAGCCGGTCATGCCGTAGTGGACGAGCAGATGGCCTCGATCCAACTCGAACAGGAGATATTTTCCGCGCCGGCGAATGGCGTGAACGGTGAGGCCCGAGAGCCTCGCGGCGAGGCCGGGGGTCACCGGCCAGCGCAGCCTGCGCTCCCGAACCCGCACCCGGATGATCCGGCGGCCCACGACGTGGGGTTCGAGGCTTCGTCTTGCGGTCTCGACTTCAGGCAATTCCGGCATGGTCGCGGTTCCGGCGGGCGAGGCCAATTCTAGCGGCGCAAGCTCGAGCAACCTGGCGGCTGAAGGATCTATGATTCGTTCATGAACGCAACGCGCCCGCTCAATCCGCCGAATGCCCCAGGTTGCCGACTCGCTCTGGGTCTGGCTTGTGCTTTGCTGTTCGCCGCTGCATCCCTTCCGGGTATCGCAGCTCCCCCGACGATCGAGCCCAACACATCGATGTTCGAGTATCTGGCCGCCGAGGTTGCGGCTCAACGGGGTGAAGCGACCTCGGCCGTGGCGACGCTCGTGCGGCTGGCCCGGGACAGCGGCGACGCCCGGATCGCACGCCGGGCCATCGAGCTCGCGATTCGTGCGCGCGCCCTGGACCCCGCGATCGAAGCGGGGGTCGCGCTGGCGGAGCTGGAGCCCGAGGCAGCACTCGGCCGCGAGCTGGTCGCCCAGCTCATCGCGAGCACCAACGACTTGCCGGCGGCGACAACCAAGCTTTCGAGCCTGGTCGAGGCGAGCCGGGACAAGGCCCGGTTGGTGATGCAAGTGGGGCACTTCCTCTCCCGATTCCCGAACAAGGCAGCCGTTCTGGAGGCTACGCAATCCATCGTTTCCCGCTACAACCGGCTGCCGGAATCGCGCTATGCCGTCGCGGTAGCGGCAACGGTAGCCGGGGATGCGGCGCTCGCGCTCAAAGAGACAGGCTCGGCTCTCAAGATGCGCCCGGATTGGCAGCAGGCCGCCGTCCTGCACGCCCAGATCCTTCGCCGCGACTCCCTCGCTGCGGCGCTCGGCTTTCAGAAGGAGTTCGTGAAGCGCCACCCGAAGTCAAAGGACGTGCTGCTGCAACTCGGGCGGGACCTTACCGCCGCCCGGCGTATTCCGGAGGCGCGCGAGGCCTTCCGTGCCGCCGAGGCGGCGGCACCCGAGGACGCCCAGATCGCCTACGCGCTGGGGCTGCTCGCCCTTCAAGCCGAAGACTTCGAGGATGCGAAGGCTGCGCTTCAGCGGGCCCTCGACAAGCGCCACCCGGATACGGATGCCGTCTACATGGCTCTTGGTCAGGCCGCCGAGGGCGCGAAGCAGCCCGAGGAGGCGATTGCGTGGTTCGGCAAGGTGGAGTCCGATCGCGTGAAAGCGCAGGTTCGGGCCGCTTTGCTGGTCGCGCGTCAGCGTGGCTTGGACGAGGCGCGAGGGCGCTTGCGCGCGATCGCGACGACCCAGCCGGACGAGAGGCGGGTTGTTCTTCAGGCCGAGGCGCAACTGTTGCGAGAAGCGAAGGCGTGGCGCGAGGCTTTCGACCTGCTGACGGCCGGCATCGAACAGCAATCGGATGCCTACGAGCTGCTTTATGACCGCGCCATGGTGGCCGAGCGACTGGGCGAGATCCCGCGGATGGAGGCGGACCTGCGGCGTGTGATGGAGCTCAAGCCCGACTACGCCCACGCCTACAACGCCCTGGGCTACACGCTTGCCGATCGCAACGAGCGGATCGACGAGGCCTACGGGCTGATCGCGAGGGCCGTTGCACTTTCGCCCGAGGACCCCTTCATTCTCGATAGCCTCGGGTGGGTCGAGTATCGGCGCGGCAACCTGGCCGAAGCGGCCAAGCACCTGCGGGCGGCCTACGACGCGAGGCCCGACCCGGAAATCGCAGCGCACCTCGGGGAAGTGCTGTGGCAGATGGGCGATCGCGAGGAGGCTCGCAGGGTCTGGCGCGCCTCCCTCGCGGACAACCCGGAACACGAAGGCCTGCGCGCCGTCATCCAGAAGTTCCAGCCTTGAGGCGTTGGTCGGCGATTCCGGTGGCACTTTGGCTGGCCGCGTGCGCCACGACAGCCCCGCCGCCGATCCCCCTCGAGGGCATTCCCGCGACGTTTCGAATGGCCGGCCGCCTGTCTGTCGCCCAGCAGGGAAGCGGCGAAATCGTCCGGCTGAGGTGGGACAGGCGCCCTGCGTCGGACACGTGGATAGTGCTGAGCCCGGTCGGCTCGGAGCTGGCGCGAATCGAGCGCGGGGAGCGGGGGGTTCAGGTGCTGCGGCAGGGCGAGCCCCCGCTCGCGGCTGCAAGCCTCGGCGACGTGACGTCGGCGCTGCTCGGCGTGGCGATCGACGAGCGCTTGTTGCTCGCCTGGCTGCACGGCCGCCCTGCGTCGGGCCCCGGGGGCTGGGAAGTGGTCATCGAGCCGGCCGCGGACGGCTCGGGCGTCGCCCGGCGCGTGACCGCCGCGAGCGGCGAAACGACGTTGCGCCTCGTCGTCGACCGCTATGAGGTGCTGTCGCCATGACTGAGCGACTGCCGGGCCCGGGCTATCCCGCGCCCGCGAAGCTGAACCTTTTCCTCCACGTCGTCGGGCGCCGCGCGGACGGCTATCACCTGTTGCAGAGCGCGTTCACGCTGATCGACCGCGCGGACCAGCTGCGCTTCGCCGTGCGCAGCGACGGGCAGATCCGGCGGTTGAGCGACCTCCCCGACGTGCCTCCCGAGGCGGACCTGGTGGTGCGCGCGGCACGCGCTTTACAGGCGGCCTGCGGCACCTCGCTGGGAGCCGATATCGAGTTGGACAAGGCCTTGCCGCTGGGGGGCGGCCTGGGCGGCGGCAGCTCCGATGCCGCCACGACGCTGGTGGTGCTCAACCGCCTCTGGGGGGCTCGCTTGACGCGGGCCCAACTGCAGGCGATTGGGGGGGGGCTCGGTGCCGACGTGCCGTTTTTCGTCTTTGGCGAGAACGCCTGGGTGGAGGGGGTCGGCGAGCGCCTGACGCCACTGACCATCCCCTCGTCCTGGTACCTGGTTCTGCAGCCGCCCGTAGCCGTGCCCACGGCCGCCATCTTCGGGGCCCCAGAATTGACCCGGGATTCAGAACCCCTTAAAATTCAAGACTTTTCGGCGCTTTTGGGTGCCGGCCGGCTTCGCAATGATCTGGAGCCGGTGGTCACTGCCCGATACCCCGTCGTTGCCGAGCACCTTGCTTGGCTCGGCCGAGTGGGCGGAGGCCGAGTGACCGGGTCGGGCGCGTGCGTGTTTGCCCGCTTCGGCGACCGCGCCGCAGCCGAACAGGCCCTGGCCTCGCTCCCGGAGACGAAGAAAGGTTTTGTTGCCCAGGGGATGGACGTTCATCCCTTGCGCGACCTGTAGCGCAGCACCCGGCTCCGGCTTGCCCGGCGCCGGGCGGTAGGGGAGTCGCCAAGTTGGTTAAGGCACCGGATTTTGATTCCGGCATACGAGGGTTCGAATCCTTCCTCCCCTGCCACTTCTAACGTGGTCGAGCGGGGAAGCGGGCGATGTCCTTCGACAATCTGATGATCTTCACGGGCAGCGCCAACCCGCGCTTGGCCCAAAGTGTGGCCCGCCACCTCAACGTGCAGCTCGGCAAGGCCAACGTCGCCCGCTTCAGCGACGGCGAGGTGATGGTGGAAATCCTGGAGAACGTCCGTGGAAAGGACGTCTTCATCCTGCAATCCACCTGCGCGCCCACGAACGACACGCTGATGGAAATCATGATCATGGCCGACGCGCTTCGCCGCTCGAGCGTGGCGCGCATCACGGCGGCCATGCCCTACTTCGGCTACGCCCGCCAGGACCGGCGCCCCCGCAGCGCGCGAGTGGCCATCTCGGCAAAGGTCGTGGCCAACATGCTCACCTCGGTGGGCGTCAATCGCGTGCTGACCATGGACCTGCACGCCGACCAGATCCAGGGCTTCTTCGACATCCCGGTCGACAACGTCTACGCCACGCCCATCCTGTTGGGCGACCTCTGGAAGCACGGCTACCGAAATCTCGTGGTGGTGTCGCCCGACGTGGGCGGCGTGGTGCGCGCGCGCGCCATTGCCAAACGCCTGGAAAGCGACCTCGCCATCATCGACAAGCGGCGCCCGCGGCCGAATGTCGCCACGGTGATGAACATCATCGGCGAGGTGGAAGGGCGAACCTGCGTGATCATGGACGACATGGTCGACACGGCGAACACGCTGTGTGAGGCAGCGAGAGCGCTGAAGGAACGTGGCGCCGAGCGCGTGCTGGCCTATTGCACGCACCCCGTCCTCTCCGGGCCCGCCATCAGCCGCATCGAGGCCTCGGTGATCGACGAGCTCGTCGTGACGGACACCATTCCGCTGACGCCTGGGGCCGAGGCGTGCAAGAAGATCCGCCAGGTGAGCGTCTCGGAGTTGCTGGCGGAGACCATGCGCCGAATTTCGGAGGAGAGCTCGGTGAGCTCCCTCTTCGTCGAGTAAGAGCAGTTCGCCGGCCGCCTTGGCCGGCAAGCGTTGGGGGCGCATTCCCCCAAGTACGCACGGCAAGCCTGGTCGCGGGCCCCGTGCCTGTTGGGAGTCATCATGAAAATCGAAATCAAAGCCGAACCGCGGAGCGTTCAGGGCACGGGTGCGAGCCGCCGCCTGCGCCGCGAGTCCAAGGTGCCGGGCATTCTTTACGGCGCCGGCAAGGACGCGCAGCCGATCCAGCTCGACCACAAGGAGCTTTTCTTCAAGCTGAAGATGGAGGCCTTCCACGCCTCGATCCTCGACATGGCGATCGGTTCCGAGAAGGCGCAGGTCCTGCTGCGTGATTACCAGATGCACCCGTTCAAGCAGCAGATCCTGCACGCGGATTTCCAGCGCGTGGCGGCAGACCGCAAGATCCACATGAAGGTGCCGTTGCACTTCGTGAACCAGGAAATCGCCCCGGGCGTGAAGGTGGCTGGCGGCATCGTGCAGCACGTGCAGGTGGATCTCGACATCTCCTGCCTGCCCAAGGACCTGCCCGAGTTCATCGAGGTGGACCTGAGCCAGCTGCAGGCCGGCCACTCGCTGCACATCTCCGGCCTCAAGATGCCGGCCGGCGTGGAGTCGGTGGCGCTCTCCAAGGGCGATGACCTGACGGTGGCCACCATCATCATCCCGAGGGCGGTTGCGGCGGAGGAAGAGGCGGCGGTTGCGGCGCCCTCGGCTGCTGATGTGCCTACCACTGCTCAGAAGGCGAAGGACGAGGCGCCGGCGGCCGCAGGCGGCAAGGATGCAGGCAAGGGCGGCGGCAAGGACGAGAAAAAGAAGTAATCTTTCGGCGATCGCCGACACAGAATGCGCCCGCCCTCACCGGCGGGCGCGTTCGTTTTGGGAACCTGGCCGCCGAACCCTACCCCCTGTCACTCAATGGACCGCATCCGCCTCATCGTTGGCCTCGGCAACCCCGGGCAAGAGTACGAGCGCACTCGCCACAACGCTGGCTTCTGGTGGGTCGATGCCATTGCCGAGGCGCGCAGCGCGCGTTGGGCGCGCGAGGCCAAGTTTTCCGGCTGGGTGGCAAAGGTGGAGGAGGCGGGGGAAGCCTTCTGGCTGTTGAAGCCCACAACTTACATGAACGAGAGCGGCCGGAGCGTCGGCGCGCTCCTTCGCTTTCACCGTATCGAGGCGCCAGAGATGCTGGTGGTGCACGACGAGCTGGATTTGCCTCCCGGCACCGTCAGGTTGAAAAAGGGCGGCGGGACTGGCGGCCACAACGGCCTGCGCTCGATCGATGAATCCATGAGTACGCGAGATTTCTGGCGCCTTCGCATCGGCATCGGCCACCCGGGCCACAAGGATGAAGTTGCCGACTTCGTGCTGCACGAAGCACGGCGCGAGGAACAGGTTGCCATCGACGAGGCGCTCGACCGCAGCCTCGGCCTGCTGCCGCGATTGGCGAGCGGGCGCTTGAACGACGCCATGACGTGGTTGCACACCGTGCCGAAGCCTGCGACGCCGGCGGCTGGCCCAGACAAGGACACACCATGACTTTGCAATGCGGCATCGTCGGCCTGCCCAACGTCGGCAAGTCCACGCTCTTCAACGCCCTCACCAAGGCGGGCATCGCCGCGGAAAACTATCCCTTCTGCACCATCGAGCCCAACGTCGGCGTCGTGGAAGTGCCGGACCCGCGCCTGGCCAGGCTCACCGACATCGCCAAGCCGCAAAAGGTCGTCCCGGCCATCGTGGAGTTCGTGGACATCGCCGGCCTGGTGGCGGGCGCCTCGAAGGGTGAGGGCCTGGGCAACCAGTTCCTTGCAAACATCCGGGAAACCCAGGCGATTGCCAACGTCGTTCGCTGCTTCGAGGATGAGAACGTCGTGCACGTGGCGGGCCGAGTGGACCCGCTCTCCGACATCGAGGTGATCCAGACGGAGCTCGCGCTCGCCGACCTTGCAAGTGTCGAGAAGGCGCGCGAGCGGCACATTCGCCCGGCGCGCGCCGGCGACAAGGAGGCTGCGAAGCTGGTCGCGGTGCTCGAAAAGGTCCACAAAGGGCTCGATGCATTGAAGCCCGTGCGTGCGCTGGGCCTCGACGCGGAGGAGCTCGAGCTGCTCAGGCCCCTGTGCCTCATCACGGCGAAGCCAGCCCTGTATGTCGCCAACGTCGACGAGAAGGGCTTCGAGAACAACCCCCTGCTCGATCGCGTTCGGGAGTACGCGGCGAAGGAGCACGCGCCGGTAGTCGCCATCTGCGCCAAGATCGAGAGCGAGATCGCCGACCTCGACGGGGAGGAAAAGCAGGTTTTCCTCGCCGACATGGGCATGACCGAGCCCGGCCTGGACCGCCTCATTCGGGCCACTTACGACCTATTGGGGCTTCAGACCTACTTCACCGCAGGCGAAAAAGAGGTGCGGGCTTGGACGGTTCGCAAGGGAGCGACAGCGCCGCAGGCGGCGGGCGCCATCCACACGGATTTCGAGAAGGGCTTCATTCGCGCCGAGGTGATCGCTTTCGACGATTACGTGGCGCTGGGGGGCGAGCAGGGCGCCAAGGAAGCGGGGAAAATGCGGCTGGAAGGCAAGGAGTACATCGTCAAGGACGGCGACGTGATGCACTTTCGCTTCAACGTCTGAGCTTTCCTTGACCCCGGGGCGCCGAATCCCCAAAATAAGCGGTTCGCCGGCGAGTTAGCTCAGTGGTTAGAGCAGCGGAATCATAATCCGTTGGTCCGGGGTTCAAATCCCTGACTCGCCACCAACACCCCTCGGGCGCTGCTTCGTTCCGGCAGCGCCCGAGTTGTTTCAAGATCCCTGCCCGGAATCAACCTCCGAGACCGAGGACCATGCGCATAACGACCCTGCTTGTCGCGGCCGCTGCCGCCGTAGCCCTCCCCCCGCCAGCCTTGTGCGCGGGCAGCAAGCCCGCCGGCCCCCAGCTCGGGGCCTTCGGCATCGAAACTGAATGGATGGACACCGCTGTCCCCGCGGGCGATGACTTTCATCGCCACGCGAGCGGCAAGTGGCTCGCCACGGACCGCATCCCCGCGGATCGCTCCATCTACGGCAGCTTCGAGAAGCTGCGCCAGCAATCGGATGAGCGCACGCGCGCCATCCTGGAAGATGCAGCGCGCTCGAAGGCCGCCCCCGGCGCCGTTGAGCGAAAAGTGGGGGACTTCTATGCGTCGTTCCTTGATGAGGCTCGGGTGGAGTCGCTCGGGCGCAAGCCCATCGAGCCGGATCTCAACCGGCTCGAGGCCATCAAGTCGCGAGACGATGTGCACGCGTACCTCGAGCACAAGGCGAACCGCGGCGGGCCGACCCCCATACGCTTCTGGGTAGCCGTCGACGAGAAAGACGCAAACCAGTATGTGGTGTCGGTCTCCCAGGGCGGGCTTGGCCTGCCGGACCGGGACTTCTACTTCAATGACGAGCCGCGCTCAACCGACATCCGCAAGAAGTACGTCGCCCACATCGCAAAGCTGCTCTCCCTCGCTGGCATCGGGGGCGCTGATGCGAAGGCGAGCGCGGTATTCGAGCTGGAGAAGTCGATCGCGAGCGCGCACTGGACGCGCGCCGAGAGCCGCGACCGCGACAAGGCCTTCAATCCGACCACCATCGCGGAGCTGGAGTCGCAGGCGCCGGGCTATCCCTGGAGGCGCTTCCTCGCTGCGACGGGGCTCGATGTCCGCCCGACGCTCGTCGTGCGCCAGCCTTCCGCCATCGCGGCAACGGCAAAGATCCTCGCCGACGCGCCGCTGGAAACGCTGCGCGCGTACTTTGCGTTTCACCTGATCGCGGACGCCGCGCCTTATCTGAGCAAGGCCTTCGCGCAGGAGCGGTTTGCGTTCGCCGAGCGCACGCTGCGCGGCACGCCCGAGATGCCGCCCCGCTGGCGCCAGGCCGTGACGGCGGTGAACCAGGCGATGGGCGAGGGCATCGGTGAGCTTTGGGTAGCCCGGCACTTTCCCCCGGATGCCAAGGCCCGAATGGAAAAGCTCGTCGCCAACGTCAAGGTGGCGTTTGCCAAGCGTATCGACGCGCTCGACTGGATGGGGCCCGAGACCAAGCGCGAGGCGCACGCCAAGCTCGCGGGCTTCAACACCAAGATAGGCTACCCGGAGAAGTGGCGCGACTACAGCGGGCTCGAGGTGCGCCGCGACGACCTGGCCGGCAACATGCAGCGCGCGTCCGAGTTTGCCGCCAAGCGACAACGCGAGCGCCTGGGAAAGCCCACCGATCGCGGTGAGTGGGGCATGGCGCCGCAGGTCGTCAACGCCTACTACAACGCGACGTTCAACGAGATCGCCTTTCCTGCGGCGATCCTGCAGCCACCGTTCTTTGACCCGGCTGCGGACGATGCGGTGAATTACGGGGCCATCGGCGGCGTGATCGGCCATGAGATCGGCCACGGGTTTGATGACCAGGGCCGCAAGTACGATGCCAAGGGCCAGCTGCGCGATTGGTGGACGGCGGAAGACGGCAAGCGCTTTCGCGACCGCTCCGATCGCTTGGTCGCCCAGTACAACAGTTACTGCCCCCTACCCCCCGCAGGCTGCATCAATGGGCGAGTCGCGCTCGGTGAAAACATTGGCGACCTGGGCGGGCTGCAGATGGCTTACGAGGCCTATCGCTTGAGCCTTGCCGGCAAGGAGGCGCCGGTGCTGGGCGGCCTCACAGGCGACCAGCGCTTCTTCCTCGCCTGGGCGCAAGTGTGGCGCGCGCAGCAGCGCGAAGCGGCGCTTCGCAGCCAGCTCACCGTGGGCCCGCACAGCCCGGCGATGTTCCGCGTCAATGGCGTCGTGCGCAATGTCGACGCGTGGTACGCCGCCTTTGGCGTGAAGCCGGGCGACAAGCTCTACCTGCCGCCGGAAGAGCGGGTTCGCATCTGGTAGCCCGGCGATGAGCGACTCTGCGCGCAAGGTCTACGTTCGCACCTTCGGGTGCCAGATGAACGAGTACGACTCGGACAAGATGGCCGATGTGCTTCGCGAGGCCGGTGGCTATGAGAAGACGGACCGGCCGGAAGAGGCCGATCTCATCCTGCTCAATACCTGCTCGGTGCGCGAGAAGGCGCAAGAGAAAGTCTTCGCCGACCTCGGGCGGCTGCGCCCCCTGAAGGCGGCGCGCCCGGGCGTGCTGATCGGGGTTGGCGGCTGCGTGGCGAGCCAGGAAGGCGAGGCCATCGTGCAGCGCGCCCCGTTCGTGGATGTCGTCTTCGGCCCGCAAACCCTGCACCGCCTTCCGGACCTGATCGAAGGCCGCCGGCAAACAGGGCGCCCGCAGGTGGACATCTCCTTTCCTGAAATCGAGAAGTTCGACCACCTGCCCCCCCCCAGGGTCGAAGGGGCCAGCGCGTTCGTCTCGATCATGGAAGGCTGCAGCAAGTACTGCAGCTTCTGCGTCGTCCCCTACACGCGGGGCGAGGAAGTCTCGCGGCCATTCGCGGATGTGATGGCGGAGGTGCGGGCGCTGGCGGAGCGTGGCGTAAAAGAGGTGACTTTGCTGGGCCAAAACGTGAACGCCTACGTAGGCGCGCTTGACGACGGCACGCCTGCGGACTTCGCCTTGCTGCTCTCACATGTCGCAGGCCTCAGTGCCATCGAGCGCATTCGCTACACCACCTCCCACCCGCTCGAGTTCTCGCAACGCCTTATCGACGCCCACGGGCGCATCCCCAAGCTTGTCTCGCAGGTGCACCTTCCCGTTCAATCGGGCTCGGACCGCATTCTTGCGGCGATGAAGCGCAACTACACCTCGCTCGAGTACCGCTCGATCATTCGTCGGCTGCGCGCCGTGCGGCCTGACATCTCGCTCTCGAGCGATTTCATCGTCGGCTTCCCCGGCGAGACCGAGGCCGATTTCGAGCAGACGATGAAGCTGGTGGAGGACATTCGCTTCGACGGCGCTTTCAGCTTCATTTACAGCCCCCGCCCCGGCACGCCTGCGGCGAGCCTCTCTGACGAAACGCCCCACGAGGTGAAGCTGGCCCGGTTGCAGCGCTTGCAGGCACGGCTCCAGGAATTCGCGGGGGAATACTCGCGCGCCATGGTTGGAAGCGTGCAGCGCGTGCTCGTCGAGGGGAGGGCGAAGAAGAACCCGTCCGAGTGGGCGGGGCGCACGGACAACAACCGCGTCATCAACTTTCCGGGGCCGGCGAATCTCGGCAGCGGCTTCGTTGAGCTCACCGTCACGGCTGCGTTGCCGCACAGCCTGCGTGGCGAGCTCGTGCCCGCGGCAGCCCCCCAACCCGTTTGATTCACCTTGTCGCCTGATAACAATAGAGAGGATTAGTCATGAAAACCCGTCTGCCCCGTCTCCTGGCTTGCGCTGCCGCCGCAGCGGTGGGCCTCGTCGTCGCCCAGGACACGCCCCCTGCAGGCGCGCCTCCCGCTGGGCCTGGCGCGCGCCCCGCTGGCCCGCCTGCCGGCGCGGCAGCGGTCCCCGGTGCGCCCACGCGGGCTTTCAAGGACGTGCTTAAGGACGCCAAGGCGATGCCGGGCCACTTCACCCTTCACCAGAAGGATGAGAAGGTCTGGATCGAAATCCGCCCGGATCAGTTCGACAAGCCATTCTTCTTTTCCTACAACATCCCCCGTTCGATCGGCGAGCGCGGCCTCTACGGCAGCCAGATGGGCGGCTCGGAGCTGGTGGTGTTCAGGAAAATCGGCAACCAGGTGCAGCTG
The DNA here is from genome assembly GCA_017853245.1 of Burkholderiales bacterium. Classification (GTDB taxonomy): domain Bacteria; phylum Pseudomonadota; class Gammaproteobacteria; order Burkholderiales; family Usitatibacteraceae; genus FEB-7. The sequence continues at coordinate 12,328 of JAFMJY010000037.1, read as the reverse complement.
ATTGCCAAGAACGCGGAGTTCTTTGCCAAGGAGGGCACGCCCCAGGCTCAGTTCGTGTCCGAGTCCTTCTCCGACAGCCTCATGGCCAGCGCCCCGGTCGCCTCACTCCCGAGCCCGGAAAACAAGGCGGTGATCGTCGAGGCGAACGCGATGCTCTTTACTGACATCCCGGGTTACCTCACGCGCCTGGAGGCGGCTTTCCGCATGCCCTTCGCGCTCGACACGCGAAACACCAGCATCTCCCGCGTCACCAACACCGAGCACCTCACGGGCATCCAGGTGAACGCGCATTACGCCGTGCCGAAGCTCTCCGCGCCGCCGCTCACGCCCTCGCCGGTGCCAACCCCGCCGCCGCCGCGCGCCACGCCGGACCCGCGCAGCCTCTTCGTGGGCTTCCAGTACAGCTTTGCGAAGCTTCCGGCCGAGCCGATGCGGACTCGCAAGGCCGATGAGCGCGTGGGCTACTTCACGACTGCCCGTGTCGATTACACGGACGACGTTGCCGTGAAGACCAAGACGCATTTCGTGAGCCGCTGGCGCCTGGAGAAGAAAGACCCCGCCGCCGCCGTCTCGGAGCCTAAGGAGCCCATCGTCTTCTGGCTCGACAAGAACATTCCGGAGAAGTATCGCCAGAGCGTTGCCGACGGCGTGCTGGAATGGAACAAGGCCTTCGAGAAGGCCGGCTTCAAGAATGCCCTCGTCGTCAAGCAGCAGACGCCACAGGATGACTTCGACACCATGGACGCGCGCCACGCGTCGATCCGCTGGTTCACAGGCTCGGACGTGGGATTTGCCATTGGCCCCTCCCACAAGGACCCGCGCACGGGTGAGATTCTCGACGCCGACATTGGCTTCTCGGACGTCTTCGCCCGCGGCGCGCGCCGCCTCGTCACTGAGGACCTCGGCCGCCCGCTGCTCGTTGACCCGAACGCCGACGTGATCGCCGACCCCCTGCGCGCGCACAAGGGTTTCCTGGCGTGCAACTACGGAAGCTTCGCGGCGCAGGAGCTGCACTTCGCGATGGACCTCCTCGAAGCCCGCGGCATCGACATGGATAGCCCCGAGGCTGAGAAGCTCGCGCAGGCTTACGTGAAGGACGTGATGATGCACGAGGTGGGCCACACCCTCGGGCTGCGGCACAACTTCCGCGCTTCCATGGCCTACAGCCTCAAGCAGCTTCAGGACCCGGCCTTCACGCGCGCCAACGGCATCACGACCTCGGTGATGGATTACACGCCCTTCAACATCTCGCCGCGCGGCGAGATCCAGGGCGAGTACGTCACGAGCACGCTCGGGCCCTATGACTACTGGGCGATCGAATACGGCTACCGCCAGTTCGACCCGAAGGATGAGGCCGCGGCACTCGCGAAGATCGCTGGCCGCTCGACCGAGCCCACGCTTGCCTTCTCCACCGACGAGGACGCGGGCTACGGCAACCGGTACGTGGGCATCGACCCGGACGTGAACCGCTTCGACCTGGGCAGCGACCCACTTGCCTACTACAAGCGGCAGATGAAGCTCGCGCGCGAGCTGTGGGATCGGCTCCAGGACATGAAGCTGGAGGATGGCGCCAGCTACGAGCGCCTGACGCGCAGCTTCTCGAGCGGCTTCCGCTCCGTGAGCCGCGTTGCGCCGCTCGCCGCCAAGTACGTGGGCGGCGTCACCACCCGACGCGACCGTGCGGGCAGTGGCCGCGCGCTATTTGAGCCCGTCCCGGCCGATCGGCAGCGTGAGGCGCTGAAGCTCATCGCCGATGACTTCTTCCGGGCCGAGAGCTTCCGTTTCAAGCCGGAGTTCATCGGCCGCCTGGCGATCGACCAGTTCGACCGTCCCGCGAACCCCGAGGTCTCGGTATCGAACTCGGTGCTGGGCATCCAGAAGTCCATCCTGGACCAGGTCCTGTCGGACCCGGTGGCGGCCCGCCTCATCGAAGCGCCCGAGCGCTCGACGAATCCCGGCCGGGCACTGCGCCTGTCCGAGGTGTACGACACCCTGCAGGCTGCGATCTGGAGCGAGGCGCGCACCGGGCAGGAGCCCGCGCTGATGCGCCGCAACCTCCAGCGCGAGCACCTGCGTCGCATGGCTACCGCGATCGTGAAGCCCACGCCGACGCTGCCGCCGGATGCGCGGGCGCTGATGCGCGAAAACGCGCGGTCGCTCGCCGCATTGCTGCGCGAAGCGCGGGCGAAGCCAGGCCTGTCGAAGGAGGCGCGCGCGCACTACTCCGACAGCCTCAACACGCTCGAAGAGACGCTGAAGGCCTCGCTGCAGCGCGCGGGGGTGTGAAGGCGCTGTGAAGCCGCAGACGCAGGAAGTACAGTTCACGCCGGTCGATAACAGCCGGCTGGCCATGCTCTGCGGCTCGCTGGATGAAAACCTGCGGCAGATCGAGACGGCCTTTGACGTCTCAATCGCCCGCCGGGCGGAGCGTTTCACGGTCACGGGCGAGCCTGGCAACATCGGGCTTGCCTCCGCTGCGTTGCGCCGTTTCTACGATTTGGCGGCGCGCGACCTCTCGGTTGAGGATATCCAGTTGGGATTGGTGGAGATCGCGCGGATTCCGCCCGGAACCTCGGTTGAGGTGGCGCTTAAGCTGCCTCGCCGCTCGGAGCTCTCCGCTCGCACGCCCCGCCAGGCGCAGTACCTGAAGCAGATGCAGGCTCACGACATCACCTTTGGCGTGGGCCCTGCAGGCACCGGCAAGACCTTCCTTGCCGTGGCTGCCGCGGTGGATGCCTTCGAGCGCGACGCGGTCAAGCGGATTGTGCTGACGCGCCCGGCGGTGGAAGCAGGCGAGAAGCTGGGATTCCTGCCCGGGGACCTCGCGCAGAAAGTCGACCCTTACCTGCGCCCGCTCTACGATGCGCTCTATGACCTGATGGGGTACGACAAGGTGAGCCGGCTCTTCGAGCGCGGCGCCATCGAGGTGGCGCCGCTTGCGTTCATGCGCGGGCGCACGCTCAACCACGCCTTCGTGATCCTGGATGAGGCGCAGAACACCACGCCTGAGCAGATGAAGATGTTCCTTACCCGCATCGGCTTCGGCTCCCGCGCCGTGGTCACGGGCGACGTCACGCAGATCGACCTTCCGCGCGGGCACTCGTCGGGCCTCGTGGACGCACGCAACGTGCTCTCCGACGTGCGCGGTATTGCGTTCACGGTGTTTCAGTCCGAGGACGTGGTGCGTCACCCGCTCGTGCAGGCGATCGTGGACGCCTACGAGCGACACGGGTCGAAGAAGAAATGACAGCGCCACGCCTGCGCCTCACGGTGCAGCGGGCTTCCCGGGCTCGCCACATTCCTGCCGACGCGACTTTGCGACGCTGGGCGAGGGCGGCGCTTCGGCATGACGCGCAGGTGACGATCCGGTACGTGGCCGATCGCGAGGCGCGCGGCCTCAACCGGGATCACCGGGGCCGGGCGTACGCCACCAACGTGCTCACCTGGATTCTGGGCGCCTTGCCGGGCGGTGCCCTTGCCGGTGACGTCGCGATTTGTGCGCCGGTGGTGGCGCGAGAGGCACGTGAGCAGGGCAAGGCGGTGGAGGCCCACCATGCCCACCTGGTCGTGCATGCGTTGCTGCACCTGCAGGGCTGGGATCATGAGCGCTCGCCCGCCGAGGCGGGGCGCATGGAGCGGCGAGAGCGTGAAATCCTCAGGCGGCTGGGGTTTCCGGACCCGTATGGCCCCGCGCCGCGGAGCCGTACGGGCGCCCTCTGCTAGAGTAAATCGACTTCCATGGACGAAACCGCCAAGCCGAGCCTGCTCGAGCGCCTGTCGCAGCTCATGTTGCGGGAGCCCGAGGATCGCCAGCAGCTCGTGGGCCTGCTGCACTCAGCCTTCGAGCGCCACATTCTCGACGGTGACGCGCTATCGATGATCGAGGGCGTCCTTCAGGTCTCGGAGACGCGGGTGGCCGACGTCATGATTCCCCGCTCGCAGATGGACATGATTGATGTCGAGCAGGCGCCGGAAGACTTCGTGCCTTTCGTCATCGAAACGGCGCACTCGCGCTTTCCTGTCTACGAGGGCAATCGGGACAATGTCATCGGCATCCTGCTTGCCAAGGACCTGCTGCGCTTCTACGCCGAGGAGTCTTTCGATTTCCGCGACATGTTGCGGCCCGCGGTGTTCGTGCCGGAGTCCAAGCGGCTGAACGTGCTGTTGAAGGAGTTTCGCGCAAACCGCAACCACATTGCGATCGTGGTCGACGAGTACGGCGGGGTGGCGGGCCTGGTGACCATCGAGGACGTCATCGAGCAGATCATCGGCGACATTGAGGACGAGTTCGATTTCGACGAAACCGAGGACAACATCCTCGCCGACCGTAACGGGCGGTTTCGCGTCAAGGCAGTGACTGAAATCGGCGACTTCAACGCGCACTTCGACACGGCGTTCCCGGACCACGATCACGACACCGTTGGCGGGTTGGTTCTCGCTCGGTTCGGCCGCATGCCCAAGCGCGGCGAGTCGGTGCTGATCGACGGCATGGCATTGCAGGTCATTCGCGCCGACAGCCGCAAGATCCACACCCTGCTCGTCGAGCGTCGCTCGCCAGCCTCGCCGGCCAAAGAGGCGTGACGGTGCCAGCCGTTGGGCGGCCGTTCGCCTGGCGGCGGGCCGGCCTCGCGGCGCTCGCCGGCGCAGCGGCCGTGCTGGGGTTCGCGCCGTTCTACGCCTGGCCGGTGCCCATCGCGGCGCTCGCCGTCCTCTTTCTCCTGTGGTCGCGGTGCGAGAGCCCGCGGCAGGCTGCGCTGACGGGCTTTGCATTCGGCCTCGGGCTCTTTCTCGCCGGAGTGTCGTGGGTCTACGTGAGCCTCCACGTTTACGGGCACATGCCCGCGCTGTTGGCGGGTCTCGCCACCCTTCTTTTTTGCGCCTACCTCGCGCTTTTTCCCGCGGCGGCCGGGTGGCTCGTCAAGCGATTGGCGCCATGTCCGGGCACGGCGGCGGTTCTCCTCGCCATGCCCGCGGCCTTTGTCCTGCTCGAGTGGGTACGCGGTTGGCTTTTTTCGGGCTTCCCCTGGCTCGTGACGGGCTACTCGCAGGTGCCCTATGGGCTATTGGCTGGCTGGGCGCCGTTGGTGGGCGCTTATGGTGTTTCGCTGGCGACGGCTGTTGCTGCAGGGCTGGTGGCTTCCTTTGCGCTGGCGCCGCGACGGTCTCGCGCGCGGGTGCTGTTTGGGGTGGCGTTTGTTCTCTGGCTCGCAGGGGGTGGCGCATTGCGGCTGGCGTCCTTCACCCAGCCGGCTGGCGCACCCCTCAGTGTGGCGCTCCTGCAGGGCAACGTCCCGCAGGATCGCAAGTGGCTCCCCGAGGTCCGCGACGAAACGCTCCGTGATTACCTGAACCTCATCGTGCGCAGCGATGCTCGGGTGGTGGTGCTGCCTGAGACGGCGCTGCCCACGTTCCTGGACTCGCTGCCGACCGGTTACCTCGAGGCCATACGATCGCACGCCGAGAGAGCGGGCAAGACGGTGCTCATCGGCACGGTGGAGCGGGTATTTGTCGGCCGTGAGTCGAGGTATTTCAACAGCGTCGTCGATGTGACGCAGCCCGGTGCGGCAGCCTATCGAAAGCGGCACCTCGTCCCGTTCGGCGAGTTCATTCCGCCCGGCTTTCGCTGGGTGCTTGCGGTGCTGCAGATCCCGCTCACGGATTTCGTTGCGGGCGCGCCGGATCAGCCACCACTCGCAGCAGGCGGTGCCCAGTGGGCGGTGGCGATCTGCTACGAAGACATCTTCGGCGAGGAGCTGGCCTCTCAATTGCCCCAGGCGAGCCTGCTCCTCAATGTCTCGAATGACGCATGGTTCGGCCGCTCGTTGGCCGCCGACCAGCACCTCCAGTTTTCGCAGATGCGGGCCCTGGAGACGGGGCGCTGGATGCTGCGTTCGACCAACACGGGCGTGACGGCCGCGATTGACGAGACGGGGCGGGTGGTTTCGTCGCTGCCGCAGTTCACGATGGCTGCCCTCGCAGCCAGCCCGGTCCCCCGATTGGGCGAAACTCCGTATGTCAGGTGGGGGAACGGCGCTACCCTGCTGCTGATCGCCTTGGCTATCGTGGGCGCTTGCCTTCGTCTCGGCAAGCGGCCCACATCCCCCAGAGCGCCTCCACCAGATCGCGGGAAAACAGTTCGGCGTTGAACAGTCGGCTATTCATCAGGCGGCTACGGAGCCGTCTGCGGAGCTCAGAGAGCTCCTCGCCCGCCCTGGACTTTGCCAGAGCAATCGAGACGTAGCCCTCCTCGGAATCGGCTATCCAATCTGGCAGGCCCGCCGCAGAGAGCATTGATGCTCCCTGGCGGGCGAGCATCGTTGAGCCCGCCAATGTCACGGTGGGCACCCCCATCCACAACCCCTCGCAGGTCGTCGTTCCGCCGGGGTAGGGAAACGTATCGAGCAGGATATCCACTGCATTGAGGTCGGATAGATACTGCATTCGTGAACTTGCGCCCCTGAGGTCGACGCGATCCAAGGGGATACCAGCCCGTTCGAGGCGATTCTCGAAGGCGCGTTGCCTGTCCTGGGAGTCGAGGTTTGCGTTCTGTATCCGAAGTCGACTTCTGGGGCGGCTCTCGAGGATACGACCCCAAAGCGCCAGGACTCGGTCGTTGATTTTGGGATGGGCCTGAAAGCATCCGAAGGTGATGACTCCACTGGACTCAAGCGGGCCGGACTTTGGTTCCGGCGCCCAGGCAGGTGGGGTGAAACAAAGGCGGGTCGGCAGTCGCCAAATGTGTTCGACGAAATCACCTTCGGCTGTTGGGGGTACGCAGACTTCGTCTGCCAACACATAGTCGATTGCTGCCATGCCAGTAGTAGCGAAGTAGCCCAGCCACGAGACTTGCACCGGGGCGGGTTTCCAGGCCAGCACAGGCAGCCTGTTAAACACGGTGTGTCCCGATAGGTCGATCAGGACATGTACGCCCTCGTCGCGAATTCGTTTTGCAGCATCCAGGTCCGACAGGCCATTGAGGTTGTGCCATCCCTGCATCGCGGCGCGGAGGCGGTCGCTGGTTTCGTCCAGATAGGGGCACGAGGAAAAACCCACCCAGTCCACTCCCGATCCCCGGCTGCTTTGCAGCAACCCCTCCAGAAAATACCCAACCGGGTGAAATCGAAGGTCACCCGACAACAGCCCGACTCGCAGTCGCGGGGGATTTTCGTCGCCCTGCCAAGGTGGTAGCGGGGGCCTCGCCCGTACGGCGGCATCGTGTCCGAACAGACGAGCCTCGTTAAGGCGCTGCTGGGATGACGCGTTCTCAAGGTAGTTTTGTGTAAATAGCAGGGACGATCGGGCGGCAAAGTTGAGCGGGTCTTGTTGCCTAACCTGGCGATAGCAGGACTCGGCCTCTGCCGCGTGCCCTTGGGCCAGCATGAGCGTGCCAAGTGTGTAAAGGGCATCAAGTCGCGAGGGATTTCGGGCGAGCGTGGCTCTGCAGAGCACTTCGGCCTCGTCCCACTCCCCCGAGTCCATCAGAACCTGGCCCAGGAGGGCGAATTCCTTTTTGAGGTCGGGATCCTGCTTCAAAGCCTCTCTAAGCGCGTTCTTGGCTCCATCCCTGTCTCCCCGCGCCCACAATGCTTCAGCCAGGCAAGACCACGACCCAGGGTTCGCAGGCTGCAGCGCCACCGCCTGCCGCGCAGCCTGCTCTGCCTCCGCGTGTTGATGGTTGGCGAGACGGCATTGGGAGAGGCCGATCTGGATGCTTGCGTCACCCGGCCAGCGGCGCTCTGCAGCCTGGTAGGAACGGATCGCCTCGCCGATGAGGCCGGCACGAAACGCCAGTTTCGCCGCGAGGAGGATCGTTCCTGGGTCCTGTGTGCCCAGCGAGATGGCGCGCCGGATTGAGGAAAGAGCCTCGGGGATAGCCCCCTCGTGCTCATGCGCAGTGGCCAACGCCACCCACGCGGGGGCGTAACCGGGGTGGCTGTGCGTAATGGCCTGCGCGACGTCCCTCAGCGCGCGCTGATCCCCCCTTGCCTTGGCCGAGGATAGGTCGCGATCCAGGCTTGCCTTTGCGTGCTCGGGAACCTCGGGCGCGGCCGTAGCCGCCTGGGGCTTGAAGACACTGGGGTCGGGCAAAACGACGCGACGCCTTGAAGCCGCATCAAAAACACGCCGGGCCTCGCCGTGCGCCCCACTCAACATCAAGGCCCGCAGCAAGCTCACCCCGTATTGGGGATTCGTAGGATCTTCGGCCCAGGCGGTTTTGAAGAAGGGAAGGGCTTCCGACGGCGGGCGCCCCCCCTGAATCAAGGCAATCGCAAGATTGTGGTTGGCGTCTGGATGCCGCGGAGCCCGAGCCAAGGCTTTCCGATAAAGAGCGATGGCCTCATCCAGCCTACCCGCCTGATGCGCTTGAAGCGCCTGCATCAGGTGGTCGTCGTCGGGATCATTCCCCGGGCTTGGAGCGGACTGGCCTCGTGAGAAATCGTTGGGCATGTATGGGATGGCAGGTGACTTTGCCAGTTTGGACGGCGATACCCGCCGCCCCGTAAAATGCGGCAAGTACTGAGTCTGCGCATGTTAACTTTTCAAGACATCATTTTCCGGCTCCAGTCCTACTGGGGCGGCCTCGGCTGCGCCGTCGTCCAGCCCTTCGACATGGAGGTTGGCGCGGGCACGTCCCATGTCGCCACCTTCCTTCGCTCACTTGGGCCGGAGCCCTGGCGCGCCGCCTACGTGCAGCCCTCGAGACGGCCGCGCGACGGCCGCTACGGCGAAAACCCCAACCGCTTGCAGCACTACTATCAATTTCAGGTGGTGCTCAAGCCATCGCCCCCTGACATTCTCGACCTGTACCTGGGCTCCCTCGAGGCTCTCGGGTTCGACCTGAAGGCCAACGACGTGCGCTTCGTCGAGGATGACTGGGAAAACCCCACCCTGGGCGCCTGGGGCCTGGGGTGGGAAGTCTGGATGAATGGCATGGAAATCACCCAGTTCACCTACTTCCAGCAGGTGGGCGGCATCGACTGCAAGCCCATCACTGGCGAGATCACCTACGGACTCGAGCGCCTGGCGATGTACCTGCAAGGCGTCGACAACGTCTTCGACCTGACCTGGGCGCACCGACCGAACGGCCACCGCCCGCTGACCTATCGCGACGTCTATCACCAGAACGAAGTCGAGCAGTCCACCTACAACTTCGAGCACGCCGATGTGGAGACGCTGTTCCGGCACTTTGCGGACCATGAGAGCGCCGCCCGTCGCCTGGTCGAGGCAAGCCTGCCCCTGCCGGCCTACGAGCAAGTGCTCAAGGCGGCGCACACGTTCAACTTGCTCGACGCACGCGGCGCCATATCCGTGACGGAGCGAGCGGCCTACATCGGGCGCATCCGCAACCTTGCGCGCGCCTCGGCGCAGTCGTATGTCGACGCGCGCGAGCGGCTGGGCTTCCCGATGCTCGAGCGGGCCGAGGCGCCTGCATGAGCGCTCCGCTGCTGGTCGAGCTCCTGACCGAGGAGTTGCCGCCGAAGGCGCTTCCCCGGCTGGGTGAGGCGTTCGCGGGTGGCATCGAGGCGGGCTTGCGCAAGCGCGGCTTTCTTCCGGAAGGCGCGACTGGTGAAGGTTTCGCCACCCCGCGCCGGCTTGCGGTACTCCTGTCTTCAGCGCTTCCTGCGACCGCTCCCAAGACGGTCGAGGTGAAGCTCATGCCCGTGAGTGTTGGCCTCGCGGCTGACGGCGCGCCAACGCCCGCGCTGGTGAAGAAGCTCGCGGCGGCGGGGCTTGCGGGCATCGACCCGTCGCGCGTTACGAGGCGCATGGATGGCAAGGCGGAAACGCTCTTTGCCCAGGCGCAGTCTCCTTCGGCCCCCCTGGCAGACGGCCTTCAGCAGGCGCTCGACGAGGCGCTCGCGGCGCTCCCCATCCCCAAAGTGATGTCCTACCAGCTGTCAGACGGGGACACGACAGTGCAATTCGTGCGCCCGGCGCACGGGTTGGTCGCGTTGCATGGCTCCGACGTGGTGCCGGTCTCGGCGCTCGGCCTGGCCGCGGGCCGCGTCACGCGCGGGCACCGCTTCGAGGGTGCGAGCGAGATTGCGCTTGCCTCCGCAGGCGAGTACGCCGGCCGATTGAAATCGGAAGGCGCGGTGGTCGCCTCGTTTGCCGATCGTCGCGCGGCCATTGCGCAGGCCCTCGCGGGGGCGGCGGCAGCCGAGCAGGCTTCCCTCGGCCCGGACGCGGAGCGCGACGCGCTGCTGGACGAAGTCACGGCGCTGGTGGAGTGGCCGGTGGTTTACGTCGGCCGCTTCGAGACGGCATTCCTCTCCGTGCCGCAGGAATGCCTGATCCTCACCATGCGGCAGAACCAGAAGTATTTCCCGTTGTTTGATGGGGAGGGCCGCCTGCTCGAGCGTTTCCTGATCGTGTCGAACCTGGCGCCGAAGGACCCCTCCCGCATCATCGGTGGCAACGAGCGTGTGATTCGGCCGCGGCTTGCCGATGCGCGCTTCTTTTTCGAGACGGATCGCAAGACGCCGCTTGCCGAGCGCGTGGGCAAGCTTGCCGACGTCGTCTATCACCGCAAGCTCGGCACCCAGCTCGAGCGGGTCGATCGGCTGCGCAAGCTCGCCGTGCGCATTCAGGGCGCGCTTCCACGCGGCGCCACGGGTGCGCCGTGGGCAGACCGGGCGGCGATGCTCGCCAAGGCAGACCTCGTCACGCTGATGGTCGGGGAGTTTCCCGAGCTCCAGGGGGTGATGGGCAAGTACTACGCACAGGCGAACGACGAGGAGCCCGCGGTCGTCCGCGCCATCGAGCAGCATTATTGGCCGCGCTTCGCGGGCGACCAGCTGCCCGATGGCGACGTGAGTATCGCGGTGGCGCTCGCCGACCGCCTCGACGCCATGGCGGGCCTCTTCTCCCTCGGCGAGGTGCCGACGGGCGACCGTGACCCCTATGCGCTTCGGCGTGCCGCGCTTGGCGTCGTGCGCATCCTGGCGGAGCGCAACGTGGAGATGGACTTTCGCGAGCTCGTGTCGGCAGCCTGCGAGCCCTTCGCCGGGTCCAAGGCGGAACCCCTGGAGGAATTCGTCTACGAGCGGTTGCGCGGCTATCTGCGCGAGCAAGGCTACTCGACCAACCAGGTCGAGGCGGTCGTGTGCCAGCGGCCCCGACGCTTCGGCCAGCTCGCCGCCCGCCTCGAGGCGGTGGCCGCCTTTGCCGTCCTTCCGGAAGCCGGGGCGCTCGCAGCGGCCAACAAGCGCGTAAAGAATATCCTCGAGAAGTCCGGCCGCTCGACAAGCGTCGACCCGGGACTGCTCGTGCAGGAGGAAGAGCGGCGCCTGCACGCCACACTCGGCGCCCTTGCCCCCCGTATCGACCGTGACGTCGCCCGTGGCGATTTCACCGCGGCCCTCAAGTCGTTGGCGGGCCTGCGTGCGGACGTCGACGCTTTCTTCGACAAGGTGCTCGTGAACGCAGAGGACCTCGCCGTGCGTTCCAACCGGCTCGCGCTGCTCACCTCTCTCGAGCGGCTGCTCAACTCGGTTGCCGATATTTCCCGCCTGGCAGCCTGAGGGTCCTGCGCGTGAAGCTCGTCATTCTCGATCGCGATGGTGTCATCAACGTGGACAGCGACCGCTACATCAAGTCGCCTGCGGAATGGCAGCCGATCCCCGGGTCTCTCGAGGCGATCGCCCTCCTCAACCAGAACGGTTTTCGGGTGGCGGTCGCCACCAACCAGTCGGGGTTGGGCCGCGGCCTTTTCGACATGGCCACCTTCAATGCCATGAACGCGAAGATGATGGACATGCTGTTTCGGGTCGGCGGCCGCATCGACGCGCTGTTCTTTTGTCCCCACACGGACGCCGACGGCTGCGACTGTCGCAAGCCCAAGGCCGGGCTCTTTCATGCCATCGCCTCGCGCTTCCATACGGAGTTGAACGGCGTGCCCGCCATCGGTGACGCCATCCGGGACATCGAGGCCGCGGCGAGCGCGGGCGCTCGCCCCATCCTGGTCATGACCGGGAAGGGCCCCCGCACGCGCAAGGACCCTGCGCTCGCCCGAGGCACCCCGGTATTCGCCGACTTGGCCGAGGCAGCGCGACACCTTGTCGCCGAGGATCGATGACGGCGCTCCGCTCGGCGTTATTCCTCGTGGTCGCGGTGGCATACACCATCGTTTTCGGGTTTCTCGTTCCGCTATCCGGGTTGTTCAGCCGTCAGGCGGCGCACTGGCTCGCGCGCGAGTGGGCGAGGTGGACGGTGGGTTGGGTGCAGCTGAGCTGTGGCCTCGGCTACCGCGTGCGTGGCGCGGAGCACGTTCCCTCGCACCCCGTGGTGATCATGGCGAAGCACCAGTCGGCCTGGGAGACGGTGT